>CAZXXP010000028.1:0-14382 GCA_964644785.1 uncultured Nitrosopumilales archaeon | reverse complement strand
CTTCTGGCAGACGAGAACGTTTGCCCCTGAGGCAGATACCTTTTCCACCATCTCCTTCAACATCTTGTTCTCTTCATCAAGGAACAGTTTAATTTCCCCCGGATTGTTGATGTTGATTTTTGCATCGAACTCTGTCTTTTCGATTTCAAGCGAGGAGTTCACCAGCGCAATATTTGCTTTCTCTACACGTTTAGGCATACCTGAATGCACCACTTCCTTGTCTAGAATGATCCCTTTCACGAGCCGGGTATCTTTTAGCGAACCACCTGCCTTTTTCTCAACCTTCACGTTGTCTATGTCGACTTTGTATTTCCCATCATCAAAGTGCCTCAACTAGGAGATTGGCCAAAGCTTCGCTGTCATTTGAGACGAGCTTCGATGCCATGGTAGTCCTTGCAACCTTAGTCAATATTACAACATTGGTCGGTTGAACTTTGATCGCTATTTCATGCAATATTTTTCGTGCCTGAGCTGCAGCCTTCTTGTAACCGACAACGATTACCGTCGGATGCACGCCTTTGTCTATTAGCTCTTGCGCGTTAGCAAGTAGAGCTCCGGTCAGAACCACTGCTGAAGTTGTTCCATCGCCTACTTCATTGTCAGTAGTCTTCGCTATCTCTACCAGCATCTTTGCAGCTGGATGCTGCACATCAATCTCCTTTAGTATGGTGGCTCCATCATTGGTTATCGTAACATCGCCCATGCTATCTACAAGCATTTTATCCATGCCTCTGGGACCGAGGGACGACTTAACAATATTGGCAATCAGCTTAGCAGCAAGGATGTTGTTGCTTTGAGCTTGTTTTCCACGACTTCGTGATGTTCCTTCCTTCAAGATGAGAACTTGCTGTCCACTCTCTGTCCTTCCGTAAGATACCTCTGACATTTGTTTTCACCGGCCCCTCTACTTTTTGCCTTGGAATCTAGTCTTGATTCGAACGACTAATTCCTTAATCTCGCTACCAATGGTGCCTGTTTTTTTGGATATTATTTCCTGCTCGTTAGTACTCATTATTTTATTACCTGGCTGTAATACGTATTACGTACTATATAGATACATTGGTCCTAAAGCTCTCTAGACTAGGCTTTGATACCTTCTTCAATCGAATCTGTTCTGCTTTTGTCTATCTCCTCTCGCAAGACCTCGCAGGCTCTCGGGCCGTCAGCTCTACCAAGAATAAGGACTGTTTCTTCTCCGATATACGTATGACGGATGTTTATTCCATGGCGGTAGAGCAGTTCGGTGAGGAAAAGCCCGAACTCAGGTGTCATCTCTGCAGCGGGAGAAAGATAAATGGCCAGTCTTGACAACTCGGTTGTCTCCCTTGCAATCTGTAACCTATCGAGAGATGAACGAATAGAAGAGTTGTATTCCTTTTCGTCTGCAATCAGTTTGATTGAGTTTGAAAGCTGGAATAAATGAATAGGTTCGCTTAGATTCGATGATAACTCAGCTAGTTTCTTTACGATGTGAAATAATTCAGGTTTCTTGGCCTTAATAGTTACATCTACCACGTCACTAACCAACGTTATTCGGGCTTCCCTTAGAATGAGCAATGGTTCAGCCTTTCCTACTTCAGTTATCGTATTAGAAAACCTCATAATTGCGACCACTATTGTGTTTACGCTTGTAGGCCTTCCTGCTAGTTTCTCAACCTCGGATTTGATATTTGCAGCCAGAGCGTGATAGTTGATTATTTTCTGCTTTAGACACGTGTAGACAGCTTGGTTGTGTGTTATTATGGACGCTACTACCGTAGGTATGGAGGGGTTCTTGCTGGATAAACTCAATCTATTACAGTGTGGTTAAATGTAATATTTAATCATTTATCATAGATATATCTATATATAAAGTAATATGCGTTACCATCAGCGAATGAATTATCTGAAAACTAATGGGGAAGAGACAATATCACAAATCCCGAATACGTTAGACAGTTTAATTCAGGATTATCTTAAACCAATGAAAACGAACTCTCAACACCTACCACTAACTTAGGAAGACAATAATGAAAGTCGTTTCAGCCAATACCGTAACCTTTACTAGGATTCTCTCCTCACAGTGTTACTACACAGAGCATTTCCAGTGTGACTCTGCTAAGTGTAGATGTTTATGTCACTCAAACGCAAAGATGTTTGGAATCTGGTAGTGTTTTCCCTGCGGTTGCTAGCTTTTGGGTGTGGCTGTCAATACTGGCATGATATGATACAACCAGGTTCTGTTAACTTGTCGGGCTACGTGAATTCTTGAAACTATCTATCATTACCTGATGGCTTAACAGCCGTTACAACCAGTACGCCGATATAACCAATGAGGCAATATTCAGAATATATGCTCAACTTGACCACTGATCGCAATCGGTACTAGAGTATGAAATACATTTTGGGCGCCCTCCCACCGTTGGAAAATGCAGATGTTTGGGTGCTATACTACATCATCGGGTAGGTTTAGTCGGAATGAGCTATTGATGTATCATTATGCCGGATTGTGTTGTCCTGACTCACTCTGCTTTTTTGCTCTGCTATCTCTAGTTTTAGAGCGTTTCTTGGATAATGATTTTTGCATTCCTTTGCTTTGTCTTTTGAGCATTTTCTAACTGTTGTTATAGATGGTATGTTCTTAATAAACCAGCTAAAAACTAGCACTTAGGCATGGGGTAATGATAGATCGTCTCACAAACTCACGTAGCCGGACAAGTTAACAGAGCCGAGCATGCAGTAGATGCGGTTTCAGTTTTGAGTAGATTTTTGCATCCACTTCTAGCTCTGACTCTTTACCTAAGAGTTTATGCTTTCTTCCTTCTAGTAAATAGCACTCCAGCTATTACTAGGATGATAACGCTTATTCCTATAGCTGCATAGGATATTGGACTGACAGTTTCTACAGTTACTTCTTTGATCACTTCTTTAGGTACTTCCCTAATGACTTCCTTTGGTACCTCTTTGATGACTTCCTTTGTAATTACCTGAGGCTCTGGGAGTTTATCTGGGAGACCATACACTAGTAGCGCACCTGGGATAGCCCCAGAGGCAGCACCAAGGAGGTAGGGTCCCAAGCCCGCAGTACCACCGCTCTTCAGAAAGAGAACAGACTTTCCGATAGATGTCTTTCCAATCGATGCTTGAGAGAATGATGCTCCGCCTATGAATATCTTGTGAAGAACTTTTCCAGTAGCTGCATCAATGGCATAGTAGTATCCTGTTACAGAGTTGACATACACAACTCCTCCACTAACTATAGTACCTCCCCTTACAGACGCTCCTGGTATGAACAAGCTCCACTTTTCCTTGCCAGTTGTAGCATCTACAGCATAGACGGTCACATTTTGGGGGTTAGTTGAGAGTAACGGAGTCGGAGCGGCGAGTGAGCCACAAGTGTCTGCACGAGTATCACATCTGGCAGCCTTATGACCTAGGCTGTCCGTTCCAAGACCGATCTGAACGAATATAGTGTTTGTACTTGTATCCAATGCAATGTCAGATTCGCCAGGTCTTTCTGGTATCCAGCAGAATGTTCCTGTTGATGGATAGTTGAACCACTTCTTCTCCTGCATATCAAAGTGGCTCATAACGTCATTCCATAATCCATCCTGTGTAGCTGGATTTGCTCCTATGCTTGGAGTGCATCCAGATCTCCCTCGTACTACTCCATCAGAACCTGTCCTGGTTCGAGTAATAGAGGGTTCCCAGACCCATGTGGGTGCACCTGTGGCCGCATCATAAGCCCAAATGAACTGTTGTGTGCCGTGTTTTATTATCATCTTCTTTCCACCTATAGTTGCGAGCACAACATTCCATGAATTGTCAGACTCTTTCATATCTCTCACTGTATTTTGGTTCCACCAAACTATCTGTCCAGTCTTTGCATCCAGGGCCACGGTTGTTGCAGCGTACAAATTGGGTCCAGGAGTCCAGAAGGTAGCATTGCCATTTCCTCCTCCTGCGTTCCCTGTGCCCAGATAAAACAATCCAGTTTCTTCATCTACGGCCCATTGGCCCCAGAAGGATGCCGGTGCATTGCCCCAGAACTTTGGCACTCCCCAGTCGTTAATTAGATTCTCTCTTGGCACATCTTTACAGTTTACTGCCATCTTTGTAGGATCTTTGTACCATAGAGGATAGTCGAAGTACCATCCACCAACTCTTGCATTATTACACGCTTTAATAGCCCATTCAGGATCGCCTTCAGGTGCAGGCGGGGCCATATATGTCCTCCAGAGCCTCTTTGGAGGAGTTACCTTGAGGTCATATCCGTCGACAAAAGGTCTACCTCCTGGATTATTATCAGCACCACATACTCCTAAGAGAAGTATGTTCTCCTTCCTATAGACTACTGGTGGGGCGTTTCCTCCTCCACATCCCCCTGGACCATCAGCTCCAGGCCATTTGTAGATGTCCCCTTCTATATCTGCACAAATGTTACCAAACCTGTAGGCTTCCTTACCAGTTTTTGCATCCACTGCACTAACCCAACCACCAGTAACTCCTTGGTACAGTAGCCCGTCAATATAGTGTATCATGTGATTGGAGGCACCGCCTCCGGTACAGACGCCAGCAAGTCCTCTTGCAGCCTGATCAGCATTGTTTTTAGTGACATTGAATTCCCAAAAGTAGGTATATTGAGTCTTTCCTGTGGTTCCCTCAAAAGCGTATATGTTCCTCACATTGGTAGTATGGTAAACGGTGCCATCAACTATCAGCGTGGGAATAATAGATCCTTCCGACGCACCGAGCGGGAAACTCCGGCTGGCACTGGTTGCGGTTGGATGCGGGAAAAGCCACTTCACTTCCAGAAACTGCACATTGTCCTTGTTAATCTCATTCTGAGGACTGTAATTGCTTGACCAGCTATCATGGTTTGCGTACTCCCAGTTCCTTGCTGCTCTATCTCCAGAGGGTATGGAACCAGCAGCTTGCTGCTGTGCAGTTGCAGGAACTAATACTGTAAATAATGCTGCTAGGGATGACATTATTAGGATGGTCACAATAATCAGAGAGAGTATCTTTCGTGCCATTATGATCTGCTAATCTTCCTAGTATATATAGAATTCAATGGATGGTTCGGTTCTGTTAACTTATCGGGTTGCGTGAGTTCGTGAGACGATCCTTATCGTCCGATAACTTAACAGTGCCTAATTGCCAAATCTATAATAAGTTAAAGCCCTGAGTATTCCCACTACACATTAATCCAATCTGTAGTTGCCATTAGCCCGCTAGTCGAGGCTTTATTTTCATTAGGGGCATAGTCTGCGGGCAGGATTGGATTCCGAATACTATTGTCAAAATTGTGGAATGGTGATTTCAGGCACCCAAAGACAGGGGAGAAAGTTCTGTTCCAATTGCGGAAAGTTCTTCAGACCAAAGATAATCCGTACGTACGATCTACCCCGACAGGCACGAGAAATAGAACCATTGGAATTGACTCGTAATGACATCAATGTTCACACTCTTCCAAGGATTTCATAATCAAAGAGACTTCGGTTGTGGAGAGTGAATAGTGTTTGAGGATACGGAATCTTGGCTAGCAGAAAGAGAACAGGCCTATAGGCAATTTAGAGAACGATTCAAGGTGTCAAAACAATCTCCAGACAATATTAAGGACGTCTTCAAGGATTTTCTCTATTTCCGCAACAACAAATCTTGGACAACGTTCTACAGAACTGGTATAGCAGCTCTGCACGATCCAGAAAAATTACATCTGCTGATAACCTCACTTCTAGATGAATCTGTTGACATCCGCTCCAGAATAGATAGTGTTTTGGTGGGTTCGATGTATATCCAGGGTATAAGCAGAAATATTGTCACTGCAATAATCCGTGTTTGCGACGGACAGGATAGATACGGTGCCTGGAATGGCAGATCTAAGGAAACCTTAGAGCTCTTGAGAAGGGCCTCAGCTCATGGGATTACTCAAGGTGAAACTTATTTTAGAATTAATGTGGTGTTGAATGAGCTTAAGAAGGAGCTTGGAACCGAGCTTATGATCCTCGATTGCTTTATGTGGTACATAAGCAAACACGTTAAGGTAATTGGAAATTAATCGGCTGATATGTTTGGCAGCCTATTTAGCACTCCCGGAAACGGGTTAATGATAATAAGTTGATTTGAATGAACAGTCAAGAGTCACGCATCATAGAAGGGGTTCAGAGTTCTACACGTTTCCTCTTGGAATCCTTCAAGTCAAAGCTGGCTCGGTTAGAAGAATCTAGAGAAGAGATCGAGCAACTCTTACGATTTGGTGTACATTATCCCAATGCATGTTCAACGGCAATGAATTTTTTCAAAAGAGATGAAGTTGAATATCTTGCCATCGACGGAACTGATTCTGTAGATCAGCAACTCGATCTGTTGGTGTTCTATGTCGGGGCATTCGGTTATTCTGGTAAGGTCGGGTTTCGGGATGAAATTCTTATTGGAGAACCCAAGCAACTCGGGGCAGATTTCTCCGTGTCTGCTGCTATACCAATCTCAGAAGAAGACGCTGCTAACATATTCGGCCAAAAGACGCAATCTGGTGTCGAGGTAGACCCTCAAAGGCTTCCAGGAGCTCTAATGCATCTTGCTGAGTATTATTTGGCATTCAAAGCAACAACAGCAAGAGATACACTGAAGATAATCATTCTAGACAGAACGCTAGCTGGCGATCATGCCCATCTGAACTGGAGCACAAAAGACCTGATCGAAGATCATCTCTGCGTCTTGGAGGGAATGGAGACTAAGAATGGAATAGTCGACAACTTTGATCTACAGCTAGCTAGAATGCTATTGCCAAATAGAGATTTGAAGATTCCAGCACCGAGGAGCCATCTCCTCAAGTATGCTGCCATTGAACATCTGTTTGATGGTCAACTACTAAACTTGCAACAGCTGATAGGAAAACTAGGTGCAAATCAGAACAGGTTCTCAAAGCTCCAGAAGGAGTTTGGCGAGCTGGAAAACGAGCACCAAATCTTTCAGCAAGTCATGAACTACAGGTTAAAGGATCGGGTATCAAAGTACTGGGATCGCGTTCTGGAGGCAGCTATTGTCGTAGCCGAGCACATTTTCAATCCCCAAGGGGAACATCCGCTTCGATTCAAGAAGAAAGGCCAAGAAATCTGGATAACTGCAGATGATATTGACTTTCTTACTCTCATATTCGTCCAAACTCTAACCAGAAGAGCTTGGACAAACAACTTGCTCCTAATAGGACTCATCAAGGACACTGCAGCTGCGGAACTTGTTAAGACTGTCATGCCAATCCTGCAGGCTGCTGGAAAGATCAAACTAAAGCAAAAGATTCCAGACTTTCATAGCGATAAGATGCTGCTTCAGATGAATAGCGTCGTCAACTCATCAGAGGTTCCAACCCCTTGGCATACAATAGATACGGATGCTTCATTCAAGACGATGTCCCCAGTAAAGGATTCAGCTCTGCCCAAAGGAGAGGCCAGAGTATATGGTGCATTCAAGAACGTCATCTACCCTGAACGAATGTACGTCAAAACATACATCCAACTCTGGAGCAGCAAGAAGAACCCTACTGTTAGAAGCCATGTCTTCAGTTACGACAGGCCTGCTTACGCAGCATACGATCACTGGGATGAGATCCTTTTGCACAACGATGATTCAAAGGTGGATGAAAAGATTCGTCCGATCCTGCATTTGGAGAGAGGTTCTGAAATGACCAATCTTGCAGTGGCCATATTGGTTCAGATGAGCAAAGAAGTTATCCCTGAAGCGATAGGACACAACTACCCACTATTCATTGCAGACAAGAAGGCAAAAGCTTCCCTGGGCCAGAATCGGGAAGCCTATCTCGCAGCCGTCGCACTCGAAATGAGCAGATCTGACCTGGATCAACAAGTCTTGTTCTCCAGCAGGTTTAGGGACTATAGATCCAAAATCGAAGCGGGGAGAAAGAGTTAGTCTTGCCAGTCTTCGATGATCTAAGCGGCGGATTCCAAGCAAAGCTAAGGGAAATCGTTTCCACGACCCGCACGACAACCGATGGTCTATCAACTATCACTTTTAGAACGGCTAGGATTGAGTGTGATTACACTCCAAACGTAATAAAGCGGCTCGCGGCAGGGCAACTTGTCGCAATCCCGAATGTGCAAACACTAGGATCCCACGACACTTTCTCGATTTACGAGATTGCTGACGTCTATCCGATGCATTACTCGATGTTAACGCTAGACAGATCCCAACCTGCAACCATAAGAAAGGAGTTTATGGAGCTGATACAGGATGAGTGGGAGAAAGGCTCCAAGAGCACTTGGATAGAAATTGTTGCGGCCCCGACAGGTTACATAATGAAGGTGAATGCTGATCAAATAACATTCGAGAGGAAACCCTATGCGCCCCTCACAGGGAGCACTGTTAATCTACTTAGCAAGGAGTCGGTTCAGAAACTGATATGCTACGTGCCCAAGTCCAATGAAGAAGATTACTCCTTCGGCAATCTTCTTGGGGTCGTTGAAGAGAACATACCCTTCACTGTCGACATTGAGAAACTGGTTAACTATCACGTAGGTATCTTCGCATTTACGGGCTCAGGAAAATCGAACATGACCGCTATGGTAGTGAGAAAAGCTCTCAGAGTAATTCAAGATCTGAAGATTGTGATATTCGATGTTTCTTCGGAATATGGGATCCATATTCTTGATGCGCTTGACAAATACCCAAGCAGGATAGTCTTTGCAGAGAACTTTGCCGAGGCTGAAGACACTGCAAGAGAATACTTCAGGAGGCATGCGGTTCCAGAATCACTGGTCGACTTAGAGGAGAAATTCGTAGAAAACATCTCCAGTCTGTTCCGGGATGACAAGGTGAGATTCGTGGAGATGCCCTTGGCCGGGGAGGAGGGTATCAGAATGTTCAGTACTTATGGTGGGCTAATCGATGTTATGTCAAGTACCCTTAATGACAAGTATGGAGCGGTGCAAGGGAAGCTCCTCGTCCCCGAAATCATCAAAATGATGGAGGCGTTCCTGAAGTCCAACAAACTCGAACGGGAAAGCACATTCGATTCAAAAACATCAAAACTCATTCGTCAAGTGCAACCGTTGCTTGAAGGTCTACCAATAAACAGTTCCCTGAAGAAGATATTCGAAAGCCTCCAAAAGGTTGTCGATCTGAATCCAAGTGAAGCCAATCAGAAAGACGAAAAGGAACAATACACTTGGGATAATCTCGCAGATGAAATACTTTCGACAAAGGAGGATTCTCCTCGATTATTTGTAATAAATCTCCCTGAAGCTGAAGATGCTCGACTTCAGACGTCATCTGTAATAGCGAACGTTTTCCGCAAGAGGAAAAGGAACTTCACCCTGATTCCTAGAATACTTTTCATCATTGATGAGGCACAGGAGTTCATGCCCAGAGAAACAAGGAAAGAGGACGGTACCGAACAAGCGAGTAGAACTGTTGAAAGATTACTCCGACATGGTAGAAAATACCACATGCACGGATGGATAAGTACCCAGAGAATCGCAAATCTCAACACAAATGCCTTGCAACAATTGCATAGCTATTTCGTTTCAACTATGCCTAGGCCATACGACAGACAATTGATCTCTGACATGTTTGCGATAGACGATGCGTTCATGGACAGAACTTTGTCCTTCCAAAATGGAGATTGGTTGCTAACTAGCTTTAAGGCTACTGCAACCCAAAATATCCCAGTTTTTTTCCATGCGGAGAATAATGAGAACACACTTAAGGAATACTTGGATATTAAGTGAAATAACAACTTCGGAAGTCAAACCGAAGTACCTCCCGAGGTTGTTGCAATGTTTAGGCCATGCCTTCGCACAGGGTCTAAGCTTCCATTGAGCCAAATTGCCATTTTCCTCCATCGACAGGTTATTTCCTACTCAATGAGCTGCAGGAGCTGGTCAGGAAGAGGGTGATAGGTTCGATAACGGGAAATGGATCAAGGCTCGGGAGGTAGCTAGGAGCAATGAATCTAGCCCGACCGCAACTAGCTCTCCTATGCTACGAGCAGAAGTTTCCCATATTGTCAGGGCAAGCGAATAATACCACTTTTGAATCGCAGGGTTCCACAACTAACTATAAAGGAACGGGGTTAGCCAGCTCAATAAATGCAGGATCAAGATCTGCGTTACCCCTACAAGATTATCCAGGGAAACCGCAACAATACGATCACTTTCTATCTGATGGATTGCGTTCAGGGGATGAGAGAGAGAATAAAAGAAAATTCCGTAAACGTTGTCGTGACTTCACCGCCCTACAACATAGGAGTCAAGTATTCGACCCACGAAGACAATTTGCCTCGTGAGCAATACTTGGCTTGGTTGGAGGAAGTAGCCATAAACGTCAGACGTGTGCTGTCTGATGATGGCTCTTTTTTCCTTAATGTCGGTAACACTCCCCTTGACCAGTGGATTGCATGGGATGTTGCTTGCGCTATGAGGAAACATTTTGTACTACAGAATGTGATTCATTGGGTTAAGTCGATAGCGATCAACAAATCTGATGTTGGAGACTATCCCAATATTGCGGGAGATGTCGCTGTGGGTCATTTCACGCCTATTGCCAGCAATAGATTCCTTCACGATTGTCACGAATACATCTTTCATTTCACAAAATCAGGTAACGTGAAGTTGGAGAAGTTGGCGGTAGGCGTCCCATATCAAGACAAAACAAATATCGGCAGATGGAAGACAGCGAGGGAAGACAAAAGGGATAGAGGAAATACATGGCTCATACCTTATGAAACTATTCAGAGCAAAACCCAGCGACTCCATCCAGCGACGTTTCCCGTGAGGCTACCCGAGACGTGTATAAGATTACATGGTATTCGCAATGGACTCCTGGTTCTTGATCCCTTCTTAGGTATAGGCTCTTCAGCAGTTGCCGCCCTCCGTCTTGGTGTCTCTTTTGTAGGGTTTGAAATAGACAAGGCCTATGTGGATGAGGCAGTTGCAGGCTCTGTTAAGTTCTCGGCCCATGATATGCATTCATCACGTACGGACGAGCCGAAGAGTTAACAGAACCTAAAAACTAGGTACGGGTCGTGTCTTGCATGCAAAGATCGTGTAACCATTCCTGACAAAAAAAATATGCAAAAGGTGCGGTAAGACAACCTATGGAACTTTGGTCTTCAGAGAGCATAGAAGGCAATGTCATGCTGAAGGAAAGAACTCCATGTACTTTGCGCATTTAACAAGCCACACAATAAACCCAAGATTCAAACCATTTTTTGATTAGGTTGTAAATGAACTTTGAGGGGGTCCCCTGACAAAGAAGGCTCCCATTGGATGCTTCCCACATCTCCGAAACTTCAAGATTGAATTCAGATGTGGATTTCGATGTAGTGATCACTGATGCCGTAAAGGGTTTGGATACACAGGTTGCTACTAACTAACACGAACAAAACATGTAGCGCGCGGTTCAATTGGGTAAAAGGAAGGCGAAGGTCGGTGCACTGTCAACCTTAGGATACACGGAAGAGCTTGTAGCCAATTGCGAGGAACCAGACCGGCCACAAAATCGATAACGGGACAATACCAAGAAGTCCGCCAGCTATTCCCAGTAGCCCGGCTGCGATACCGAGGTATCTTGTAGGCTTACCGAGGAAATTGATTGTCGACATACTCATTACCAAGACTGATATCGAAAACAGGATAAGGAAGAAGGAAGTTCCAACGTCCAGCGTCATCCCCCTGACGAGCTCACCGACTACGCCGTATGCTATGCGTTGCCCTTCTGTGGTTGCGCCGGCGAAAGAAGCGCTCAGGCCCAATAACGTGTAAGCCAGAACGGTATTGACCAAATCTATAGTCAACGCAACCACACCCAAAACTGGCCCGACTACGTTGGATGTCCCAGGACGAGTTGATGCAAAGTAAAGTATGGAGACCCCCATGACGAGCAATACATCTATGATTAGGAACACAACAAAAGCTATTTGGGCGAGCAGCCTTTGATCATATACGAACTTCAAGAACGCCTGTCCTTCACTTGGCATCGGCCCAACAATAGCCAAGATAGCAAAATTAACCAGATACAGCACTCCAGCCACGACGAAGGAAGCTCCTCCGACTTTGTGCAGGTCCTTCCACGTTTGTGGTGAATTCAACGATTTCCGCTGCGAGCGGGAGAGTCTTAACTGCTCCCTAACCTCAAACAAGCAAACTGGACAATTATAAGTCCTGAAATCCTGTACGTCTACTAGGGCAGACCAATTTGGACAGAATCGACGTAATGATATTCCGGTCCTTGTTTCAAGGAGAACCAACCGGCCCCCTCTCGATGGATCCAAGGAGGTCTTTCAGGGCCATCGCCAGAAACCTCGACATCGATGAACTCACGGTCAGAAACAGGCTTCGAAGGCTTAACCGGATGGGTTTCTTGAAGAGCTGGCGTATGTTCGTCAACCCAGCTCTGCTTGGGGTGGACCTTGTCCAAGTTCTAGTAGAGTACCTGCCCTCCTCAAGGGAACAATTGATTGAAGAGTTGAGAGAATCGCCAGCAATAACCGTCATAGTTGAACACCTCGGCAAGTCGATGTGGGTTGCGTTCGCTTGCGAGAAAAATCAATCCAGCGATAGTGAGGTCAAGCTCATCGAGGAATTGGCCGGTGCGAAATCCTCCGCTCTTTTCAGAATCCGGTTCCCAAATTGTGGTTTGAAGCTGTCACGCACAGACGTAGATATAATCAAATCCCTTTCTAGAAACCCAAGGAAACAGTATTCAGATGCGGCCAAGGAGTTGGGTCTTTCGAGTCGGACGGTCAGACGGAGATTAGGGAGTTTGGTTGAGGGGAAGGCCGTATTCGTAATCCCAAGCATGGACCCGAGCGCTCTTGAAGGAGCCCTGTTGGCGGACCTATTGGTTGAATACTCAGGGAGCGAAGATAGTGCCATCGTAAATCAGGAAATCCTTTCCAAGCTAGATGACTTCTTGATTCGGTCGCAACTGGGTGACCCAGGTTATGGATTCTTCAACCTATTCATCACGAAGGTATCGGCAGTTCATGAAATCAGGAGAAGTATCAGGTCAATCAAAGGCGTAAAAGACGCAAGGATTGATTTGGTCCAAGAGAGGTTGGAATTTTTCGACCACCTTTTCGGATACGTTGAGAGGCTAGAGCGTAGCTAGAGCGCACTCTCTGTATGGATTCCAAGATTGGATTTCGACCCACACGGTCCGGGTAGCAGAAGTCTAAACAAACGAATCTATTTAGACGCAATTTTCGTAGCAAAGATCAAACTGGAACCAGCTGCGCGTATCGGCTTCTTGGTCGGTCTGGTGAATCCAGCTTGGGATAGCAACTCAGATAACTCCTTGAACGTGTATACTTGTCCGCCTGTAGTAATGAGGAACAGTAGGCTGTAGAATGTATGCGCCATTCTGAGCACTTTCCCGAACTCTCCCCCTAATAGTTGATCGAAAATGATGATAATCCCGCGAGGGTTGAGAGAGGAAGCTACCTTCTTTAGAAGCTGTAGATTCTTCTCAGGTGTGAAAAGATGGAGTATATTGAAGAGCAATGCGACGTCGTAGCCTTTACCGAGGTCGTCCGCAAAGAAATCCCCCTGCTGGACCGACACTTGTTTGCTCATCTGCTCTGATTCGATGATCGCCTTAGTTTGCTCTAGGGGTTTCGGCGAGTCAAAGATTGTTGCAGAGAGCTCCGGGTGACGTTTGCAGAGCATGATACTGTAGAGTCCATGTCCACCTCCTACGTCCAGGAGCCTCTTGGTTGTGGACCCAAACTTCACCTTAGAGAGGATGTCCTTCTCTATCCCCTTCGCAATCGACATTTCAAAAGAGTGAAAGAGGGTCCACATCTTTGGATGTTGATCGAACCATTCGAAAACGTTAGTTTGTGGCTTTCCGCTCCTGGTGGCTTCTTCCTGGTGGCTCCTCATGAACTCGAAGAGACCAGAATAGAGCTCGAATATGTCATTCATCCGAATAGGGGAGTCGGAGAAGAAAAGCTTTGAGACCGCCGTGCTCGAGTAAACCCCATCCTTTCCTTTCACGTAGCCCAAGGAAGCAAGTGCATCAAGGAGTATTCTGATTCCTCTTGAGTCAACTTTGAATTCCCTTGCAAGAGCGGAAGATGTTTTTGGACCGTTCTTCAGAGCCTCAAAGATACCTAGGGTTGACGCTAGTCGAACCTGTTCAAATGAGCCAGCCGCCCAGAGCTCGAGGAACGGAGTAAGCTGGGGCTTAAGCCTTAGGATCTGTCGCTCTACGAAATTTGGAACTATTGGCAAGGGGCTCATCTAAACCAAGTTTGTATTTATGCGCTCATCGAGAAAGATGAGTGGAACGGGCCCGGTGGGATTTGAATATAATTAGGTTCAAGTCTATTCAGTCCATGGGAATGTGACGAGATGGGAAAGTGAATCTTGAGCAGATAGCCCA
>CAZXXP010000027.1:15382-16565 GCA_964644785.1 uncultured Nitrosopumilales archaeon | reverse complement strand
AAGGATGATGCAAAATGAGTCAAGAACAGATGAGGCAGCCTATAGTCGTAGTGCTGGGTCATGTAGACTCCGGCAAAACTTCCTTACTGGATAAAATTAGAGGTACAGCGGTACAGGCCAGAGAACACGGGGGCATAACTCAACATATAGGTGCAAGCTTCTTCCCTCTAGATCTGCTGAAGGAAATCTGTGGCCCCATGCTGGGCAAAAATATGGAGATCAAGATTCCTGGCCTTCTCGTAATAGACACCCCGGGACATGAAGTCTTCACTAACCTCAGAAGCAGAGGAGGCTCAGCAGCAGACATCGCCATACTTGTCGTTGACATTATGAAGGGCCTCGAGCAGCAGACCTACGAAAGCGTGGAGATTCTAAAGAAGAAAAAAGTTCCCTTCGTGGTAGCGCTGAACAAGCTTGACACTCTTCCAGGCTGGAGAAGTACCCCAAAGAGATCATTGTCAGAAGGACTGAAACTGATGGACAAGGTAGTCAGCAACATACTCGACAATAAGGTTTACGACATTGTTGGAGCATTATCAAGGCTCGGCTTTGTATCTGAGGCGTTCTTCAGAGTAAGGAACTTTACCAAGGAAATCGGGATAGTTCCCGTAAGTGCAAAGACTGGCCAGGGGATTCCAGAGCTCATTTCAGTACTAGTAGGACTTACTCAGCAGTATCTGGCACAGAGGCTCATTGCAAAAAGAGGCAGCGCAAGGGGAATAGTGCTTGAGGTGAAGGAGGAGCCAGGTGTGGGACAAACTGCAAACATAATCCTGATCGACGGAATCTTGCGGGTTCACGACAGCATAGTAACTGCAAAGAAGGAAGGTGCAGTAGTTTCGAAGGTCAAGGCTATGTTCATGCCCAAGCCTCTCGACGAAATGCGAGACCCCCGCGATAAATTCACACCGGTTGAAGAGGTAGTCGCCGCTGCAGGAGTCAAGATTACAACACCTAACCTTGAAGGAACATTGCCAGGATCTCCAATAATAGGAATTCCTGAAAAAGAGGATCCGCAGAAGGCGATAGAACAGGTCAATTCTGAGATCAGAGGGGTCTTCGTAGAAGCTGACCAATTGGGAGTAATCATAAGATCAGATGCAATAGGCTCGCTGGAAGCCATAGTGGAAATGCTGAAAAACAAAAAAGTCCAGATAAGGCGTGCGGACATCGGGCCGGTTTC
>CAZXXP010000027.1:9897-15368 GCA_964644785.1 uncultured Nitrosopumilales archaeon | reverse complement strand
AAGCATCGCTCGTTGCAGGGGACGACAGGTATCTTGGAGTTATACTTGCTTTTGGCGTAAAGGCATACGATGATGCAAAAGAGGAGTCTCTCTCAAAGGGGGTAAGAATCTTTTCCGACCAAGTGATTTACAGCCTTATCGATTCATACACTGACTGGGTAACGAGAGAGAAAGAATCTGAGTCGAAGGCAGAACTCTCTCACATAACTTACCCGTGCAAGTTCAAGCTCATCAAAGGGATGGTATTCAGAAGAAGCAGTCCTGCCATCTTCGGCGTTGAAATCTTGAGCGGGAAACTGCGGAAGAAAGCGTTGGTAATAAATTCAAAAGGGGAGCTAGTTGGTGAAATATCGCAAGTTCAGGACAAGAATGCTTCAGTACAGGAAGCAATTTCAGGAAGCGAAGTTGCAGTATCAATGGACAAAGTGGTAATCGGAAGAACCGTACTTGAGGGAGAGACCCTCTTCACGCTGCCAGCGGACAAGCACGTGAGAATCCTGCAGGAAAAATACAGGGACACGATGGCACCAGAGGAGATTAAAACGTTTGAAGAGATACTGAACCTGAGGAGGAAAATTGCACCCCTGTATGGATTTTGAAGGCTCTTCCATTACTAAAGCCTTATTTTGGTTGTTCAATTTTTTCCGTGTTCATTCGATGGTCAACGACATTGGTCTACAAAATGGAATAGTCTTATAACTCTAGAATGGGCTAATTTGATGAGGAATACATGTCGGTTGAATCGGTTTCTGCTATTGTTGAATTAGAAAGAAATATTGCGCGGAGAAAGGAAACAGACAGGATTATGTCCTTCCCCATGTGGATTTTATTAGGATTGGTAACCCTTGGCATCGCTATTTTGGTTGCCGAGTACAGACTGATAAAGCGGAGGAACGAGCATTTCAAACGACAAAAAAGAGTTGAGGAAAGTATTCTGAACGCGTTGCGACCTAAGGCAGCTCAAGTTGACATAACATTGGAACTTGCAAATATGTCGTCCGTTAGAAAAGACGGTAATGATGAGGAGGAAGAGAAATCTGCAATTGGTTGGGTCATTGTCGGCCTGATTCCATTGATTGGAACTGTTACGAATTTTTTTGTGTATTATTTTCTAACAAGGGACGTCTACACACATAATGTGAGACAAACGAACTTTGTCAATGAATTTGATAAAGCCCTGAACAAGCTCGGAGTTGACACGACATTACTATCCAATGCGTTAAAGGTTCAGTATCAAGTTCCCAACAGGTGGTTCGTTAAATATCTTCTACTATCAATTGTCACCTTTGGTATTTTTTTTATTTACTGGACATACTTAATTTACAAAGACTGGAATAACCATTTCAAAACTCAGTGGCCCATTGAAGACGAAATATTGTCTTTAATAAAGCGAACCACTTTGACGAAGTAAAGAATAAGATGAATAGTTTCTTTATCTGAATGGACATATAGTAAAGTGGTTACTGTTGAGAAAATCTTCGAAGGCACGAACCTAGTTACCTCGAAGAGCTGAGAGAGTTAACCGTTTGCAGAATGAATAACCGTCTACGGTCAATTAAAGCCTTTTAACCCCAAAAATGACAAAGCATGTGAACCAAGTTGGCGAACTTTAAGATCATTGTCTCAGATCCACCTACAGGAAAGTCCCAAGTAGTGGAGGTTAAGGAAAACCAAGCCCAGCCTCTAATAGGAATGAAAATTGGAGGCGTATTTGACGGGACGATTATTGGAGTTAGCGGGAAGGTCAAGATAACTGGGGGGAGCGACAAGGCTGGTTTTCCTATGCGCAGCGACATTTCTGGCGGTGCAAAGAAGTACGTGCTTCTTACAAAGGGCGTTGGCTTCAGATCTGCAGAGAAGGGCGCGAGGAGGAGGAAACTGGTCAGGGGAAACGTCGTTACTGAAGAGATATACCAGCTGAATGCGATTTTAGTAAGAGAGACAGAAGCGAAGCCGATTGCAGAAAATCCCAAGGCAACCTGACACTAACATCGGAACTTCTGGCCATGTAGACCATGGCAAGAGCACGATCGTTCAAGCCATAACTGGAGTCTGGACTAGCGCTCACAGTGAAGAACTCCGAAGAGGAATTACCATAAGGGTTGGCTACGCAGATGCTGCAATATACAAATGTAAAACATGTTCTGCTCCTGTAGGTTATTCTACATCTCCAAAATGCCCTAACTGCGGAGGAGAATCCGAACTTAGAAGGGTGATCAGCTTTGTAGATTGCCCTGGCCATGAAAGCCTGATGGCCAACATGCTCTCAGGCGCCTCAATAATGGACGGTGCCATGCTTGTTATCGCGGCAAACGAGAAAATTCCCCAACCGCAAACGAGGGAACATCTACTCGCATTACAGATGCTTGGAGCAAAACAGATTGTCATAGTGCAGAACAAAGTTGATCTTGTCACTGAAGCGGATGCTGAAACTAATTACGAGAACATAAGGACGTTTATCGTGGGTTCTGCTGCTGAAAATGCTCCGATAATACCAATATCTGCACAGCACAAGTTGAACATCGATGCTTTGTTACAGGCTTTAGACGAGAACATCCGGATATCGAAAAAAGATCCTAATACCCCTCCGATAATGCAGGTTCTACGATCATTCGATATTAATAGGCCTGGTATTAGCATCGACTCCCTAAAGGGCGGAGTAGTGGGAGGGACATTATTGCAGGGAGTTCTCAATGTGGGAGACGAGATTGAGATTAGACCTGGAATTGCGGACGAAAAATCCCGCTATGAGTCAATACATACCAAGGTGGTAAGTCTCGGTACGGGCGCGGGTCTTGCAGATACAGTGAGGCCTGGGGGTCTGGTTGCTGTCGGCACTGAACTGGATCCATTTTACGTAAAGAGCGACAACCTCGTCGGCTCTTTGATAGGCAGGGTAAACGAGCTCCCTCCAGTACACGAAACTCTGACGATTGACACTCAATTGTTCGACCTTGCCGTGGGTGCGCCTGAAATGATAAAGGTTGAGAAGATCAAGGCAGGAGAGGTGTTAAGGCTCAATGTTGGGACAGCAATTACGGCTGGAGTTGTGTCTACAGCTAGAGACTCTAACATTACAGTCAAACTGCGAAGGCCCGTATGCACTCCCGAAAGTAGCAGGGTGGCGATAAGCAGGAGAATAGGCGAACGCTGGCGACTGATAGGATCTGGTACAATTTCTTAGATGCCGAAAAAAGACATAGTATTGGATTCTAGCTTTCTGATGGTTGTTTCGAGAACTAAGCTTTCTGAGACCCTGCCTTTGAACTCTCTACTCGGACAGTTCAATGTCGTTGTGCCAAAAGCCGTTGTTAGAGAACTCGAAAAAGTCGCAAAGGGGAAGTCTATCAGGGCAAAAATTGCAATGACTGCTCTCCAGATTGCGCAGAAATATGAAATGACAGATGAAGTACATCAAGGAAATGTTGACGACACCATAATCGAACTCGCACAAAAGAGAATTGCTGCGGTGGCTACACTCGATGCAGAACTAATGGCAAGCCTCAAAACCATCGGTGTGGCAGTAATAACGCTACGAAAGAACAGGTTAGTTGGATTGGACAATGCCTGATGGCAAAGGGAAAAACTCTTAACCTCACCCATTTCTGTCAGAATCTTCCGGAGCTGTTATTTTGTTCCAAATAATTGAATTGGATGATGTTGTTAGAGTACCCCCTGCAAAGTTTGGGGAGCCTTTGCAGGATGTAGCCAAAGAAATTATGAAACAGAGGTATGAGAGCATAATCTCTCCTGACCTAGGCTACGTGATTTTGATAATGATGGTCAAGGCAGATGAAGTGGGCAAGATCATTCCTGGAGATGGTTCAACGTATCACAAGGCTAGGGTTGAACTACTGACATTCATCCCCAAAATACAGGAAGTGGTTGAGGGTGAAGTCGTAGAGATTACTGACTTTGGGGCATTTGTCAGAGTAGGCCCTGCAGACGCGCTGTTGCACCTTTCGCAGATAACAGATGACTATCTGACGAGTGATGTAAAGCAGGGTATGATACTTGCGAGCCAGAGCAGGAGAGTCTTGAAAGTAGGATCGAGGGTGAGAGTCAGGATTACCGCCGTAAGCTTGGGAAGGGGAGCAGCTATGGCAAAAATCGGGGTTACCTGCAGGCAGCCATTTCTCGGTGCGCTAGAATGGATAGAAGAGGATGCCAAAAAAGCTTCCAAAACCGCTGAAGCATCAAAGAAGGGTTAGTTTTGGCCAAGGAATACGCATGCAGGAACTGCAGAGCGCTTACCACGGGTAGGGTGTGCCCAAACTGCAATTCAACAGAATTAAGCTCTGAGTGGTCAGGTCTGGCGGTCATCTTAAATCCTGAAAAATCTCAGATCGCAAAGGCATTGCCAGCGCAGAAACCCGGCAGGTACGCCCTGAAAGTAGCGTAAGATTTGTCCTCAAGCGTTAAATAACATTAGCGTGAGTCTATAAAACATGAAGGCCAGCAGAGTAGCTTCAGTTCTAATAATGTTATCATTAGTAATGTCCAGCTTAGGAGCCGCAAGGGCAGTCGAGCTTACCATCTCAATGAGCCAGAACGAATACGCCTATGGTGAGATTCTTGCTCTGACAGGTAAAACAGATCCCAACAAAGTCGTCTCTCTGCAGCTCTTCAACCCGATAGGTGAACTGGTCGCCATCGACCAGTTTGTATCTGACCCTAGCGGGAACTTCCAGAGGAACTTTCTAACGTTTCCTACAGAGGGTTCGTCAAGGTTCCCCCAAGGCGAATATACTGTAAAGGCTTTTGTCGAAGGCGCCACGGCTGAAAAGAAGATAGTTTTGAAGCAGTTGGCTCCTCCTACACCGCAGGCTCCCACTGGAGTCAGGGTTACAGTACAATCCTTACCAGACAGATACGTTTTCATCAACAGGTATGGGCAAGTTACATACAGATTTGAAGTTTTCAGGCTGGAACCTAAGGTCAGTGTGGCAGTCGAATCTACGCCCGGCGTATTTGATGAGGCTAACAAGGTAATGTCCAAGCTTTCCAGGATGATTGAATTTGTGGATAGCAACAGCGATAACGATTATCAAAAAGGAACTGATACTGATGTCAGAAGAGTAGATTCGTCAGAATTAACTTGGACCGACCAGCTAGTAAACCAATCGTTTACCAGATGGCAGTACACGGCAGTCTTGAAGGGCGTAAAAGACAGTTTCAACGCTAACCTCAATGTAACTATAGCCGGAGGGGATGGAAACGCGACCATTACTCTTCGTCTTGCGGGATACAATTTCGGCAATCCAAACAACAAGCTTGCTCTGATGTGGGAGGGCAAGGCATCAAAGGAACTTGATATCGGGCCAGCAGAATTTGGAATTAACATAAGAAGTGGTACAACTTTCATATCACCATTCCATAGGCTTGACGCTAATGCCAACATCGACGGAGCTAACACTCCAGCAAAGTCAAGGATCGCAGAGGAGACGGAAGACCTTCACGACGGAGATACC
>CAZXXP010000027.1:0-9887 GCA_964644785.1 uncultured Nitrosopumilales archaeon | reverse complement strand
ACATTACCAAGGTTCAACACAGCAGCAATGCACAAGTCGACTATCGGTGCAAGAATTGGTGTTCCTGTGCCAGAATTCCCTCCAGTCGGTGTTGTACTTGCATTTGTAGCGCTAATATCTGCAGTAGTGGTCATGCGCAGAAAAGGTTCTCCAATATTTTCGCAGATGCCGAAGTAAATTTTGGCAATACTATTTCGCATAGCTGGGGAACTGCGTAGAAGGCTCAAAAGACCGCTAGGGATAGTAATAGAAGTAAAGCACCCTACAATTGACGATATTAACCCTCTAATTGCACAAGTCACGATGGTCGCATCAGTAGGGGATGCAACGACAGAAAACCTAATCAGAATAGGAGTGATACCAACAATTCAGATAGTTGATGGCAGAGAGGAAAGAAAAGCGAGAAAGCTTCCAAAAGAGGCACAGAAGACACTTCTGAAAGTCAAGAACCCTGCAGGCGCGATAAGCAGAGATGCAATAATTGCCATAGAAAAATCGTTCTCCCTACCTCAGCCAGTGAGAATCCTTGTGGATGGAGAGGAGGATTTGCTCGCTTTACCTCTCGTTGCCATGTGCCCGGAAGGGAGTGTAGTATTTTACGGGCAACCCAAGAAAGGTCTGGTTGCGGTCAAGGTAGACGACAGGAAAAAGCGGAGGGCACTTTCGATTCTCAAGGAGATCGGAGCGAAAAAGTAATCTTGGTAAGAGTCGGACTCGTTCATAACAACAACGGCGTCTACGTAGATACTGATACAGTTGTTAGGATTGCCTCGATTGCTGATGAATTTGGCTTTGATTCTTTGCTTTCTTGGGATCATTTCATGCTACCGTGGAGCACCAGAACCTTCGATGTATGGTCGCTGCTAAGTTTTCTCGCCGCAAAGACCGAGAGGGTTAGATTAGGGACCTGTGTCACTCCATTACCATTTAGACATCCCGCAGTCCTAGCTAAGATAGTTTCCAGTGTTGACTTTCTTTCCAGAGGGAGGGTCATTCTGGGAGTCGGTGCCGGGTGGCACAAGCCCGAATTTGACGGTTATTCAAAATGGGACGATGATAAGATAAGAGTTGCAAAGACTAGAGAAGCGCTAGAGATTGTACATGGTCTGTGGACCAAAGGAAGGCTTTCTTACGAAGGCAAGTATTATGGGATCTATGACGCCGTTCTTGACCCGAAACCCATTCAAAACCCTCACCCTCCAATGTGGTTCGGCGTGCAAGGTAAAACAATGCTATCTCTGGCAGCCAAATATGGCAGTGGTTGGATCCCAGTCATGATCTCACCCATGCAGTATGCAAGGCTGCGAGAAATCCTCGGCGATCAATTGAAATCTAACAAGAGGGCAGATGGCTTTGTCTACGCCCTATTCAAATATGTGGAAACAGATCTGAACAAGACTAGGAAGGCTCTGGAAGAGTACGAAAGGGGCGGCTGTGAATATTTCTCTCTCGGCTACCCCAGAAATACACCCGGCTTTGTTGACTGGTTGGAGAAGTTTGGCAGGGATTTGGTAGGTTCATACAAATAACAATCCAAGAATTAAAATATATTGCCACAGAATAGACGGCGCTAACATGGATCTTAAGAAGATGATAAGAAACGTACCTGACTTTCCAAAACCCGGTATCCTCTTTAGAGACATTACACCTATCTTGAAGGACCCCAAAGCCTTTTTGTATGTGTCAGAGAAGTTCGGCGAGGGATTCCCAAAGATGGGTTTTGATCTGGTCGCTGGAATCGAGTCAAGGGGTTTCATCTTTGGAGCCGCTTTAGCAGCCAAGACTGGCAAGGGTTTGGTAATTGTACGAAAGCAGGGAAAACTACCTGGAGACACGGTTACGAAAAAATACGACATAGAATATGGTAGCGCGACGATGGAGATTCAGACCGATGCTGTGAAGGATGGAGACCGTGTATTGATAATTGATGATCTTCTTGCAACAGGAGGCACTGCCCAGGCGGCCGCCCATCTCATTGAAAGACTTGGGGGCAGGGTTGCTGGAATGGGCTTTGTGATAGAGCTTGCATCGCTTAACGGAATGAAAAAGCTTTCAAAATACGATGTGAAGGCGTTAGTGAGGTATACGTGAATTGGTAACAAAAGAATCAGCAGAAATCGGAATCATCGGAGGCACGGGTGTCTATGATCCTGGACTGTTCGAAGATGCAAAGTCGATAAAGGTCTACACACCCTATGGCGAGCCATCAGACTATGTTACCATTGGAACTTTCGAGGGAAGGAAAGTAGCATTTCTTCCACGCCATGGGAAAGGTCATAGAATTCCGCCTCACAAAATAAACTACAGGGCAAACATCTGGGCGTTCAAGGAGTTGGGGGTAAAAAGAATCGTCGCACCATCGGCGGTAGGCTCTTTGAAGGAAGAAATGGAGCCTGGCCATATTGTGATCCCCGACCAATTCATCGACAGGACTCGTTCACGAGCAAGTACCTTCTATGAGGGAGGGTTTGTCTGCCATGTTTCCACTGCTGACCCCTTCTGCCCCGATCTGAGAAACATTACAATCCTAACCGCGAAGAAGCTGAAGCTTGACGTGCATAAAGAAGGAACATACGTCTGCATAGAAGGGCCACGGTTCTCGACAAGGGCAGAGTCGAAGATGTTCAGGCAGTGGGGCGCCCATATCATCGGTATGACACTCGTACCAGAAGTCGTCCTTGCAAGAGAGCAGGAGATGTGCTATGTCAACATAGCGACAGTTACAGATTATGACGTCTGGGCGGACAAACCTGTTAGTGCGGACGAAGTCATCGAAACTCTGAAGATGAATGTTGACAAAACAAAGAAAATTCTCGAAAACATAATCCCTCAAATTCCTAAGAAGCGGGATTGCGTATGTAGTAGGGCTCTCGAAGGAGCCGTATACTGACAAGCCTTAAATTCAAAGTGCAAAAAAGCGTTCAGAAATGAAGAGCAAGATAGCAGACCCTTCGCTGGCTAAGAATGGAGCGAAACAGTATCAATGGGCCTACAACCACATGCCCATCCTAGCCAAGACGATTGAAAGCGCGTCAAAAAAGTCAAACTTTAACGGCGCACGGATAGCAGTCTGTTTGCATGTCACAAAAGAAACTTCGGCCCTCGTAACGGGTTTGAAAAAGTTAGGTGCGGATGTCTACCTTGCGGCAGCAAATCCACTATCAACACAGGACGATATAGCTGCGTATTTGGAATCTGAAGGAGTTCATGTCTTTGCGTGGAGGGGCGAGAGAAGTTGTAATGGACGATGGTTGTGACGCCCACGCGACGATCCATGACGAAAAGGAGTTCAAGAGCCTCAACCCGAGGGGAGGGACGGAAGAAACTACTACGGGTGTAATTAGGTTAAAGGCACTTGAAAAATCAGGCAAGCTGCGCTATCCTGTAATTGCTGTAAACAATGCTCAGACGAAACACCTTTTTGACAACAGGTATGGAACAGGGCAGAGCATCTTCGATGGAATTCTAAGAGCTACAAGCCTTCTGATGGCCGGCAAGAACATTGTCGTCTGCGGCTATGGATGGGTGGGGAGAGGCATAGCGACTAGGTCGAGAGGTTTCGGAGCGTTAACTACAGTTGTAGAAGTTGACCCCGTCAGAGCTTTGGAGGCCAGAATGGATGGTTTTGACGTTATGCCCATGGCCGAGGCTGCAAAAATAGGCGACTTCTTCATTACCGCTACAGGTCAGACGCACATAATCAGAACAGAGCATATCAAGAACATGAGGGAAGGTGCTATACTTGCAAACGCAGGACATTTTGATGTCGAAATAGACGTCAAGGGACTGAACGGGATGGCAAAATCAGTCAGAGAGGTCAGGCCTAACGTTGACGAATATGTTCTCCCGAGCCGTAAGAAGGTCTACCTTATCGGAAAGGGCAGGATTGCCAATCTTGTCGCTGCAGAAGGACATCCTCCCGAAGTTATGTCGATGTCATTTTCAAACCAATTGCTCTCGGCACTCAGGATACATGAAAAAGGAAAGACCATGGAGAAAAAGGCAATCGATGTTCCAAAAGACATTGACGACCAAGTTGCGAGGAATGCCCTCGAAGCCATGGGAATTAGGATAGACGAGCCCACAAAAGAGCAGCTGAAATACGGGGAATCCTGGCAGCTGTAGTACGGCTTATATTCACCCCTCTTTAAGGTAGGTCGGTAAAATGCCAAAGGCGAAGACTAGAGCAAAGATCAAGGACAAGTGGCGTGAAAAGAAGTGGGTAGTGATAGAAGCCCCAGTGCCCTTTGGAAGCACGCCCGTAGCTTACGTCCCTCTGACTACTGACGAGACTGCCATAGGAAGAGTGGTAGACACGACGCTATTCGATTTGCAGAAGCAGGATCCTCAGCAGTACGCCATCAAACTACACTTCCAGATAGACAAAGTAGTAGAGAATAAGGCTCAGACAATTTTGAAGGGCCACGAATATGCAAGAGAATACCTCAGAAGCATGGTTAGAAGAGGCTCCTCGATGGTCAACTTGATCAGAGATTATCAGACCAAGGACGGCTTTCTGGTTAGGGTTTACACGGTCGTGTTCACCCAGGGGAGGATCAATTCGTCAAAGAAGCATGCGCTGAGGCTTGTAGCTGACGGAATAGTGCGCAAAAAAACCGAAGAGTTAGATTACGATAAATTCTGTCAAGAAGTTGTTTCAGAGAAGATCGCCGCTAATATTCAGGAAGAGGCACGGAAGATCACTCAGGTTAGAAAGGTAGGGATTAGGAAGACTAAACTGATAAGCAGACCAAGCGAAACAATAAAGGCCCCTCCTCCAGAAGAAGAGGAAGAAACCGAGGCCATAGAAGCTTAGCCTCTTCTTCCCGCCGCTACAATCTTGATAACATCAGAATTCTTCAGCTGATAGTCTGCCCCGAGTCTCATGCCAGTCTTTGCATCCAATGCATGTAGAAAGCTCTCTCCTAAATCTGTGTGAATAGAGTATGCCAGATCTTTTGCACTAGAACCCAACGGAACGACTCTTGCGTCTGGCAGGACATTCCCCTTTTTGTCGGAGAATTTTGCTTCGTCCTCAACTGGATATACTACTATGCACTTCAGCAAGTTCAGATAGACGCTGTTGATGACTTCTTGCACCCCGGTCGATCCCCACACAGAAAACACCACTTCGCGCACGAGTTCCAGCGCCTTGGCCTGTTGCGGGGACATCTTCTCCTTGGCAATAATCTCAAAATCCTTGTCGCCTGGCAGGTAGTGTATCAAACCCTTCCCTGACGCTCGTCTGAGGAGCAGCTCTGCCTCTGCAGCAGTAGGAATTACAATTCTTCCAATTTTTTTCAGTTTTTCTATATTGTCCTTGCTGGCCGGTAGGTCAGCTTTGTTAGCAGCTATGAGAGATGGCTTCGCGATCTCCCTTAATGTAGTGCAGAACCGCTTGATGTCATCTTCGCTCCACTTGAGAGCCCTGTCAAGTTTTAGGGAGCACCTATCCGAAGCAACCATAACATGTTCCTGTTTTATGGCCAAACCGCTAAGCCTGTCGCAGAGCATCTGAAGGAACTTGCTCTTGTCCGCTTCCGCGGCTCTGGCAATCTTTGCCCAATCCCTGTTCACAATATCTGAAAGCCACAGGTCAAACTCCTCTTCGACGAAGCCTATGTCATCCAGAGGATCATGTGTCCCAGATCCAACACTTTTGCCTTCGGCATCGGTGGACCCTGAAGCGTCAACAACATGAATCAAAGCATCTGCCTGACGCAGGTCATCGAGAAACTTGTTTCCCAAGCCTCTTCCCTGCGATGCCCCAGGCACCAACCCTGCAACATCTACAAGTTTCACAGGAATTAACCGAGTCCCTTCAACGCACAGAGAATTTTGAGGATTATCTGAAACTTTGAGCTCCTGATGGACGCAGTTTACCCTCAGGTACGCAACGCCGAGGTTCGGAGTTATCGTTGTGAAGGGATAGTTTGCCATGGGGACGTTCAGGAGGGTTGCAGAGTTGAAGAATGTGGATTTGCCCGTGTTGGGCTTTCCTATTACACCCGCTATCAGATCCTTTACACTATGATGACCATGCGTTAAGCCTAATATAAGCCCCATTGTTTCGCGAGTAAAATGGCTGTAAAGGCAGTAATATTCGACATGGACGGCACTATTAACACTTCGAAGAAGTACTATGACGCTTACAACGAATACGCCACATCGATTCTATCGAGGATTCTGAAGATTTCTAAAGACGACGCAGCAGCAAGAATGGAAGAGTTGAGAAAGACCACGATAGGGTTTACTAAACGGGTAGAGTTGATGGGTGTCCCGCGGCTGCAATTTTACAAGGAAATGGCTGCAATGGTTCCCTGCAAAGAACTCATCAAGAAAGATGAAAAACTTGCAAGGATGTTGAAGCAGTTGCACGCACAAGGCTACAAGCTAGGCTTGCTGACGAACACTGGTCGCCCTCTGGTTGAAAAAATACTAGAAGCAATCGGGATTCCACATGAAACTTTCGACATACTAGCGACTTCCACAGAGACCGAGCTCAAGCCGTCTCAAGAGCCATACATCTACGTTGCCAAGAAACTGCGTGTTCCCCTGCAGGATTGCGCTTACGTTGGAGACAGATACGAAATGGAGATAGAAGCTGCAGAAAAGTTGGGAATGATAACTATCATGCTTGGAAATTCCCTACTGGAAGATTCCTCAAGGCGGGGACACTCCGATCATGTTATCAAAAACATCTACGAAACACAATCCGTGCTGGAAAAGTCGATTCAAAAGTCTCCTTAGCATAAGATAAGTTTAAGCAGAACAGCTTCTGGAGGGTAGCGAAACATGTACAGGCATATCGAACAGACTTGGCAGAAGGTCACCAAGGATGCCTACGGAGACATCAGAGCGAGGGCTATACAATGGAGAAAGCAGAGGGTAGTTGTCAGGCTCGACAAACCTTCAAAACTGCAGAGGGCAAGGGCTTTGGGATACAAAGCCAAGAAGGGAATAGCTGTTGTAAGAATCAAGGTAGGAAGGGGGGGCATGAGGAGACCGAGGCCTGTATCTGGAAGGAGGCCCAAACACCTTGGAGTTACCAGGATGAGGGCAAATGTAAACATGCAACAAGTTGCGGAGAGAAGAGTTGGAGAGAAATATCCGAACATGAATGTTCTGGGATCCTACTTTGTCCACAAAGACGGCAAGCATCTCTGGTACGAAGTGATCTTGGCAGACCCGATCAACCCGTCAATAGCGTCGGATGAGAACTTCAGGAACGCTTTTGCGCAAAATTAGACGATAGACAGTAAAGAAACTGTTTTATTTGTGTGTCTTGAAGCGGGGTCTGAAAAGTTGCCGCAGAAGTATACAGTTAGGATAGAGCGGATAACAGAGGAAACAGAAGATTCCAAAGCATACATCTTTGTCCCCATCGGCAATTCACAGGGGATGTTCGATTACATGCCCGGAGGGTTCTTCATGATTGAGGCCGAGATAGAAAGACCCGAAAGTTTGAAGTTCGACCCCAAAGTCAAAGGAATAGTCGAGAGTGGCAAGAAGGTCAGGGTGAAGGAAAGGAAAGCGTACTCAGCAGTTTCTTCTCCTACCGAAAAAGACCAAATCGAGCTTCTGGTAAAGAGCGAGAGAGGAGTATTTGCTCCGTATTTCTTGGAACAGGCTAAAGTCGGCGACCTATGCACACTCGACGGCCCTCAGGGCAAGTTCATGAAAAAGCTCTTTGAAAGCAACGAAAACGAAGTATGTTGCTGGTCTGCAGGGAGCGGAATCCCATCCACAATGAGCCTGATGCGTTACAAGCTTGATAAAGGCCTGGAAACCAAAATTACTGTATTCGACAGCAACAAAACGACTGCTGATATAATCTACCTTTCAAGAATCAAGGAGCTTGTCAAGAAATCTGCTGATTTCAAGGCCGTCTTCACTGTGACAAGGGAAACTCCTGACGTTATTCCAAAGTCTGAGGACTCTTCAATAATATTCAGGAGTGGAAGGTTCTGGCCTGAAGGCGAGAATACTCTTGAAAAGTATGAAAGCAATAGTTGGTTGAAAACTTTCAACACTATATGCGGGAGTTCGACATTCATCAACGGTAAGGGTAGAGATGAACAAGGCAGGGTTGCCAAAATAGGCATGGGAATAGAAGATAACCTGCTCGGCGTTGGTGTGCCTGAGCACAAAATAGACAAAGACCAGTACTATCTGCAGTAGTTCATGACACATCTGATTTCATGACTTCTCTGAGGAGAACCGTGGCATAGCTTCCCTTGACAAGGAAGAAATCCATGAATATGTCTGAATTGGCCATTTGATAGGTCAGGTTGCTTCCCAGAAGAGGCCAAGCTCTTAATCCTGTCCTTAAGCTCGTTTCCTGCATGTCCTTGACGTAAAACATCTTTGGAGCAACTTGCTCTTCCTCCATAACTTCTCGCAGGACGTCGTCGAACCTTCCCTTTCTTGGGTAATAACCGTAGCCTACGGCCGGCACCATAGGAATCATGCTCTGCTTATTGCAATCATACACCGATGGAGTTGAAAGGCGGTAATCTTGCAGCAGATTTGCGACGACGTCGCCTTCTTTGGCTTCAGAACTTTCTCCAGCCCCAATACCCTTCGAAAGCACTTTGTTGAAAATGTATGAACTGTATGCTGCCAAGAATAACCTTCTGACTCTCAGAGAAAGTTTTCTGAGCGCTGCAACATAATCGTTTGGTTTTTCAATCAGAGATGCTACAAGCGCCTTCTCGATATCGTAGCCTTCTGGAAAACTTTGCAGAGCTTCTTTGAGTTTCCCATCCTTGAAAGATTTCCTTGCCTCTGCAACTTCGTCGCCGTCGTTGGGTGACTCTTCGGCAACCAAGATTCTTGCAGCCTTTTCAAAAGAGGCATTTACAAGTTCCCTGCCAACCAAATGTGTTACTGGCCTAGTCGCTCCGAAGCGCTGGTGCCCGAAAAAGTTCGGTATCTTCCTCGCTTCAAAGGAAACTCGCAGCGATTCGAGAGTTTTCTTGGCCTGTTCAGCATTTGAGTTGATGTCTCTTACCCAGATTCTGAAAGTATTGCCTAGGAGCGCCCTTGGAGAGAAGTTTTCGTCTGTGTAGCCAAGGAGGGTTAGGGTAATACTACCTCTGCTCAAAGATGGCTGCATGTTTTTGACGCCACGCACAGCTAGATATTGTGTTGTCGAGGCTCGGGAATCTTTCAGCCCTAGAATCCTAACCTTTGCACCAAATAATCTGGTTGCAATCTTTGCCGCATGTATGCTGTCTACGTTCATCTTCCGTAGGGTAAATATTGCAAACTTCTGCCGTGAATATTCCTTCTTTATCGATTTCAGAATGTTTTCGTCGATGACTTCATCCACCACAAAATCCTCTGCTGATGTTCTAGTCTTCCCTCCTAACCCTCTAGAGTCTGTCGCATAACCTTCAATGCCTATTTCTTGCAAGAAGACGACCTAGAGCAGTTTCAGATTTCCAGTGACCTTGTCTATTGATGAAGATGGTGCAGGCCCGATCGCAAGGCATGTAGTAGTACCGGGCTCCAATTGCGTAAGTCCTCTGTCTTCGATAATTGCTGTTGGAAGGTCTAGCTTCTCAGCTCCATTCCTCAGGCCGTAAAGCTCCTCGAGTGAACCGGCTTTCACCACAACTTTGGCCTGCCCCCCATCTTTCCATTTGTCATACCACGACCTGTTCCTGCTCCTGGCTATAGATGACGCCTCGACGGCCGCGTGGGCAACCTGAACCGCGAGTTTGCCCTTCCCCATCTTGATGTCCGTCCTAACTGCTATTACCTGTTTGAACTCCTGCGATGACAAGCCCTGAATACCTTAAAAGTGCCATACAATAAGCTTTGAGTAGAGCTTTTTGAGTGCAGACGCAGACTTTGATGTCATAGTAATGGGAGGCAGCATA
>CAZXXP010000026.1:0-16746 GCA_964644785.1 uncultured Nitrosopumilales archaeon | reverse complement strand
ACTCAAGTCTGTGGTCTGCTCGAACCGCTCATACAAGAGCATGGATGAGGTTGACAGGAATGCGGCACATTTCCTCAGACAACATAGAACAAATTTACGGACTTGACTTAGAGGAGGCAATATAAAGCTCAGAGACATACATGATGCGATTGCTTTCACGCTTTACCATCGCAGGTATTTTGATAATCGTTGTAAGCGGGCTAGCTTTGATCTTTAGTGCAATAAGATACTTAATGGCTCAGAGTTTAACTGATCGTTTAGTCGGTGCTGAAGGATTCTCTTATGCTGCACCAATGATAGTATATGCGTTTGGCCTGCTAATTTTAGGTGCGTTTGGAACAAGATTTCTGAACAGATACAAGAAAGAATGAGACGCTCTATAGCTTCTCCATGAAAGACGAGTAGTCTTTTGCGCTCATGAGCCTAGCCTTTTCAATACTAAAATTCTTAGCAGCGATCTCGACAAGCCATCCCTCATCATAGGGAGAATTGTTCACGAGTTCTGGGTGGATTGCTAACTTTTCATTGACTTTCAAAATGGTGCCAGATATTGGAGAGAATATGTCAGAAACTGCCTTAACCGATTCAACCGTGCCCAAACTCTGCATGTGCTTGACTTCTGTATTGACCCCTGCAATGCTGACGTAAACTACCTCGTGGAGCAGCTTAGCAGCATAATCCGTGATTCCGACTTGGACCATATTCCCATTCAAAACCTTTGCCCATTCGTGCTCCTCTGTGTAAAATAAATTGTCGCGAACTTCGTACTTCAAGGTTCGTCATCGCTCTTTTCTGGAGAGGTATTAATTCTTCTTGGTTCGCCTCCATCCAAAAAGAGCTTGATCGTAGAACGGAGTCTTCGCAATTTTTGCAGGTATTCTCTGCCCTCTGATATCGATCTCAACCTCTGTGCCTATGCTCGAATATTCACTTGAAACATAACCCATCGCGATGCCCTTTTTCAATAAAGGTGAAAAGGTTCCTGATGTTATCTCGCCTATCTTGCTCTCTTTATAGATTTGGTGGCCTTTCCGAGGTATCCCTTGCGCGGATATCTCTATTCCAACTCTGGATATTCTTGTCTTACCAATCATTTGATCATCGATAATTTGTTTCCCGACGTATTTACCCTTGGTTTTGGAAACTACCCAAGAGAGACAGGCCTCGACAGGAGTTATGCTCTCATTCAAATCTTGACCATATAGGCACAGTCCAGCTTCAAGACGAAGAGTATTTCTGGCACCAAGCCCACACGGAAGCGAACCTGTAGCGATTATCTTGTCCCATAATGCTAAAGCTTTCTCTGGCCTGTCAGAGTTGATGATGAGTTCAAAACCATCCTCTCCAGTATACCCTGTTCTTGCCATCATTAAATTTCCTAGTTGCAGATTATGCTCAGCTATACTGAATCGTGCCGTCCACGAGAGGTCAATCCCAAAAGCTTTCTGCAAGACCTCTACAGCTTGAGGGCCCTGCACTGCTAACATAGAACTTTTCACGGTAATATCAGAGATTCTTGCGCCGAAATCGTTCCGAGAGTTCATCCACCGCAGGTCTTTCTCCAAATTGGTAGCGTTGACCACGACAAGAAACTTATCGTCAAGTTTGTATACTATGATGTCGTCGATTATTCCTGCTGACTCGTTGCAGAGAACTGTGTACAGCCCCTTCGCAGAGGAAAGATTCTGCAAGCTTGAAGGAACCAAATAATCAAGGAATTCTGTAGAACCATTTCCCTCAACTATGAACCTTCCCATGTGAGAAATGTCGAATATCCCACACGAATTCCTTACCGTCAGATGCTCTGCAGATATTCCAGAGTACCATAGGGGCATTGAGTAGCCTGCAAATTCGACTATATTGGCATGTTCTTTGTGGTAGCTGTAAAGCTGTGTTTGCTTCAAGCTATTTCACAATCTTGTCCCAGTTCAACGTCAGCGTTAGAGGATGGTTTGCTTTGACTTCGTCGAGTCTTCCAACAGCAGTGTTCTTCGGAGAGGCGAGCACCTGCGAGGCGTCATTTCTTGCTGTCACTGCAATCTTTTTCAGAGCTTCCGCATAGCGATCCAGTGATGACAATGACTCTGATTCAGTAGGTTCTATCATCAGGTCCTCTTCGACTGTCAAGGGGAAGTATGTTGTCGGTGCATACATCCCTTCGTCGAGAATTGCTTTGGCAATGTCCATAGCCCTTACGCCTGTAGACGCGGTAAGGTTCTTCACGCTTACGACAAATTCGTGTTTAGCTGGTGCTTTTGTCTTGTGCGAAGGAGCATAATCCTCTCCTTTGATCTTGGCAAATAGATAGTTTGCAGCTAGAACAGACTGCTCCGCAATCTTAGGAAGGCCCTCCTTTCCAAACATCCTAATGTAAACATAGGCCCTTAACAGAGGACCGGAGTTTCCGTAAAAATTCTTGATCCTACCTATGCTCTTCGGCCTATCATAGTCAAAGGAGTACTTTTTGTCCTTCTTTATCAATGGAATTGGAAGATAGTCTGCAAGGTATTCTTTTACGCCCACGGGCCCCGCTCCCGGTCCTCCTCCTCCATGAGGAGTCGCGAATGTCTTATGTAAATTCAGATGTACGATGTCGAAACCCATATCCCCAGGCCTGGCCTTACCGAGTATTGCGTTCAAGTTCGCGCCGTCATAATATGTGACCCCCCCAACTTCTTTCACGGTAGAACATATTTCCCTGATGTTCTTCTCGAACAAGCCATGAGTGTTTGGAACGGTTAGCATGATCCCTGCAGTCTTTTTGGACGCTTTTTCTTTCAGCGCTTCAACATCCAAAAGTCCTTCCATGTCAGATGGTATTCTTACAACTCTGAAGCCTGCCATAGATGCCGTTGCAGGGTTTGTTCCATGGGCAGAATCAGGTATCAGCATCTCGTTCCTTTCAATTAACTGCCCCAACTCCTGCAACCTTTTCCTGATTATCAAAGCTCCCGCAAACTCGCCATGTGCGCCAGCTGCAGGCGCGAGTGAAACTCTGCTAGTCCCGGTAATCTCGGCCAATATCACTGATAATTCATAGAAAATCTGCAGAATCCCTTGTATGGAGTATTCTTCTTGATACGGATGCAGCTCGGAGAAGTTAGGATTTAAAGCGATTCGTTCTGAGACCTTTGGATTATGCTTCATGGTGCAGCTCCCCAGAAAGTAAGGCCCGAGATCGACGCCAAAGTTCATCTGCGAGAGTCTCGTGAAGTGCCTGACGACTTCAGGTTGTGAAAGTGATGGAAGTCTTACAACTTTCCTCGATAGCCTCTTGGGAACAAGGGATTCGGCGCGAGAATCGTTAATCTCCTTGTACGACGGAAACGTTATGCCGACTTTGCCTTTCGAATGCAGTTCCATAAGCAGAGGTTCGTCCCAGACGGCTTGATGGTACACCATTAGGAGCTCACCTTTTTTAGAGCAACGGCAAGTTTCTGTATGTCCTTGGGAGAATGTATTTCGGAGAACGAATAGAGGTAAACATCTTTCAGTTCTGGAAAGAACCTGCTAAGAGCTAAGCCTCCGACTATGCCGCTTTGCAGAAGTTTCTTCGAAATGTCTCCTCCATTAATTTTGGTGGTAAATTCCCTGAAGAAAGAACCTTCGAAGTACGGAGCCTCCACGCTTGAAACTTCTGAAAGGACTTTGCTTGCATAGTGCGATGTTGCCATGATCCTTCTTGAGAGGGTCTGCATCCCTTCTTCACCGAGAAGTGCTAGATAGACGCACACAGCCAAGGCGCAGAGCGACTGATTGGTGCAGATGTTCGAGGTTGCATTTTCCCTCCTGATGTGCTGCTCCCTAGTCTGGAGGACTTGCGAAAACCCTCTCCTGCTCCCGTCTTTGGTAGTTGTCATCCCTATTATCCTCCCCGGCATCTGCCTGATGATTTCCTGTCCTCCTTTTACTGCGAAAATTCCGACGTAAGGCCCTCCAAAGTTGACGTGAATACCCATGGATTGCCCTTCGCCAACTGCAATATCAGCTCCATATTCACCTGGAGGCTTTGTTATGCCGAGAGAAATAGGGTCAATGCCTGTAATTAGCAGCGCTCCCTTTGCATGTGCTATCAATGAAATTTCTTCGATGTCATCCTCGAAGACACCGAAAAAGTTCGGATTTTCAACGTAAATGGCGGAAACATTATCGCTCATTCTGTTCTTAATGGCATCCAGATCAGACCTACCAGTCTTCCTGTCGTAGGGAATTACTTGAACCTGAACATCAAGAGGCCATAAGTAAGTCTTCATGACTTCGAATCTTTCAGGTCCAACATTGCCAGAAACCAGTATCCTCTTTCTTCCCTTCAGCCTGAACGCCATCCTTGCCGCCTCCCCTACAGCCGTACCCCAGTCGTACATCGAGCTGTTGGCAACATCCATCTGAGCAAGGTTACAGATTAGGCTCTGGTACTCAAAGAGCGACTGTAGCATCCCTTGGCTTATTTCAGGTTGATACGGAGTGTAGGAGGTGTAAAATTCAGATCTTGAGATAATCTGTTCAACGGCCGCAGGGACATAATGCGAATATGCTCCAGCACCCAGGAAGCTCAGAGTAGGTTTTGCATAATTCTTTGCCAAAAGCTCCTGCACATGTCTCTCAATTTCCATTTCGCTCATGTTGGAAGGGATATTAAGCTCTCTAGTCAGTTTCAAATCTTGAGGGATGTCTGAAAACAAATCGTCTATGCTATTTGCACCTATGACGGAGAGCATCTTTGCTACAGTTTCGTCATTTAAGTTGGGAAGGAATTGCTTCGCCTTCATTGCATTTTCTGCACCTGAAGTAGAAATGGACATTTAAGGGAATTACTGTGGCAAAGAACTTTTTTATCACCTCCACCGCGGTCTTTTAGATGCTCCCCATTCTCAGAATACACTCTTTTTGTATTAATCTAATTACAATCTCTTTAAACTCTGCGAAGTGAGTTAACTGTCTCAAGACAGAGCCTACAGGCAGTTGATATGGTACCTCATTGCTGGCAGCAGAGGAGGTATATCAAGGGCCAAGATGATAAAATTACTAAAAGATGGTATGTACAATGCCAATCAGATTGCGGAGATGCTTTCGCTAGACTATAAGACAATCCAGCATCATCTGAAAGTTCTGAGGGAGAACAACATAATCAGATCGGATTCTGATGGTTACGGCGCTGTGTACAAATTTACGGATTATTTCATGGCAAACTTCTCAGTCTTTGCAGAAATATGGTCAAAGCTTGAAGCTGGAGAGAAGGTTTTCAAGCCTAGGTAAATGCTATGGGCCCCGGTTAGGCCTTTCCTGCACAGGTCCATTTATAGTAATTAGTTCCCTCGCTATGCCGTTCAGGAGCTCCTGAATTGTCCTGATGTTATTCAGCGCTCCGTTTACGTCCCCGTCGGTAACTTTCTTCTTTGCCCTATCTATGAGCTGCTGCAGTTCTGCAAGGTGTTTTTGTAGCGAGTCAACATTAGCCCCTCTCTTTGCAGCAGTTTCAATATCACCTGCAATCTTCATGATTTGTTGATCCAGTCCTCTTAGGTATCCAACGATCCTCTGCGCCATCTGCCAGTTCTCAATCTTTCTTACAGAATCTAATGCTTCAGCAGTTTTTAAGTTCGCTGGCCTAGCTTCTGGCCGCTTTCCAGGATCGTCCCTCATTACACCCTCGGCTTCAACAAGGCGGTCGCTAACCTCTTTCACAAGCGACTGAGGAGCGTTTGGAACAGCCCTTACAGATACGCGTATCCTTTCAATCCTCCCAGCTTCCCTCATCTCAACCTCTGCCTTCTCCCTCTCAACCTCTTGTGCTTGAGGCCTCAGAGTTTCACCGAGCGACTTTATCGCTTCGGTATACTTCCGCATTGCTGCAGTAGCCTTTGCAACAGCGTCAAAAGGTTTGTTATCTGCCAAGAATGTCTTTGCCTCTTTTAGCAAAGAGTCAGCCTCCGCGATCAGAGCATCCATTTTGAAAGTGCTTACTCCCTTTGAGGCCACCATATCCCGTATGGAAATAACATGCCCCCTCGCCCTGTCTGCAATCTGGACAAATTGCTCGGCTCTAGCCTTGTCCTGCTGCTGAGCGCTAGCCTGCAAAATGGGAATAAACCCTAAACACAGCAAAAGAGCTACCAAACCAGCCCCAATTATCTTGTTGCGCGTCATGACTATCACCATCTACGGCACATATGATAAGGGACGCTTTGGAACAGGCGTTCCAAGCCCATATCCTCTATCAAAGCCGCACCTTAATGTTTCATGTAATATTGGAACCTTCACTGCTTTGCGTGAAGCCAGACCTTCCCAACTATGAAATTTTTATTGATCGTCCCGAAGTGCCTGCTGTCGGTGCTGAATTCCTGATTATCTCCCAACACAAAATATTCCGAATCTTTGACTTCTGCTATGCGTTTTATCAAAAAAAATTCATTATTACTGGGGTGTTTGAATACTATTATGTCGCCTTTGGATGGTTTCCTGAAAAGGTAAGAAAGGTTACTTACTGTTACGTAATCCCCTGCCTTCAAGGTCGGTTCCATGCTAACATCTTCGACTCTGAAGCGCATAAGGGAAAGAGCCTTACAAAATTCGAGGGTCTACTTGACCTTGGGGTAGACTATCTCCCTCTCGGTAGGATAGAACGACTTTGTCCTTACAGTTTCAACATTTTTGGTATTCCAGAATATCTCGGCAATCTGCTCTACGACCTTGAGGAGGTCTTCTGATGCCTGCATGTTGACTTCCTGCTTTGCCTTAGAGGCTAGCTTCATAGCTTTCCATACGAAATCGTGCAGCTCGGGAAACTTCTGGACATGCTCAGGCTTGAAGTAGTCTCCCCACAGAACCCTTATTTCGTGCTTGCAGAGCTCAGCATGCTGTTCTTTTACCTGAGTGTATCTTGCATACTTATTATGGTATTCCTGCATCTGTGCTGTCGTTGCATCAGGGGAGAGTTTTGGCAGGTCATTGATTAAATGAACCATCCTGATTACTGTATGTGCTGAGAGCTGCGCCAGATGCGGATCATATATCCCGCACGGGATATCACAATGCGCGTACACTTTCCTTGCTGGGGTTATCTTGTCGGCAATCTTGAATACAGAATAGAGTATCGACATGGAACAATGTTATTTTTTCTGGGATATATGTTTGTCTTGCAGACATATCTCTTACGTCCCTATTCTGACATCGGGGGAACAGAGCTGCTGAAGTGTGACAATTGCAGAATATACTGCCAGAGCGCTGGTCTTGGGGTTGTCTGGATGGGGGATGTTGTAAAGTGTTAACACCATCCTCCCAAATTTGCCGCTGACTTCTAGCCTGTGTATGATATGCTTTATCGTCGGGTCAGAGATGACCTTGACCTTTGTCTTCTTCCCCCCCATCCCCGCCAATGAGAGCGTAGCAGCTATGTTGATGTTCCGCGGTAGAAGCTTTACGGCTTCTTCTGCAGAGCCTTCAAACACTGTTTTGATGTGCCTGCTTTTGCTTCCAAGCGAATCAGGAGGCTTTCTTGTAACAAGTTTAACGTTAGTCAATCCCGATCTAGCAGCAGCCTTCATTACGTCTAATCCTCCAATAGCTCCAGAAGGAAGATGCATCTCCTTTCCAGTTTCGGAAACCACCTTCATTATCCTGCGGCTGAACTCATTATCCAGAAATGCCCCTTCGCTCATGACAAGCATATCCCTCCCTGATCTCAGTACTCTTTCAGCGAACCGCTTGAGTGCTTGTTGCGAAGCACATTCAGCGATCAAATCTGAATCGATCTTAAGGAACTCCTCAAACGTATTGGCAACTTCGGGTCTTGTAGAGAGCTTAGAAAGCATCTTATCGACCTGTTTCCTGTCAATATCAAAAATGGCAATAAGCTGGCAGTTCTTCACATCTCCTTTGTCAACTGCAGTAGCGATCGATGTACCTATGGCCCCGCAGCCTATTATGCCGAGTTTTATCATATTCTGCCTGCTCTGCTAGTCCGAATTTCTTTTGGCTTTTAACATTGTGCAAGAAATCGTTTCTTGCAAAATCGACAAAATTGGGTGCAGGCTAAGCTCTAGCAGTTCTGCATGAGGTTCTCTGAGTTTCACTTTCTGATGCTTCTTGACATCGGAGCACTTATCGTGGGCCGATCACAACACTCAAAGGGTTGCAAGCTTTTATGATTAGATTTACACTGGGCACACAGTATGGCCCAATTTTTCACTTAAGAACCGATTCTCATTTGTATCAACTGGTACATCGATAATCCAGATGGAGCTTGATTTGCTAGCCTCCTTTAGTACCTCTTGCAGATCATCAGCCCTCTCTACCCTTATACCATTTACCCCGAAACTGTCAGCTAGCTTTACGAAGTCTGGGTTTGTGAACTCGACGTTGAACGATTTTCCGTATCTATTCAACTGGCTCCACTCAATTTGCGAATATCTACCATCGTTGAAGATAAGAACTATGAACGCTAGGCCGAGTCTTTTTGCCGTCTCTAATTCATGCAGACTCATGAGGAATCCTCCATCTCCACAAGCCGCAATTATCTTCCTGTCAGGATGGACAAGTTTGGCAGCTACTGCACCGGGTAAGGCAATTCCCATAGGGGCCAAGCCATTCGAGACAAGAACTGTATTTGGTCGATAAGCAGGGTAAAGCCGAGATATCCATATCTTATGCATCCCTACATCTGAGATGAGTATGTCATTCTCACCTAGAGTTTCCCTGATGTCGTAGACTATCTTCTGAGGCTTGAGGGGATAGGAATTATCATCTTTATGATCGTCAAGCTCGCTAGTTACATACCTTTTCAGTTTGGTCGTATATGACGAATCGCTCCTGAATTTGGAAACGCTAGCCAGCAATTTGAGAGTCTCCTTGATGTCTCCTTTTAGATCTATTGTAGTTCGAAAATACATGTCAGTTTCGGAATGAGTTGAGTCGATATGGATTATCTTCTTGTCCGTCTTTGGATTCCAGAATCTGGGAGAATATTCAACCAGATCGTAACCAATACTGATCACTAGATCGGCTCTTTCAAACCCACACATCACATAATCTTTGGCCTGTAGTCCAATAGTTCCAAGTGATAACTGTTCGTTAGCCGATATGACGCCTTTGCCCATGAAGGTATTGACTACAGGTATGTTTACGGCCTTCGCAAATTCCACTAACTCATCACTTGCATTAGCTCTTATTACACCATTTCCCGCTAAAATTAATGGGGACATCGCCCTGCTGATCATCTGGGCTGCATGGCTGACTGAAACCCTGTCAGCAACCGTCGAACTATGAATGTGTTCTCCAAGTAGTGGCTTCGCTGAAGTCTCCTCTTCGCTGACATTCTCGGGGAGCTCGATATGGGTAGCCCCCTTCTTCTCCTCCCTAGCCAGCCTGAATGCCTTCCAGACAATCTCTGGTATGAAGTCAGCCCTAGTAACCGTCGTGTTCCATTTTGTAATATGTCTGAATGTGCTTACTACGTCGATATACTGATGGGATTCTTTGTGGGTCTTTTCAAGACTACCCTGACCCGTTATGGCTACTACTGGCGATCTATCGAGGTTGGCGTCTGCAACCCCGGTTACAAGGTTCATAGCACCAGGACCAAGCGTGGCAAGGCAGACTCCTGCTTTTCCTGTAAGCCTTCCATAAATGTCGGCCATAAATGCTGAGGCTTGTTCGTGCCTAGTCAGAATGAACTTTATCTTCTGACTGGAGGATAGAGCATTTAGCAACGGAAGGATCTCCTCCCCTGGCAGGCCGAAGACATATTCCACCCCTTCTGTCTCAAGGCATTCCACAAAGAGTTCTGCGCCTTTCTTCAACGCTCCACTATTATTATCCGAACGATTTAGTCTTTAGCTATTCTGACAACTTGCAGCCTTTGCCCTCGATATCCACAGTGTTCTATTAGGAACCATGTGAAAGGGGGGTTCGGAAAACCTTCCACAAAGCTGACAGAATTGGACACAAACTGTAAGGTATATATTGTACGAGTATTGACACGGGCATCGTTAAGACTTGAGCTTAACGATAATCGGTGAATTTAGAATTGCCAGATTCGGCTATAGTAAAGTATCATGTAAAGCTAAGGTTCGACGTAGACGGTGTTGTAGAGAAGGCTGACCTAGTCGGAGCAATATTCGGGCAAACTGAAGGCCTATTCGGCCCGAAGATGAACCTGAACGAACTCCAGAAGACTTGGAAAGTCGGCAGAATAGAGATCACCCTAGACTCCAAGAATGGAAAGACGCATGGCCAAGTCATAATTCCCATGTCTACGGATATACAGACAACGTCGCTGATTGCTGCAGCAGTTGAAAATGTGGACAAAGTCGGACCGTGTACTGCGCACTTCCAGCTCGTTGAGGTGGAAGATGTTAGATCATCCAAAAGGAAGGCAATAGTTGACAGGGCAAAATTGATAATGAGAGATTGGGCTACGAAGAGCGAGAGCAGTACGGAGGAAGAGCTCAAAGACGTTTCAGATTCTGCAAGGGCTGCAAAGATAATTTCTTACGGCAGGGAAGAGCTACCCGCAGGGCCTGGCATCTACTCTTCTGACAATATAATAATCGTTGAAGGCAGAGCTGACGTACTTAACCTTCTGAGAGCAGGAATAGAAAATTCAGTTGCAGTTGAGGGCACCAATGTGCCAGAATCGATTGCAAAACTCTCAAGAGAGAAAAAGGCGGTAGCTTTCTTGGACGGTGATAGAGGCGGAGACTTAATCCTGAAAGAGCTTCTGCAGGTTGCCAGAATAGAGAAGGTTTACAGAGCACCTTCGGGCAGGGAGGTAGAAGAACTCACACCAGTTGAAATTCTCGAGATTCTGAAAAGAGAGCCTGCTCCAATGCAACACCATGAAAGGGAAAGAAGGGAAGAGAGACGGTATGACGACCGAAGGCACGATGAGCGCAGGTACGAGGAGCATAGATCTGAGGAGAAAAAATCTCCACCTGTTCAGCTTCCTGACGATTTAGCCACCAAGACCAAGGAAGTGTTTGCGGCGATTAACGGAACTCTCGAAGGCGTGATACTCGATGAAGGGATGAACGAAAAGGGCAAGGTTCCAGTCAGCGAACTCATTAAGAACCTGCAGTCTTTGGAAGGAGCAAAATACGTGATATTCGATGGTATTATCACCCAGAGACTTGTGGATGCGTCGGAGAAAGCCGGAGTGAAGTTCATAGTGGGCCATAGGGCTGGAGAGATCAGCAGAAGATCTGAAGTGACCCTTGGAACATTCCGCGATGCAGGTCTAGAATAAGTTTCGATGATTGTCAGCAGGTTTCAGAAGAACATAGGGTTAGCAGTCGTGCAGCCCGAAGACCTTCAAGACCTATGGACGCTAAGGCGGATAATAGTTGCAGGGGATGAGATTTCTGGGGAAACTACGAGAGTGATAAAGTCACAGGGAGAATTTACCAGACCAGACAAGGGCGAGAGGATAAGTGTAAGAATTAGCTTGGAGGTCGATGCCGTGAAGCTTGATGGCATGCTTGAGAGGCTTCGAGTTTCTGGCATTATACTCGCAGTATCGGAAGAGTTTCTCACCAAGGGCTCACATCACTCTATGAATGTTTCCATAGGATTCCCTCTGGTCATCAAGAAAAAAAAATGGCAGGATTTTGAAGATAAACTTCTCCGCGAATCCTCCGAATCGAGCGAGAGGTTCCTGCTCGTCGCATTAGACACGCGCGATGCAGCAGTTGGAGTATTGACTGGAACTCACCTTAAGATTCTGCCACAGATAGAGTCAGGAATTTCGGGGAAGATGTACGAAGGCTCGCAGGGCTCGCTATTTCAATATATGGCAAAGGTCAAGGATGCTCTCCAAGCAGTACACAAGGAAGGAAACAAGATAATAATATTCGGCCCCGGCCTAACAAAAAATGCCTTTGCAAACTTCCTTGCAAAAGACAACAAGTTTGCCAATTTGGTACAAATAGTAGATGGAATAGACCTTTCAGGCGAGGACGGTCTTTTTGTTGCTCTAAAGTCTCCCTCATTGACGAGGGTTTTTGCAGATGCCACGATAGCAAGAGTTCAGGCTATTGCAGAAGAAGCCGTAAAGCGAATTTCAAGAAATGATGGTAGGGTGGTTGTTTCGCTGAAGGAAACCCTTGAGGCTGCTAAAGCTGGTGCAACTGAGGCAGTCTTGGTCTCGAGCAAACTTTTTGAGAACGCCAATGAAAACAGCGTAGTAGAATTGTTAAACGCAACAGAGAAGTTCGGAGGCAGAACATATCTTGTCGATTCTTCTACCGACACAGGAAATCAGGTCAATGTTATGGGCGGCGTTTTAGGATTGCTGAGATATTCTATATATAAAAAGGGATAATTTTATTTGGTGACTTCTACCAGCCATTCCATATACTTCTTGGATACGTTGTTAGTATTGAAGGTGATTATCTCTGGAACCTCATAAGAATGGTTGTTTTCTATGAAATTCCTGAGCTTTGCGACCTTTGCATCGGTAGTCTTGAAAATTGCTAGAAACTCGTCAGACTCTTTGATCTTGCCCTTCCAAGCATAAGTTGAGTTCACGTTAACAATATTCACGCATGCTGCAAGGCCTCCAGACACCGCCCCTTCTGCAGCCATTTTGGCCTCTTCCATACTGGGATACGTCGTCAGGATTATCTTAGCTACCAATCTACAGAACCGTTATAATCATCCCATAATAAAAGCGATGCAAATGGCTGCTGCATTCGACACGCTGACGATAGTGCTTGCAATTGCTGCCTTCTGGGGTGCAATTTATGTCATAGGCAAAGTTGCAAAGCTTGACCAGAAAGGTTTCAGCATCAAGCCGTTTTACCTAGTCTATAGAAGCCAAAGGGTTGACGGCATACTTGGAAGGCTAGCCAGACCAGAAAAGTTTTGGAAGTTGTTTGCAAATGTCAGCGTGATCCTAGGGGTAATCTTCATGGTCGCAGCCTTTGGCTACCTTGCTTCCAACCTATACAGTTTCTTCTTCGCCCCGAAAAGCTTCTCCGAGGTTACGGTGCTTCTTCCATTCGTCACAATAAGAAATACAGAGATTCTGACGTACTTCTTCCTCTCCTTGCCCATAATCCTGATAGTTCATGAAGGAGGGCACGGAGTAATAGCAAAGCTTGAAAAAATTAAGGTGAAATCTGGAGGCTTTGCAATAATAGTCGCTTTGTTCGCAGGTTTCGTTGAGCCGGACGAAGAGGAATTTAACAAGGCCAAGCCGATTTCAAGGCTAAGAGTTATCGGTGCAGGTTCGGGTGCGAATATAGTGTGCGCCGTAATTGTCTCTGCATTGCTCATAACCACTCCAACATTCGCATTCGTCCTTGACAGCCTGCCGGGTCTCAGCGCTGCAAAACCGCTATTCTATGAAGATTCTCTCGGCGTTCCAATCTTCGATCTGATACCTGATGGTGGGGCAGGCAAAGCAGGCTTGAAGCCCAACGACATTATCACGAGTGTTAAAGGAGTCACGATAAAAACACCTGTAGATTTTAACAAAGTCTCTCTTGCGGTAGGGGAGAGCATCGAAGTCGAGGTCCTTAGAAATGGGCAGCTGCTCACGCGTTCTTTGGTGACAGGACCCTCTCCTGTAAACGCCTCAAGAGGAGCCATCGGGATAACGCATTCTGGCCAGCCCTACTATCCTCCAAGAATCTCGCTAGGCTTCCAGATGCCAAGGGAAGTTGCATCGTTCTTATTCTGGCTCTTCTTCCTTTCGTTCAACATTGCTATATTCAACATGCTCCCCTTCTATCCTCTAGATGGTGATGGTTTCCTCAACGCCCTGATCAGCGCAAAGGTTCCTGAAAACAGGAGAAAATTGGTCCGGACATCCATTAATACTGTTGCACTTGGCTTACTAATTGCAAATATGGTTGCAACGTTCATCAAGTCGGGCTTTATCACTATATAGTTAGGGCTTTTTGAGAAGTTCGAGCTCGTTTTGGGAGCCATACCTGTTGATTTTCACATAGCCAAATCTTTCGAGCCTCTTTGACATGCGCCACATGCTGGTCTTCGGTATGATGAACCTCTTTCTCAGATCCGATTCAAGAGCCTTCCTTCCGTTCTCGGCCAAGAAATTCAGCAGCGCTTCCTCTTCGGGCCTTAGCTTGACATCTGTGTCAATCTGAGGAGATTTCTTCATCCTGTAGAAGAGAAATGCTCCTACTACAGCTGCGACGCCTAATGCAGGAATCCAGAGCACTGAAAGATTCGCGCCCGTTTGCGGCGTTAGGGGAAGTTGCTGGGGAGGGTTTTGAGCTGGTACAGGCTGCTGAGGTCGTGCCTGAAGATCAGGTTGTGGTTCCACTATTACCGGTAATGTATAGCTGATTTCCCAAGGGCCTGGTCCTAGAAGAAGCACTGGCTTGCCGCCTGCAAGGGATATGACTTCTGGTATAGCATTGAGAAATATTATCGTGGCTTGATCTGGTAGAGTAATGTTTGCCTTCGTCAAGAGCCTCATCTTTAACGTCCATACGGCACCTGTCTTGTTAGTTATGTCAGCAACCTGATATTCTACGGTGGCTACAGTCGCCCCAAGCGTATGAATTGTAATGTTTCTTCCAGCAAGGTTGAAAGCCAGAGGAGTTTTTGCCTGATCTGTTGCAAAGATGGAGCGGTTGGCAGAGGGAGAAAGTATAGGTATCGTAATCTGTGCAATTGACTGGTTAACTTTGAACTGCTGCACCACTAGCACTACACCATCTCTATAGACGGTAATGTCGTGCTTTGCAGACTCATAGTCTGTAACCTGACCGGATGCGTGGCTCAGGCTTATGAGCAACAATGCTAGAACAAGCACTAACTTGCGCAGGGTGTTCACCGGGGCCGCTGAACTTCTGCTAGACCCTCTCTGATAAACCTAACCGCAATGGCTCCGATAATCAGACCCATTATTCTTGACACGACGGACGAGCCTTGCCTGCCCATTACTTTAAGCACTCCGGTTCCCAGGTACAGAGCCAGCCAAGCTATTGCAACTACAACAACGATGACGACCAATTTTAGTAATATGTTATCCATCAGTAGCACTACACTAATGCTTCCAGGCCCAGCAAGAAGGGGTGTTGCCAGAGGAAATACAGATATGTCCTCCTGCTTTACCTTTTCATAGCGCTTCTCGCTCCTTCCCATAACGTATTCAATGGAAAATATTAGAAGTATTATTCCTCCAACTATCTTGAAATCCGTCAGAGTTATGCCCAAAATGCTGAAGAGTATACTTCCAGCCAAGGCAAATGTAAGAAGTATTCCTGCTGAGACAAGGCACGACTTGTTGATGATATCCCTCCTTTCTCCTACTGACAAATCTTGAGTCAAAGCGGAAAATATCGGTACTGCGCCTACAGGGTCGAATATTGCAAAGAGTGTGACAATGGATTGGCCGAGAAGAAATGTATCTATGTTAAGCCCTTCAATCATCGCCCTTCACTATCTTCCACAATGTATTTAGCAACACTCTGCACTTTTAAGGTATGTGAACCAGTGCTGCAAGTGCGGCCTGAAAGCGGTATACAAGCGGAAGTACTCAGGAGAGGTGCTCTGCAAGTTCTGTTTTTCAGATTCCATAGTCGAGAAGACCAGAAGGACTATTTCTCAATACAAGATGTTGAAGTATGGAGACAAGATTGCTCTTGGCGTGTCTGGAGGCAAAGACAGCCTCTCGCTTTTGCACATACTCTCCAAAATTTCTGAGCCATATGGCACGAAAGTATGCGCGATTACTGTCGATGAAGGAATAGACGGCTACAGGGATGAGGCTATGGTTAATGCCAAAGAATTTGCTTCCAAGCTTGATATTGAGCAAGTTCTTCTATCATACAAAGACCTTTATGGTTTTAAGCTTGACGAAGGTTTGGAGAGGAGAAATGGGAAGAAGGTTGCTGCATGTACTATCTGCGGAACCCTGCGTAAGAGGGCTCTGGATATAGGAGCTAAAAAGGTAGGGGCTAACGTCGTTGCAACTGGCCACAACCTTGACGATACCCTTCAAACGTTCATGATAAATCTGCTCAGCGGAGATGTTGAGAGGATAAAGTGGCTTGACCCATCTAACAAGCCAAAGAAGGTTTTCGGGCCAAAGAGAATCAAGCCGTTGATGGAGGTCTATGAAGAAGAAATTGCATACTATGCTTTTCTTAACGAAATTCCGTTCCAAACGGTGTCATGTCCACACATGTCCGAAAGCATAAGGTCAGACATCAGAGTCGTCCTGAACCGCTTTGAAGATGCCCATCCGGGTATCAAATACAATATGTTCAGGTCTATAATGAATATAGCGAAGAATCTTAAGATCGAAACTTCCCGCGATGCCAAGACATGCTTGAACTGTGGCTTCCTATGTTCAGGCTATATCTGCTCCGTGTGCACTCTGCTACAAACCCCTTCGCTGCGGTTTATGCAGATAGAAAGGCCGAAATCGTAAAATCTGGTTCCCATAAGGGGATGTTTTTTACCAAAAAACAGTAATTCTATAAATTGCAATGGTCGTAATAGTAGCCGTAGTTGCTGGAATACTGCTAATTAATCAGAATCCACGACAATACCCACAGGTAGTCCATGTTTCTGCTATCAGGGCCTCTTCAATCAAAACTGACAAAGATCCCTTTCTGCTCAAAGAGATTGTAGTCATGATAGGGATTAACAACACTGCAACATCGACAAATGATGACATTGTTGTGCATACAGTACATAGCGACATCCCAGAATTCGATTAAGTCAAGTCCAGGAAGCTAGTCTAACTTACTTTAACGGATCTGTCACATC
>CAZXXP010000025.1:0-16925 GCA_964644785.1 uncultured Nitrosopumilales archaeon | reverse complement strand
AGCGCAGCAATCAGGCTAGACAGATCGCTAAATCAGATTTTGCCAAAGTTTAGTAATTAACTCATCCTGTGCTTCTGTATGCACTCTTCAATCTAGTGGTGTAAAATTGTATGATGTTGGTTATTTTACCAATGGTAAGAAATCAGGTGAGTGGGCCACCTTTGATAAAACAAAGGGGCGGACGTATTGTTAAAACAAAAAACTATAAAACCTGAATCCAAAAAAGGCCGTACAATTGTATTGATTAACGCGCACGTGCTGAGGAGATAAAACAAGAAGGATTAGTTGTAGTCTATCTCAATGATAGGATTACAACCATCAAGAACAATACAACTTTGTGTAGGGTTATTCTATGATGATGGTACGTATTACTTGAGCTAAAATTAGTGGATTAACATTTGCCCTTTACACATTCCATTTAGATGGCTCTGCGAACCGCGCAGCTTCATCGCTAGTTCTTTGTCTCAGTCGAAAAAAAAGGTCTAGGGCTACCTAGACTAGGCTGGGTAGCAGGGTTACTATAGGTGAAGCGCGCCCTTAACTTCATCCTTATTGCGGTATGTTCCGTGAGGCAGGGTCTCTGAGAACCATTTCTTTTCGTCCGGTGTGAATTCCATCAAGCCGTTGCACGCTTGAACCAATTCGGTGCACGTTGCAGGATAGCTAGCCACATGCTCTCCAGAATGTTCTAGGTATTTCGCCTTTAGTTGTGGGGTTAATTCCATGACTTAATTCCATACAAGTTAGTTATAAGACTTCCTCGTTGGACTTTGTCCTAGAAGTATAGCTAAGTATATTCGTTTAGCTAACAAGAACTTCTAGAGTATAAATACTGGACCACAGTGAAATGAATAAGGAAAGCAAATCTAGGGTTGCTATAGAAAACAAGCGCGCGCGCAAATGGATGCATCCTCTTCTGTCTATTTAGGGTGATCTGCATGTTCTTTTGATTTCATAATTAGATGGTTAATAATCTCTAATATACGGGGATCGAGTTTGAGTGTCCAAAATGGGTGCTAGAAATGCTATCTGATCACAGGATAGCATTTGATGATGTTTCACCTATTTGAACTGGACAAATTTCGGGTTCTGCTAAGTTGATGGCTCGTATCTCTGCCTGCTAATTGTCGGCTTGTTCACAACTCAATCAAACACTCAAAGTTTTGAGCTTTTAGTATCACTTTTTCATTTAGGTCGAATACCTGTGACAAAGTACAAGCAGGTTGTTGAATTTCCCAAGTGATACACCTGAAAAGAACGAAAGCAACAACGAGATCGTTTTGATATCTCCATACCAAACCTCTACTCGTCCTTATCGTGTACACTTACTGTCTCAGCTATTCACGCAGCAGAGGAAAGGGTTCCTACTGGAACCCGCGAGCTTCTTGGACTGTCTAGACAAAATGGAACTGTTGGCTCCCATGGGGTCTGCTCCAAAACGTTATGTTCGGAAAACCTCCTCTTATCCTAGGTGGCTTACGCCACAATGAAGCTTGAGAGAGCGCTGTTCGGATTGTAGCCTGGGGCCGATGCACCTGCGCTCAGATCGTACATACCTATAGGGGCATTGCGTTGGATCTTGTACTTGGTTAGCGCGTTGCCGCTCGAATCCGTAGTCAGCGTCCGAACCGAACTTCCTCCGCTCGCGTCCTTTATGGTAAGTTGGACAGTGGTGCCTGCAACTCCAGAGGATGTTACGCTATTAGTCACCTTGACTGTGATCTGAGCCATAGAATTCCTCGCGTATGTTGACTTGTCCGTGCTTATGACTACAACCATGTTTGAAGTGCTAGCTGGATTAACTGTCAGAGTGAAAGTGGTTGAGCGGGTTTGCCCACCTCCCGTCCCTGCGATTGTAATCTGATAGCCTCCGACTGGAGTGGTTGAGAGAGTTGTGACCGTCATGGCGCTAGCGAAGCCTGCATTCCCGCTCGGAGGTGCGAAGACCACGGATATCGAAGGCTCTACAGGAACGATGGTCGATGTGAGCGATACCAGTTGGGAAGTTCCGCTTATCAGTGTCGTTGTTAGGGTCCCAGGCGCTCCGTTGCCCTGAGTTACCGCTGCGGTCACAGGACTTACGTTGATAGAAAAGTCAAAAGCTCCACTTGCAGGAGCCGCATTAACCGCCGCATCAGCAACTTCACGTCCCCACCCATAAGAAGAGTCCCAGCCCGCCGCTCCCAGATCCTTTGCTGTCGAGTAAAGAGCGTTCTTGATCTGACTATCGGTCAGACCTGAATTCTTCTCCCTCATCAGGGCTATCGTTGCCGCCACGTGCGGCGTAGCCATCGATGTACCTGACCAGGAAGCGTATGTATTTGCTGGCAGAGTTGAATAGATGCTGACTCCAGGAGCCATGATGTCTAATGCTAGCCCAGTTCCGCTGAAAGAAGCTCTGACATCATTAATGTTGACTGCACCGACGGCAATTGCCCCGCTCGCGCATCCTGGTGATGAAATAACATTTCCAGCGTTGCCCGCGGCTATTGCAGCTGTTACTCCGTTCGATACAGCCCAGTTGACCTTGTTGGCTAGATAATCACTGTCGCAGTTTGCGGCGGTTGTCCCTCCGCCTCCTATACTAATGCTCATGACTTTGGCGATGTTATTGTTCACGATATACTCCATTGCTGCTGCCATGTCGGCTGTGTAGCAGGAACCGGAGCCGTTACACACCTTAGCCATCCACACGTCGGCCTCGGGGGCAACTCCTTTAGACGTGCTTCCACCTGTTAAGCCATCACTTGTTATTATCCCCGTGACATGAGTCCCGTGGCCATGATCATCCATGAAGCTTGTAGTATATGAAACAAAACTCTTGCCGCAGGTAGAACAGGTACTGCTGGTTAGCTGCGGATGGTTGTAGTCGACGCCTGTGTCCAGGACTGCAACCTTGACATTCTTGCCTGTGTAGGGGGGTGTTCCTGCCCAGACCTGATCGGCACCGATTTGAGTATCCGCGTTAATGTCAATTACATTCAAAACTTCATCACGAATAGCCTTTCCTGTGGCTACATGCTTCTTGGATACTTCGTCGTCGCACTCAAAAGCTGTCGCATCTAACAGATCATGAGTGACTACGCACCCCTCGGCGTGATAGTTTCTCTTCTCGTTTGCGTCGGTAGTCAAGGCAATGATCCTTGACTTTGGAGCAGATTGAGCAGCAGGAATCCCAGCTGTCAGGACTAGAATTGCTACGATAACAAGTGGAATGAATCGCATTGCTCCTTTGTCTTTTTGGACTCGCCTTTATACCGATCTCAGCTCTGATCTGTACAAATGATATAGAGATAACTTCCATAATACGCCCCCTGTTTCTGAGTATGGTAGGTGTAGCGCGCGTATGGGTTGGGGAGATATGAGCTCTGATCAGGCATAAGACGTAGATAGTTAAGCGCGAGTAATTGGTTGAGAGTACTCTTAAGAATCGGACTTTGCTTTAGGAGACACAAACTGCAAGCATTCTTAATTATGGGCGAGATGATGTTCAATATTTGTGTCTTCAGGAACGCTTTTCGAGGTAGTTTCCAAGCTCGAAAGAAGAATTAGGCTAACCAGGTCCTTTGGGACTATGGTGAACGTCAAACATCCGTCGATGCATGGGCTACAAGAGTTGGTCAACAGTCCTCTTACTGGGCCTATCGAGGTTAGGAGAAGCAAGAGAGATCCCGGCGTCCATCTCCATTATGGCAAGTTCAAGGAGAAGCTACTTTGTTGCACTGTGTTTAAGCTCTTAAATGGGGACGGCTTTGTAATTACAGCCTACTTGACGAGGAGAATGGTCGGAGCTTCAGTATGGAAAGAGAAATAGTAAGGTCGCTCTACTATAATCCAGACACCGACACTAGACATCCGGCTCGGTGACCCATCCACTGAAAGTTACGCTGAACCAGTTACTGAAAATCTGGTCAGTAAGCGTAACCGCGGTGGGGAGACGATTGGTTTCGAGATAATCACTCTCAGCAAATTCACCAGCGAGGACATGAGAAAAATGCCTGAAGAAGCCAGAGTCCTACTCAAAGAAAGTGCGATTAGGCTTGCTATCGTTAGTAGCCCGCACTAGTGAGCAAAAAAGCATCACTTTGCACTAAGATTAGAAACCAATCGAACAAAGACCTGAGATTCTTTGAAAGTTCTGTATTGACGGCCTACGAGGGCTTTGCTGACTCATGGCTCGTCGATGCGATGATGTTTATTCGGAGTGCCAATAAGCTAACAGCACAATCTGTCCTATTCACGGTGTCGGTCCTAGGTCCATTAGCGAGCGCTCGCCATAGGCTTATGATATTCCACACCTACCGATCAAGTGCCTTGGTAGAAGCACAACAGGTGGTCACGGATAGGAAGACCATGAAGGAGATACTCAGGTTCATGGAGGAGGCTGCTAAAGAGGGCATGAATAGAAAGGAAATAATGAGCCAGATAGATCTTATGCTGAACGGAAGAGCCCAGGGGCGTATTAGGCAGGGCCAGAGGGAGATAAGCCAAGGTAAAGGTAAGAGTTTCAGTAAGGTTGGGGAAGGAATCGAATGGTTGCACTCAGAAGAAGAAGATTAGTTCTATTCCACCCTTAGATGAGCTAAAAAGGAAATCTGGCAGAATTGCCTTGGAAGCTTATCCTCGCGCCAACGTTTAAGCGGGGTTACAAAAAATCTCAGCAGCGATATTCAGGGGAGGGTTGATCAGGCTCTCCGAGAGTTAGTCCAATCTGACGATCCACGCAACTTGGGGGTTAGAAAGATAGGTAAGTGGGGGGCTTGTTCACCTACGAAACAGGGAGAAGGTATAGAATCTTTTACAAGGTTGCCTTTGAGCAGAGAACAATACAAGCGGTTCATGTGGGAGGACATGAGATATACTAAGAAGGCAAGCGAAGCAGCCAAGGACTGATTGTCTCAACCGTTTCCGTCTAAAGGACTGTGGAACCACTTTGACAACTTCTTTGGGAACTGCGCTTGTTCAGAAAACTATTGGATTCTTTTTATTTCCTGCGATCGGTAGAACCTTTTAACGCACCGATTTCTGCATGTACCTCAGAAATTCGTAAACCTCACCTGTCTGCCATGACCCCTCCTGAATTCAACGCAGAGGGTGCGTCTAGGTTTCCTGCCATATTCTGAACGTGTTCGCGATTCCTTTGCTCGAACGTGAACGATGCTGGAGACTGTGCTAGGTAACATGCAAGCATGCCTTTCTTTATCATTAGAGCGGTTGTTTTTCTGAAGGGTTCGAGGGTTTCCAGAAACTTTGTCCTCTTTTTGGGGATCAGTTACGCAAGGACTGATGTCTGCTCAAATCCTTTTTTTACTACTATCGGGAAATATCAGGTATGAAAGCCAAGTTCAAAACAACATGCCCTGAATGCAAGGAGGATGTCAAACCTGGTCAGGAGATCGTAAAGCACGAAGGAAAATGGGTTCACAAGACATGCGTGCCAGAGGAGGCATTTCCATAATGTCATGGTAGATTCTGTCAAGCTCACAGGACATCATGGTCAAGAATTACTCGTCACGTCCAAGCAACTTTACAGAACCCAAATCCACACAGGTTGTTAGAACTACTGAGCTGTCAGTTTACGTTTTTTTAACATGGTAATTCTTAGGTGCGTTCTCCTGAGTTGGCGGTTCCGCTATACGGGTTATCGGATCAAGAAATTCAATGCAGTCCGCTTGTTCTCGAGTTAAAGTAGGGAGGACCTTTGTGTAGACTAGCGAAGACCTAACCACGCTGCCTAAAGTACCCTGTTACAGCCGCGTTGACAAATGAATTGAAGTCATCGGTAAAGTCCTCGTTTCCTGGATTTCTTATGTTGTTTAAGCGTGGAGCATATTCTATTATTATCACATTCTCAGCTTATGGTATGAAACCCTTAAATCCTTACAGTAAGGAAGTATTACTGTGAAGGTGTACCGGGTAACCAAAAAGCTGCAGGTTACAATTCCCAAAAAGTTAGCGGAGAAGACTGGCATAAAGCCGGGAGATTCGATTATTTTTGAAGAAACTGATGGCGCTATTGCACTTAAGAAAGTCAGAGCGGCTAAGGAGAAATCTGGGGAGCTAAAACTGGTCATAGAAGATTTTGCCAGGGACATTACGCAAATCAAACGGCATATGAAAAAAGCGAGGTCTGGCTTAATTGAAAATCTTTCTGGACACGTCCCTGCTGAGTGATCGTAGCCTCTTAGGTTTGAGTAATGAGATCGTCAGACACCTTGTACAGGACGATACCTTCCATGAATCGGTAATTAGCCATTTTCAAATCATGTGGGGCTACGCTATCGCTGGGAGGTCTTCCACCAAATACGAGACCTTCCTGCGAAAGACTAACATGGAAATCGTTCCCTTGTCCAAGTCTGACGCTGAGGAAGCGGCGAGCTTCAAACCTACTAGAACCGATCTACTTGATGCTCTGATTGCTGCATCAGCAAGAAGGCATATTGCTGTCGTCTGGACTAATGATAGGGATTTCCTGAAGTTCCTTCAGAAAGACTCTGTGCGATTATTCTAGATGTCGCCTTGTTTCACGAACTTCTCTGCTATCTAAAGAATAACTCTTATTGTCTATTCTTGCTTTGGGCGGAAATTAACTTTGTGCAGCAGGATATCCTTGTTGGTATGCGAAGGTCAGTCTTTGCATGGTCAACTATGAGAGGCGGGTTATGTTAGGATCCTTACATCAACAGCATCCTCTATCTTTATTTTCTCCCAATCGCTTTGGCAAATCGCACCGGAGTCCTTTGCACACTACCAGTTATTAGCTACTGCTGTAATTAGCTCCGATCCCAGCCGGGAGATGAGAGTAAGATCGCGCGCTAACAATCGGGCAGAATGGAGCACGGGAGACTGCGATGATGTCTCTGCCAGGAAGAGCGCATGTGACACAAATTCCTGAACAAATCGTCAGTTATGCACCAACCCACCTCTCTATGCTCTATCCAAAACTATCCCAGAAAAAAGGCCTTGTTACCGCAGATTGAAATCTGCTGAGAATGGTCTAGTTATAACGATGGCAACATCTTGTCCCTTCTTGATTGACGACTTTGGAGCCAACATCAAATAACCATCAGCCCTGACAAGACTGGAAAGGATGTTTGAACCAGAGGGGCGAACAGGTTCAGCTTCGACATTGCTCCCTTGATGAATTAGTTTGACAAGAACAAAACGGGTCATCTCATTACTCTCTATGTCTTCAGTAATTGTTGCTCTGATTATTACCCCGTTCAATTCTCTTCTTGCTAGAATCTTTCGAAGCATTGCCCTTCCAAAAATGTAGAAACCAAATATGCAGGAAACAGAAAAACCTGGTGTGAGCAGTATGGGTTTTCCTTCAATCGAGGCAAGTGCGATAGGGCTTCCCGGGCGCATCGCAATTCCATGAACAAGTAATCCAGGTTTTCCTAGTGTGCCAACAACCGCGGGGAGCAAGTCTTTCTCTCCTACAGATGTACCACCACTTGCAATGACTGCGTCAGATGTTTTCAAACCTTCCACTAATTTTCTTCTTATTTCATCCTCATCATCAGAAACTATGCCAAGATCAATTGGTATTCCTCCCTCTTCCTTCACAAGAGCACTTAGAATAACTCTGTTTGTGTCGTAAATCTTCCCTTCATTCCTCTTCTCTCCTAGATTGAGTAATTCGTCTCCAGTTGAAAGAATCGATACTCTGGGCTTCTTCCTAACTTGAATGCTGTCAATTCCAAGAGCGGATAATATACCCAAATCCTGTGGATACAAGAATGTGCCCGATTGAAGAACAACCGCACCGCGCTTTATGTCGCTTCCTCTATACGTCACATTCTCTCCCTTTTCCACCGATTTGATGAACTCGACATTCTTACCACTTTTATTCGAATATTCGATCATAATAACGGCATCCGCGCCATCGGGAATTACAGAGCCTGTAGAAACAAAAACACATTCTTGTCTCTCTACCCTAAACATTGAGGGAGTACCGATTTGCACTTCTCCGAGGAGTTCGAATATGGAAGAATTAAGAGACGCACTTGTATCTTTGGACCTAACGGCATAGCCGTCTCTTGTTGACATGTTTTCACCCGGCAAATCAATCGATGCCACTATATCACTCGCAAGTACTCTATAGAGCCCCTCAACCGTAGCAATGCTTTCCGTGCCTGCGCGTATCGTTATAGTGTCGAGGAATATAGCAAACGCTTCTCTAATCGGGGTATACTTCAAGAATTTCCTCATTGTGTCTTTTCGGGCCCGTATAGATTCCCAGAATAGAGGTAACATAATATAGTTTCAAGTCCATCTGCGAAGAAAACACTTGAGTAGAATAAGACAAAAAGATCCTGCAATGGAGGTGTCAATGGTAAACATTTCTAAAAAGACGAAAGTTTACAGGGAAGCGATTGCGGTCGGCTCGATTAGACTTAAACGAGATACAATCCGAAAGTTAACATCAGGTCAAACCGAGAAAGGTGATGTCGTTCAGATAGCTATGATTGCAGGGATTCAGGCGGCAAAACTTACTCCTCTTTTGATCCCTCTCTGCCACTCCATACAAATCGAACATGTTGACATCAAGACAAAGATACTAGAAGATTCTGTTGAAATTACTACCAAAGTAGTTTCAGAGGGCAAGACGGGTGTTGAAATGGAAGCATTGACTGCAGTTTCTGTAGCACTCCTTAATGTTTGGGATGTCGTCAAGGCATACGAAAAAGACGAAAAAGGTCAGTACCCGAACACGGTAATTGAGCGAATAAGCGTAAACAGCAAAGTGAAAAGGAAAATTGAAGACGCACGAAAAGCATAGAGAAGTCTCTCCAAAAAAGCTTGCCATAGCTGTCTTTACGGTTAGTAGTAGCCGGTTTCAAGCTAAAGGAACGAGTGATGAATCGGGCACACTGATAGTCAAGACGCTGAAAAACGTAGGACACGATGTCGCGGACTATAGAATTTTAGATGATGATCCAAAGATGATTGCTTCAGAAGTTATGAGGTCTGTGCAGTCGCAAGGGATAAATGCAGTAATTTTGACAGGAGGTACGGGCCTTTCAAGGAAAGATGTCACCATGGAAGCCTTGACCACGCTTTTTGAGAAGACGATACCCGGTTTTGGGGAGATTTTTAGGTATGAGAGTTACAGAAAGGTAAGTACTGCAGCGTACCTCTCAAGGGCAACTGCAGGTATAATCTCGGGTAAACCCGTCTTCTGCCTTCCAGGATCCCCAGAAGCGGTAGCTTTGGGTATGAAATTAATCCTTCCTGAGATTTCCCACATGGTCTTCGTAGCAAGATCCTAAACTTCCAGAAGCAGAAAAATAGATTGTCCCGAGTAGTTTTATGAAGCTGGTTTCTATTGTATCCAAGCATGACTACCATCGATGTATATCTCTTTCTTGAATAACGCGGGTTCTTTTTTGTAACGCTTAACCGATTGTTTCATTGCCAAGAAGACGTTCTCTTTTCTGGCGCCCCCTACAACCACTAAGACCACGGGCTCGCCAACGCGAAACTCCCCTACCAGATGGTGGATCGAAACAAGGTGAACTTTGAATTTCCTCTTGACCTCGTTACAAATATTCAGGATTGCTCTGTTTGCATGCTCCTCATAAGCCTCCATTTCAAGTTTGACTACCTCTTTCCCTCCCTTTCCCTCACGACGGGCAACCCCCATGAAGACTAGTAATGCACCTACCTCTTCAGACAGATTTGATTTTAGTATGTCACTCAGTGCATCTAAGAGATCTACCTTGCCTTTTCTATGAATTCCCGGCTTTAACATGGAACTAGTCTGACGTACCCTTAACCATCTTTCATACTATATAATAAATCGGTTCCGATAACTCCTCGGGAGGCTCTACAGTTGACTTCTGATAGACTGAAAGTATCGAACATGTCGGGGGCCCCCTATCGTTTGACTAGGGCCTAGGGTGGTATAGAAAGCGGATAAAACGGATAATACGAAGAGTTATCGGAACCAATAAATCGCTAACAAAAATAATTGATTTTGTTCCTACGGTACGTAGTTTTTCCTCCAAGTTTAATACACCTGAGATTGCAATCTTAAGATGCATGCAAGCATCATTGGAAATCTATGTTTTGGTCAAATACTTTGCAAAGGTTAGAGAGATTACAAAAAAGAAGGAGGAGAAGATACCTATTCGAAGCCCAATAACCGTCGATGAATTCCTTTCAGAACTCTTCTCAAGATATGGTTATCAGTTAGAGGAATTTGTAATGCAGAACGAAGTGACTCTAAAAAAGAATATAGGAATACTTTTGAATGGATCTCCCTTGAACAGAGATAGCATTAGAGAAACCTACCTCAGCAATCGTGACGAATTTGTCATTCTACCTCCAATCTCTGGAGGCTGATTCTTGGTTCCAGAAGCTCGACTTCATTCTTGTAGTCTTAGGCTGATGAAAACAAAAAATATGCGCCCACTGTTATCAAAATCGCACCTATAACACGCTTAACACCAATCTCTTTCAGTCTTTTCGAGCCCAGATAACTTCCCAGCTGAGCAGCTAAGATGACCACAGGTATAGTGATCAGGAGTGATGGATTCGGGAGGAGAACGGGAAGTCTGGGAGCTCTGGCGGCTACCCCTGCTACGGAGTTTAGCATTATAAAGACTGTTGTAGTGGCGGCCGTATTTTTAGGCTGAGCTATCCCCCCTAGAATTAGCAGAGGGGCCAAGTATACACCGCCGCCTATGCCTGTTAATCCCGCAATTATGCCTATTATGATACCTACGACAATTTTTAGAGGCACACCTAGTTTCACAATACGCAAGGGTGATGTTGCTATTATGATTGACAATCCGCCGATGGCTATCGAGATTCCCATAATGATTTTCATTATTTGATCGGGCAATATCAGGGAGCCGCTGAAAAAAGCAGCAGGTACCGAACCCACGCCAAACCATAGCAAATCTCTTGAGACATGCGTTCTCCATCTAGCCAGAGAGCTTATTGTGGAAAAGATATTGAAGATAAGACCGGCAGCAGCGGTTTGACTGGGTGGCTGCCCTGATAGCAATAGAATGGCTATGAACATGGAGCCACCTGCAAAACCTCCCATAGTATAGAATAAACCTGTCAAACCAAGCAAAGATACTATGATCAGCTCACCTGCTACCATATCTTACCATACTCCAATCTAGGAAATTTCAACCACTGGTGATAATTCCACAGACGTTGAACCTGAAAGTTAGCCCCCAATTGTGTGCATAGGTCTGACATGCCTAATAGAAAGAACTTGATCTAATTTTCTTTCCACACCGGCATCTTTACTCCAGAAACATTTCTTTATGAAACCTGCGATTTGCACGTCTGAAGCTTTTTCCTTCAATAATGGTCTCAGGTCATACTCACTTGAACTAAAAAGACAAGGAACAAGTTTGCCATCAGCTTTTAGCCTTACCCTATCGCAATCTCCGCAGAAGGGAGCAGTGATAGATGTTATTAGTCCTATTTTGCCTTGGCTGTCGCGGAACCTAAAGGCTACAGAGGTGCTCCCTAGTTCTCGGGGTATAGGCTCCAGTTCGTAGGACTCTCTTATTCTTTCGATTATTTTTTTACCAGAGAAGACCTTTTCTGGGTTCCACAGTTTCTTCCCGTCGAACGGCATATATTCGATAAATCTAACTGTCAATCCGGTTTTATGGGCCAATGAAGCAAAGTCGACAACTTCATCGTCGTTGAACCCGTTTATCACAACGCAGTTCATCTTAACTGGCAATCCAATGTCCATAGCTGCCATGATACCCTTTAGGACTCTTTCACATGCCAACTTTCCTGTAACATTTTCAAACCTCTCCTTTCGTAGGCTGTGCAGGCTAACTGTTACGCTATTAAGACCTGCATCTTTTAGTGCCTTTGCCTTTTCTTCAAGGAAGAATCCATTGGTGGTCATCTTGATACTGGATATTCCTTCAACATCTTTTAACATCGCTACGAGTTCTTCTATGCCACTTCTGACTAGAGGTTCGCCACCACTCAACCTAATGGTATCTACGCCAAGCGAAGCAAAGATTTTTGTTAGCCGTTTGATCTCTTGGAATGAAAGAGTCTCATCTTTGGGAAGCCATGCTGGATGTTCGGGCATGCAGAAGGAGCACCTGAAGTTGCACCTGTCAGTAACAGAAATCCTAAGTTTTCTAGCCACGCGACCGTAGGAATCTATGAGTGCCTCGGATTTTTTTAGTCCATTCTGAAGGTCTATTAGCGCCTGAGCCATCCTCACTCCTTCCCCTAGCTGATCTCGTATGATTCGCTACTCCGAGACCACTTTTGATAACGCTGTCTGATGGCTTTTCCTGATGCATATACTCCAGCCTTCAGCGTCACTGAAGGAATAAGCATTGGAGGTGCAACTCTCTCCGAATACGTCCATGCCCATGCTCTCTTGGTTCTCAGAAGAAATACTGCAAGTATTCCGCCCAGACTGAAAAGTCCTAGACCGGGACCATAGGAACCGGTAATGTCTCTTAGAGTACCAAGAGTTAATGGGAGCAAAAAACCTCCGAGTCCCCCAGCTGCACCGACCACGCCTGTAGCCAGCCCTACCTGCTTAGGAAACCTCAATGGCACTAACTGAAAGACCGAGCCATTTCCCATTCCCAAGAAGAGCATCGTGGCGAAGAGTAACACGACTGCAACGTTCAGTGGAGGTAACAGAGCTACACTGAGCATCGTTGCGGAAGCAGATGTCAGAAGAACCATTAGCATCCTTACGCCACCTATTCTATCTGCCAAATACCCCCCTAAAGGCCTAAAAAAACTACCTGCAACTATACAGATTGTGGCAAAAACTCCCGCGTCAATAGCATTTAGATTATACTGATCGTGAAAGAATATGCCAAGGTAGCTGCTGAAACCGACAAAACCACCAAAGGTAACACTATAGAGAAACGAAAATAATAAAGTATCCTTGGATCTGAAGAGTCGGATATACTCCGATGCCACCTTAGTTCCATTATTACTAGTTCCATTATTACTAGTTCCATTATTACTTTTCTCCTTCGTAAATAAAGTGAACACGCCCAAGGTTAAGGCAAGGGGGATCATATATAGGGCGAAGACACTTTGCCATCCGTAAACTGAGGCTAACCTTGGCGCCAAGAGGGTTGAAATTAGAGTCCCACTATTCCCTGCTCCTGCTATGCCCATCACCAACCCCTGGTGCTCCCTCGGATACCACCTGCTGGCTAGTGGTAGAGCAACGGCGAAGCTCGCACCTGCAGTCCCGAGCAGAAGTCCGAGGGCGATGAAATCCGACACGCTATTGGCAAAGAGCCATCCCCAAAACAGCGGTACAAAGGTAAGCATCATTCCAATAATGCCCATCTTTTTGTATCCGATCTTGTCTGCGATCATGCCGAAGGGAACTCTAAGTAATGCCCCACCCAAAACTGGGAAAGCGATTACTAGGCCCTTCTGAGTAGGAGTCAGCCCCAAATCCTGAGAGATGTACACGCCTAGAGCTCCCACCATCACCCAGACCATGAAGCTGACATCAAAGTAGAGGAAGGAGCCAAGAAGTGTTGGGAAGTGGCCTACCTTGAGAAATTTACTCTCCAATGAGTCACCTTCTTAGCGCGATTCCCCTATTCTTCCAATAGGAGGAGTAATGTTGTACCTTTGTAGCCACTGATGTCCTAATCTTCCAGTGTTACTCTGGCTGAGAAGGCGTTTGATGCCAATAGGGTCACGGCAGAAACCTCTGATAGAGTACAACCACTTCACACTTTTGTATCCTTGAAGGAAGGGTACCACAAGTCGCAAGGGGCCTCCATGAACCTCTGGAAGCGGAGCTCCATTCAGACCTGTTGCGAGCAGAACCCGTGGATCTCGCGCATTGTCCCTGGATAGTTTCTCAAAATACCCTCCGTCACGAGAGTAAAAGGCATAGAAACCACCATCATGGGGGGTCTCTAACAACTTAACGTGGTCTAGAAAATCTACGAGGCGTATTCCCTCCCATTCAACCTCCTCTGACCAATTGAATATCTGGCAGATGAGCGGTACTCGCATCCTCACGCGAGGAATATGCTCCAGTTCAGCCCATGGTATGGATTCTTTCCTAGAGTCTATACCGCATATGTCCACCTTCAGCTCTGAAAGCGAGATGGGGTCGGGGATTGGGTACAGGCACAAGACGGGCATCGGGTCCGCCTCGAAATCTATCTTGGCGAACTGTTCAGCAAATTTCGGGTAGTTTATACCTTCGCGCTTACGTGGTTTTTCCGCGTTTGCGCTTGCAGAAGATACTATTTGCGGGTGGACTTTCTCGGGATTTATAAGTTGAGTTTCAGTCATAGACTATCACTCAAATTCCTGCTTCTCTAGTGTGCGTCTGCGTAGCCATAAGAGTAGGCGCAATCTGTTGGAATGGTGACGAGATCGATGTTGCGATTTCAATATTATTTTCGCCAAACATGTTTCCAAGCTCCTCTTCGGATCTTGCAGCACAGAACTTAGTGAACGATTCATCCGCTTTCCGCATCGAAAGATATGCAGATAGAAACTTTTCAAGTGCAAACTTCACCTCTTCAACAGGGACTCTCTTCTTGACCACCCTAGCTACCCCAGAGAACTCGCCTGTACTTCCTCCTACAGCTATATCGAACCCTTTTACACTGCCAACTTTGGTGAGGATGCCGCATCCTATTAACCCGATATCCGATATCCAGTGCTGACCGCAGGCAAAGGGACACCCGCTAGTTCCTATCCTTACATCGGGAAGTCTGTCTCCGAATACATTCTCCAAGTGATCGATAATTTTTTGCGTGGCAGTCTTGGTCTCCAAGATAGAATAGGTACAAGAAGGCAGACCGGTGCATGCGACGGTTTTGGTCCTGAGAGCAGAAGCGCCATTTTTGAAACCTACCTTTTCGAGCTCTATGAAGAGCCTGGCCAGGTTCTCTGCAGGCACGCTTGGAATTATGAAGTTCTGCATATGTGTGAATCTTAACTGTCCGCTTCCGAATCTTTCCGTAATATCTGCCAATGCCAGCAACTGCTCTGCAGTAATGCGTCCAACAGTGACGGGCACTCCAACCCAGTAAAACCCCTCCTGCTTTTGGCGGATTACTCCCATGTGATCAGTTGGCGGGCCTTTGGGTCTGGGAAGTCCATTAACATAGGAATAATTGCAGGTCATTCTCTTTTCGACCTCAGCTTGGAATTTCTCCATGCCCCAGTCATCTATCATGAACTTGAACCGAGCTCTGCTTCTCCTCATCCTGTATTCGTTGCTGTCTTTCCAAATCGATGTCACAACGGCCATCACTTTTACAACATCGCTTGGAGATACAAGGAGTGGGAGATGTTTTGCTAGGTGAGGAGTCGAACCTAGTCCTCCCCCGATGAGGAAAGTGTAGCCTATTTCACCTGAAGCGTTCTTGACAGCAACTACGCCGATATCACTTATTTCTGGTGCACTGCACTGGCTCGCGCAGCCTGTAACGCTCACATTGAACTTTCTTGGCAGGTTCGAATATTCTTTATTGCCTACATACAGTTTGACAACTTCGTTTAGAACGGGAGTTGCGTCACAGACCTCATCAGCATCAATTCCAGCCACTGGACAGCCGCAAATGCCCCTAACGTTATCAGCACCTGCCCCCGTTGAATTGAGACCAACCGCCACTAATTTTGATAGAATCTCTGGAGCATGTTCTATTCCGATAGAGTGCAGTTGTAATTGCTGCCTAGTTGTAATTTCCGCATAGCTCTGGCCGAACCCTTTGGATATATCGCCCAAAACCCTGAGCTGCTCGGAGGTAACGCATCCCCCAGAAATCCTGATTCTATGCATAAAGTGCCCGTCCTTGGGTTTGTCATGAAAAAGCCCGTACCAGCGAAGCCTAAAGAAGTCGCTGTCTGGGATTGATTTGTAACCTTCTTTAGCAAAAGCTGGAATATCGCGTATAACATCAAGGCCGTCCTTCTCAGCCTTCCACTGTTCTTCTCTGGGGGCAGTCTCCATAGAAAGTGCGGACTTTCAGATAATTAAAAAGCTATTTATGAAATGTTCATAAAAGTTATGAATAGTGCACATATGTTTATCTTAATCAGGATAATTGGACAAATAGATAGATTTAAAAAGACTTCCTGAAAGTCTGTACAAATGGCATCGCCACCAACTAGAATTACAATTGCATTCACCAATGGTGAAGAAGCATCACTCAAGAAACTGAGCAAGGGGATGAACGTGTCAGTAAGCGAGCTAGTCAGGCGGGCAACCAAATTCTACACCAAATATCACGACATACTGGAAGGAGATATGGCAAGGAAGATCAGGACCTATCTAGATTTACTTCCAAACGGTGAGCACCAGATAATAGATATCGAGCGGTGGATTTTGTTCATGCAAATGGCGGAAGCGCTACCAAGCGATCACGAGTTCTGGGATTCGTGTATACGTATCGCAAGGGATCAGGCTGAGGAATTCAAAGGGAAGATCGAGAGTCCGCAAGCTGCTCTAGAGAGGCTTGAGGATTGTAACTGGTTTCGATTGCAAAAGAATACAGAGAAGGAGTTCACATTGGTGCTGAGTTCTGAAATATCTAGGAGGTTTGTGGAGTTTGCGGTAGCTCATCTTCTATCAGGAATGGGGTACAAAGCCGATCTGAAGGCGAATCGGGGGAAAATACGAATTAGGCTACATTGATGGATTAAACACCAACTTTTGTAAACGTCTGTATCTTCCATATGATAAAAGCCCTGTCTCTACCTGTCTCAGCTGGGAGGCCGTGAGAAACCAAGCCTTTCCTTTCATTGCCTCAGACGCTGGGCTCATGTGCAGTTTGGTTATCAAAACCGTTCTGTTCTTTTTTTTAAAGGTCAGCGCGCGCACCTAATAATGGTAAACGGATGCTAATTTCTCCTATCTTATCCGAGAATTATTACACCCCCTTAAGAGAATAAACAAGCTGATCAGG
>CAZXXP010000024.1:6629-17594 GCA_964644785.1 uncultured Nitrosopumilales archaeon | reverse complement strand
TCTCCATAGAGACCTAACACCTCTTTCTGCCACGACCCAAGATCAGCCTGCCTTCACTCTGGGATCAAAGAAGCCGTACAACACGTCAATGAGGAAGATGCTGGCAAGGTAAACTACTGTCGATACATAGGTCAGACCTATTATTATCGGAATGTCCAGAGCCCCAATTGCAGTGTACAAAAGCCTTCCCAACCCTGGCCAATCAAATACTGCTTCGGTAATCAGCGCTCCGCCTAAAGAACCTCCCAGACTAAGAACTACCAAAGTAATTACTGGAGGTGCGGCACTTCTCAACACATGGCCATATAGTATTCCCCGCTCTGGAACTCCTTTTGCCATTGCAACCGTAATGTAATCCTCCTGCATTATTCCTATGACAAGGTTTCTGACTGTGTATGCCCAACTCCCAAAACCGAGCATAGTGATAGTGATCAAAGGAAGCAGCATACGGTATAGCAGCTCAGGAATGTACAAGGGATCGCTCGGGGGTATGAGGGGGGTTGCCCTAGCGGGGAATATTCTGAGAGTGTAGGAGAAAAGCACGATCATTATGATGCCGACCCACCACAAGGGGAGAGTCCCGCTTCCGACACCGATTGTCGAAATGAGCCTGTCAAGAACGCCTCCAGGCTTTCTTGCTGCTTTGATCCCTATGTAAAGGCCGATGATAAGGCTTAGAATAGTTGATGTCGTAAAAAGCAGGATTGTTTTTGGGAGCGCCTCAAGTATGATGTCCCTAACTATGTTTGAACCGCTGTAGCTCCTCAAGAAATAAGATTCTCCTAGATTTAGGGTTGCCAAACTGTAGAGGCTATACCAGAGTCGCTTAGGCGACCACCACGGGTCGTTCAGGCCAAGGTTTTGTATTTCCATCTCCTTTACCTGCTGCATTTGCAGTTTGATCAGGTTTGCATCTCTGCAGAAAGATGGTGGGGTCTGCCTGTTGCACTGAGATGCTATATCCTGTTTTGCGTAGACATCTACTCCTCTCTTGAGTACGTTATCGGTAGCGGGACCAGCAAATGCGAGCGTAAAAAAAAGGACAGCAAACAGGACGAGCACAAGATTTAGGGTTCTGGTTACTACGAACCTGCCAAGCCCCAACCACTTCGCCTTTTGGGGCTACGATTTCTTTGTTCTTCCTCTGAATAATGCTATGCCAGCGCCAACAACGATCACGGCAACCACGATGCCTATGATCAGTATAGTCTCATTGCCTATTGCTGACTGTACTGGCGAAAGAGGCGACTCGGGCTGTTGCGGGTTTGGTGCGTTAGGCTGTGGAAGTGCAGGCGAGACTAGGAATGATGTTTGGTACACATCAGGTTTGATAGCGGTCGGACTCACAGCAAAGAGGTTCAGCTGGTATGAACCAGTAACCAACTTAGATGTGTCTGTAGATGCAAATGCAATGTTATAGGTTCCAGTAGGCTGGGCTGGCTTTGCAAGCCCTTTCAGAACAGTCTTGCCCTGAGGATCAACAATTCTGTACGTGATTTGTGCTTCTGCGCTTGGCTTAGCCCCGATGTCGACAGTTATTTTTATTGACGCTGCTTTACCGGCCTCAACTGTGGAAGGCACTTGTACGTTCTTTATCTGAGCCGTCTTGGCAACTTCAAATTCCTTCCAGAAGCCAAGCGCAATTGGGTATGAAGCATCTGTGTTCCTCCTTATGGTAATCGTTCTTGCATCTGGGTTGTATCCAACTAACCAGAATGGCCCGTTGCTTATTATTGCATGTCCCTTCTCATTTATCCACTTTATCGCAGCGTCATACCGCTTTATGGCCTCTTCTTTGGTGACAACTCCCTGCACAGCTGGCGGGATGATAGCTTTGTCCTTCATCTCTTGTAAAGCAGCCTTGACAAGGTCAGCGTCATTCTTTATGATCATAGAGAGCCATGGTAACTTTGCCGCAGTGGCACCGGTCCGCGAAAATGCGGCCTCCTTTTCAACTACAACTTTTTCCGCCGCGGCGTCGATTTCCCAAGGCGCACTCGCCCCTACACCTCCTGAGTCTGCGATGAAGTTAGGGTCGAAGTGCCAAAAATCAATGTAAACTTCCACCTTGTTGTCTCCAGTGAACTTTACTCCTTTGAAGAGCTTTGCACCTGGCTCAGCCTGAGAGGTGTACTCAGGATCGAAGGTAGGCTCACCGCTCTTGCTCAGACCCCACTGCTGGCCAAAGTATATTCCATATAGTGCATCAGCTCTGCTCGTAGATATGCCATGATGCCAGTTGAAGGAGTCCATCTCCGACGTAATTTTCGAAGTTGCCTTAATTCCTGACCCTACTGCCTTGAATGATTGAGTGGCGCGATCCCAATTAAGCGCATCAACAGGCACATCCAGCTTTCCCTTGGGACCGGCGGTTTCTACTTTCCTTTTTTCGGCAATTGTGATGATCTTGCCTGTTTTGTCAGCTGTGATGATTTCTCCTGTATGCGGGTGAGTCATGCTACTGGGTTCATTAAGACCGTTAAAGATCATCTGTGAGTAGGAGTCCTTTATGCCGGCAATGTTGTTCCACGAGCCCTGATAGATCTGCTTCATCCCGATTTTTACAGAACCACCCTGATTATCGCTCAATCTTCCATTTACCAGCGTATATCTGGTCTTAAGACCCGCACCAAAGTCGTTTACACCTCCCTTGAAGTTCTTGTTAGAAAGGTATGGTTCAATCTGACTCGTCAAGAATACCCTTACTGATTCTCTGATTCCCTCGAGTGCAACCTTCTTGATGAGCCCATCGCGCTCTGCTCTGGAGCTGAAGTTTCCTGTAGACACTCTCTTACTCCAGTCGTCAAGATCTGGATGCTGATAGCTGGCATATGATTCTTCTCCCCAGCCAGGCATGTTGCCAAACCATAGTACAGACATCTGCGCATCTATCACCGTGTCGTATTTCAAAAATCCTGAGCGTCCCCAACCCTCCGTATACAAATTCCATTTTGCCTCCTTCGGATCTGAGCCATACACAATTTCGAATGCCTTGGTCAAATCTCCCAAGATCTTCTCGACAGTGAATCCGGCATTTTCTAGCCCTGAAGTCACCGCTCCTCCTACCGCAAGCCTCCTCGGGTCGTCACTTCGTATGAAGAACTTTATTGTTACTGGCTCTCCCCCCATCATCCACTTCCCGCCTACCTTCTGAGCACCAGCTTTCGTCATTGCTTCACTAATCATGGTATTGGCAAGTTCTGGATTGTATTTTATGCCAAGAGCGTCAACTTCGTCCGCGATTACGAGATAATCCGGGTCGTAAATCCCATAGACAGCAACCTGAGCAGCCCCGTATCCTCGCAGAATTTCGGTAACCAAGAACTCCCTGTTTACGAGAAAGTTCAATGCGTATCTGACTTCTCTAATCGAAAAAGGGTTGAATTTGTCAGTATTCACGGGATTTATGACCAGGCTCCACATGCCCCCCGGCGATTCTGTCACAACGACGTTAGGATCCTGTTTCATCTGATCGGCAACTTCTAAAGGAATCCTCCAGAAGTATGCCTGCAGGTTGCCAGCCTGCACCTCTTTTGCAGCTATCTGCTCATCCAAGTAATGGACGAATGTTATCTCGTCTAGATAGGGTCCCTTGGCCTGCTGCGCATATACTTGTGCTATGTTTGGAAAAATTCCTGAAGTTACAAATACAAAGATCAGTGTTAATCCGGCTATCTTGCGATAGTTCACGATGCAACAAAAGACGCCCGCCTTATTATCTTTTTTTCACAAGTTGACACTTGACTGATTGGGCCATGCCCTTCCTACAACCGCCTTGAAAAAAAGGCCCTCACATTGCCTGCAACAGGAGCGAGTATGAACCCATGGCAAGATATACGGTGTTTTTTTTTTAATCAGCTAAGGTACTTGGCAAACGGTGCAAAGGCCTGTTCATGGCCTGTATCGGAAAGAGCAGTCCTGTCAATGTTGATGAGGTCTGTTCCAAAGTAGTATTTTCCGAACAGTTGTTTCTTCCCCATGTTTGCCATTCCCATCAACATTTCGGTAGCATCCAAGATTCCATATTCAAAGTTCACAGCCCTAAAAAGATCCAGGACTGAGGCGTAGAGGCTCTGGTGAAGTTTACCCCTCGCCCAAGGCCTCTTACCCCTGTATATTCTTCTTGGTGGAATTCCCAGAAGGTTCTTTACGACTCCGCTGTAAAATCTTTCTCCATCTTCAACTTTCAACACAGCAATTGAAATCTTAAAATCAGATTCGAGTACTATTTTTGGCAAATACAGATGGTCCCAGCGTATGCTTTTCTCCACATTAACTTTCGTGATTAAGGTCTCATCAGCATCGACAAACTCTGTCCCTTCTATCTTGTCGAATCCAAGCACGCTTGCGACTGCTCTGGCTCCGTCAAGTGCCGTTGAACCCTCTATGATAGTAATCTTTTTCGCACCTGATTCCCTACATATCTTTACAGTTTCTTTGACTATTGTTATGTCCACTGTGAATGGGGGAGGTTTGGGGTATCCAGTACTCGCTTTTATCAAGACGTTTTTCCCCCTAATCTTCGATGAAAGAGACCGAAAATCATCCACAAGCCCGTCGGCCAACTCTCTCTTAGTTTGGGCAGTTCTTACGGACAAGTTAATCAGGGTCTGCTGACACTCGTTTAATAACCGCATCCCTGTTTTGGCTTTGCTTTGCTTTATTCTACAGTTGCAGAGACATACGAAGCACTTGAAATGACGAAGAAACGACTCGAGCTTACAAGCATTTTGACAAACCTTTTTCAGCAAACGCCGAAAGAGCTTATCGATAAAGTCGTTTATCTTACGCAGGGCAAACTTTATCCAGATTTTATGGGCATAGAAATCGGGATAGCAGAAAAACTGGTAACACGGGCAATCTCTGCAGTTTCTGGAGTTTCCGAAGACGGTGTTGAGAAGGTGTACCAAAGGACTGGGGACATTGGAGCGGCGGCCATGGAGGTGCTCAAGGAGAAGGTTCAGACTACATTGTTTGGAGAGGCCTTGAGTGTTGAAAGAGTGTACTCCACGCTGGAAAAGGTCTCGGGTCTCTCTGGTTCTGGCTCGATCGATATCAAACTCGCCTATATTTCGAACTTGCTGGCCGATGCAAGCCTGCTAGAAGCAAAATACATCGTGAGAACTGTTACGGGAAACCTGAGATTAGGTATTGCTGATTATACAGTGCTGGATGCTTTGTCGGTAGCCTTTGTCGGCGATAAAGCCAGCAGGCCCGAGCTTGAAAGGGCTTACAATCTTTCCAGTGATTTAGGATTAGTCGCAAAAGAAGTTGCTTCAGGCGGATTAAAACGAATAAAGGCATTCAAGGTCAAGGTCGGCAACCCGATAAGGCCGATGCTTGCAGAGAGAATGGAGTCAGCCAAAGAAATAGTGGAGAAGCTTGGCGGGGAAGTGGCTGCAGAATACAAGCTAGACGGTGAAAGGCTCCAGATTCACATCTCTCCGAAGGAGATATCGATATTCTCGCGGCGGCTGGAGAAGATAACATCTCACTATAGAGACGTCGTTAGCCTCGTAAAAAAGAACGTCAAAGCTAAGAATGCCATCGTCGAGGGAGAAGCAGTTGCCATTGATATCGACACGGGGGACTATCTACCGTTCCAAGAATTGATGCACAGGAGAAGGAAATACGGGATTGATGAAGCGATAAAGCAATATCCAGTTTCTTTGAACCTTTTTGATATCCTGTACCTTGACGGGAAGGATCTCACCGCGTTGACGTACACAAAGAGGAGAGCGACACTGCAGAAAATTCTGGCGGATGGAGATGTATTGAAACTGGTCCCAGCGATTATTACGTCCGACGCTGAAGAAATAGAGAAATTCATGCAGGAAGCGATATCAAACGGATGTGAGGGTCTCGTCATAAAGGACAGGAGCAGTGCATACAGGGCCGGTGCAAGAGAGTTCCTCTGGGTCAAGCTGAAGCGGGAGTACAGAAGTGAACTGACAGATTCTGTTGACCTCGTCGTAGTCGGAGGATTTCATGGTAGAGGAAGGAGGGTAGGGAGATATGGGTCCTTCTTGCTTGCGTCATACGACAAAGAAAATGATGTTTTCAGAACTGCTTGCAAGGTTGGGACAGGCTTCACAGATGAAGATCTAATGAGGATTTATGACGTGTTGCAGAAGCACAAGATGCAACACGTCCATCCTCGGGTAAACTCTAAAATCCAGGCTGATGTCTGGTTCGTTCCAAATATTTTACTCGAAATAATTGGTTCTGAAATCACGCTTAGCCCTATACACACAGCAAAGCTGGATTCCATACGAAAAGGTGCTGGTTTGGCTCTGAGGTTTCCAAAATTCACGGGGAAGATCAGGGACGACAAGAGTCCCGAAGACGCTACCACAACGGGAGAACTTCTCGAAATGTATCAAGCGCAATCAAAAAGGATAGAAGCTGAACCCGGGCAGGATGTTAGCGAGAAAGAATGGCTTTGAAAAATCAATGCAAAATGGCGTGATGCAAATCCCATGCCAAAGAACCCTACGATTGATCAGAGAATAGAGTGACACCTGAAACATGCAAAGAATTGTGCCTGCAGACCGATTCCTGAGAAACTGCAGAGAGCGATCAGGGATAAATCTTAGGGCCTGTCTCTAAATACCGCCCGATTTTAGCATAAAAGCATGGGAAAGGCTAAGCAGCTCCGCAAGCTAGTTGAAAGAAAGGGTTCGATACTTGTACCTGGCGTATTTGATGCGTTATCGGCAAAGATCGCAGAGCGGGTTGGCTTTGAAGTAATATTCCACACGGGTTACGGCACTGCAGCATCGCTACTTGCTCAGCCCGATGTCGGCCTGGTTAGCTTTGGCGAGATGGTAGACAGAGTTACATCAATTTGCAGAGCTGTAAACGTTCCCGTAATCTGCGACGCCGACACTGGTTATGGTAACGCAGTCAACGTGTACAGAACCGTGAAGGAATACATCTGGGCTGGTGCTTCAGGAATGATTGTCGAGGATCAAGCCTGGCCCAAAAGATGCGGGCATATGATGGGCAAGGAAACCATTGCAAGAGAAGAAAGTCTGGGCAAGATCAGGGCTGCTATAGATGCCAGAGACGAAGTCGATTCCGACGTGATAATAGTTGCGAGAACAGATGCCATAGCCACGGAAGGTTTACAGGAAGCTATCGCTAGGGTGAAAGAGTTCAAGAAGGCTGGTGCGGACATAATATTCTTGGAGGCTCCAAAGTCGTATGAGCAGCTGGGCGAGATTTCTAAACAGATCAATGCCCCGATGCTGTTGAATCAGATTGAGAGAGGTGCAACTCCACTATTGCCTTTTGACCGAGCCGAGCAATTGGGCTTTAAGATCGTTCTGTATCCATTGACATCGCTCTATGCAGCGGCGAAGGGCATCAGAGATTCATTAGAATACCTAAAGAAGAAGAAGACCTCTGAAGGTTTCCAGAATAACCTGATACCTTTTAGCGACTTTAACACGCTTGTAGGTTATGAAGAGTTTCATGATTTGGAGATGCGGTACGTACCGAAGAAGCCCCAGCGAACCAAGTGACTAGCATTTACCTTCCTTCGCTGCCATCACAATGTCTTCATGAATAGTGAAGCCCATGCTCTTGAATAATGCTTTTGATTTATCATTATCAGACACAATCAAGGCTCTGAACTTGCTTCCACCCATCGCAGAAAGCCTCTTTGTGATCTCTTCCAGCAATTTTAGCGCTATGCCTTTTCTTTGGTGTTCAGGTGAAATTGCGATTCTGTAAATCCACGCCCTCCAGCCGTCCCACCCTCCGATCACTGTTCCAACTATCTTCTTGTCGATATCGTAAACAAGAAACAAATCCTTGCCAACCTTCTGTTGCTGAATGAAGACATCCTTGGGACTCTCTCTTTTCTCAGTGAGGCCTGTCTTTTGCCATAGCTCTACAACCTCTCCGTAATCCTTCATTGTGAATTCCCTTACCCTGCCCATCTTGAGAACTTGTTGAGGTCGCTTTGTCATTTTGTTTGCCTCTTAATACTGCGTGTGATTAAGGGTTCACTCTGGTCATAGTTCTTGGGAACAGACTTGCAGCCCTGATGTGCTTCAACCCACACAGCCATCTCGATGTTCTTTCAACGCCTATTCCAAACCCCGCATGAGCAGGCATACCGTATTTCCTCAAATCGAGGTACCATTGAAACGATTCGGCGGGGAGTTCCTGCTTCTTGACGCGCTCTAGCAATAGGTCGTAGTTGGAAATTCTTTCTCCACCGGTCGCAATCTCCCCATAGCCCTCGGGTGCTATCAGGTCTGCGGACTTTGTGACCTTGTCGTTGTCGGGCTTGGTCATATGGTAGAAGCCCCTTGTCGCAAGGGGATAGTCGGTTATGAAAAATGGCCTGTCGAATGTCTGCGAAACCATCCTTTCGATGTTTGTGGGTATGTCTTCGCCCCAGGTAAATTCCATGCCCTTTTTGGACGCCATATCAAGAACTTCGTCGTAGCTTATCCTCGGCAGAGGCTTTTCAGGAACTCTAACATTCCTTCCTAAAATTGCAAGTTCATTTGGCCTCTTTTCCACGACCCTGCTAACAACTGCGTGCACCAGATCCTCCTGAAGCTTCAGATTATCCTCTTGCTCAACAAAGGCCTGCTCGGCCTCGATCATCCAGAACTCTGTAAGGTGCTTTGAAGTTTTGGATTTTTCCGCCCTGAATGCAGGTTGAAAGATGAAGACCTTCTCGAATGCGAATATTGCCGCTTCTTCATAGAGCTGGGCGCTCTGGGAAAGGTAGGCCTTCTTTCCAAAATAGCTCAATTCAAAAAGAGTCGAGCCTCCTTCGCATGCAGACTGAACGATTGTGGGTGCGCTTATCAAGGTAAAACCCCTTTGTATGAAGAAATCGAAAGCCGCGTAGATTACTTCGGCTCTGACCTTCATAACAGCAGCAGACTTTCTGCCCCTGATCGAAAGATGCCTGTTGTCGTACAAAAATGAAGGGGACGTTACTGCGCTCTTCGTAATCGGCCATTTTTCTGCACTAGCTAATACTTGGAAGTTCCTGACCTGAATCTCCTTGCCGCCAGAAGCCCTCAAATCTGATTTTGCAGAACCCTCAACAGTAACTGCGGACTCTTTGCTTACGTCGTTAATTGCAGAAATCGATTTTTCATCTGCAACGCCTTTCCTTGCGGCGACCTGCATCTCTCCCGTACCATCCCTGATTATTGCAAAAGTCAAGCCCCCAATCCTGCTCTTGGACCTTACCCATCCGTGGATCCTAGCAGTTTCACCATCCTGCAGCTTGAAGACTTGATCTATGGTATGGAAGGACATGCTACAGCCTCAAAGACCAGCTAGAATAAAATCCCGCATTCCGCATTTTCCACCAGTTATCTTCCAACAACCCGCTGAAATTTAACTAGTTCGCATAGATCCTCCCTTAACGTAGATGGTCAGGTATAGGGACTGCAGGGACTAGGTGGTTCCTGTGAAGTAAACCTCTCAATGGTAACCTCTCAATGGTAACCTCTCAATGGTAGGATCATGCTATCTGGGCCGAAAATAGTATGGTGCGCGCGCTAATCCTGAAATTACTTTAATACCTGAAATGCCCCTGAACCTAGTATGCATCTTTCTATGGGGTGGTTCTTTCGTATAGTCGCCGTGACACCACTTGCATACACGATATCAGCATTTGTTCTAGGATACTTCCTCATATCAGAAAAGGTAGGGCTAACTCCACCACTCCAGTTCGGTGTACTGCTTACCCTCATAATATCGTCGACAGCAACAATCATCTCCTTAACAACAATCATAGTCCACTACTGGACTGCGTGGAAGATCGCCAACAAGAATCAGACAGAGAAAGAGATACACGGCACGGGCTAAGCAGCTAGCGCGCGCTACTTCCGCAGTAGGATTACTTATGGGAAATCTAGCGAGTGATGAGAAAGGTAATCCTGTTGCAGTAAGCATGTCTCTATGGCTAGAGAAGAGTAGTGGAATAGTCGTTAAACTGACCCAGCGATTCGGAGCAACAACCTTGACAGTACAACTTGCAGAGAGACTAACATTCTCCCCCTTGCAAAGCATGAGCAACCGAAACAAGTTTCCAAGCAAGTACCCAAGGAAGCGGTGAAGGAAATGCCGTAAGAGGTTGTCAAAGAGGCACCAAAGGAAGCGGTTGACACATCAGGCGATCAGCTAAACTCGATAACCTATCCTGCTGTTGGGATTGCGATAGTGGCTGTAGTGGTTGCTGGGATAGTAATAGCAAGAAAGAAAAGTAGTTAGGACTCATTATTACAGAAATCTGATTAGAGTCCAGAGCGTTTGCATGTTTAAAAACGGATCGTCGCCCAGAACCATGAACCAATTTGATCGTCCTTGATATGGAAACCACGGGATTGGATCCGTTCGAATCCAAGATAATTTCCATCCAGATGAAGAGAGACGACCATATTTCGATATGAAAAGAATGGGAAACAGACGAGCTCAATATCATCCAGGAATTCCTCAAATTCCTCCGAACCGTCTGAGGCGATGAAGCCATTCCGGGCTACAATAATCTGAAGTTTGATGTTCCGTTTGTTGCACAAAGGCTAAACAACCACGGAGGATTTGATGGAAATACCTACAGGTTACTCCACAACAAGAAGTGGCTGGATTTGTACCAGTTCCTCGGAGACAATTATCAGAGCATGGAGACTTGGGTTGAGAAACTTGGGTTGAGTAAGAGTAGTGACGGTATAAGGGGAAGGGATGTACCTGGGTTGTGCAAGGCCCAGAAATACGACGTAATTGAGAAGTATGTCATTGATGAGTTGCAAATGTGCGAGAGACTGTATCATGAACTGACGAAGAAATATCCTGCTTCCTTTGAAGGAAGAATTTGATTGTCATCCACTCAGAAAATTCGCGCACTGCTCAAAGATTTTGGCAGAAGCTTGGACGGAAAGATGTACGACGCGACTGCAAAGGAAGCGGATTTCAGGTTTCAACTGG
>CAZXXP010000024.1:0-6619 GCA_964644785.1 uncultured Nitrosopumilales archaeon | reverse complement strand
AAATACCATAATTTGGTAGCAGATTCCTCAAACTTTCCAGTGTACCATACCTTCTCTGATCCTGATGTCCCCGAAATTCAACTGGTTCGAACCTTGCAACTAGTTGCATGCTGAAAGAACCGCTCTTGCAGCGTTTGGAGGACCTTCATAATTCTCGGCAACCTTTGCTATTTCCTGAGCCCTCTTGGTGTATTTGTCGTCCGAGGATATTTGTTCTGCTGACTCGAGTAGGGTTTCAGCATTTAGGTCTTCGGCTTTGACGCAGATGCCAGCTCCGAGCTCTGAAACCTTGCTCCCGTTGCCTATCTGCTCGGAGTGCTTTTCAATGGGTAGTACTATCATCGGTTTTCCATAGGATAGTGATTGTGCTATCGTCGAATGTCCTCCTCGAACGATCGAATAGTCTGCAAGTGCGAATAATTCATCGCGTATCGGGCACCATTCGAAGTACCAACAATTACCTATTTTCATGGGCTCCGTTTTCCCGCCTACCATGCCTCCAGATATTATGAGCGAAAAATCCGAACTTGCCTTCTCTGAGGCTTCGATGACCTTACTTACGACCCCTTCCCGTGTTCCTCTAGGCCCGCTTATCTGTGCAAAGAATAGCTTCGAGCCCTTTATTCCAAAGGTAGACCTAAGTTTTGCAAGCTCACGATTCGTGAATTCCTTTTTCTTCACGACAAACCCAGCATAGCTAATTTTCTTCTTGACCGAGGAAATATTGGAAATGCTCTTCTCGCATATCGTGTAAGGCGGAGGCAAGTCAGGTACAAGAATTTCTTTGCTAAGAGCCCACATTCTACCGAGGAGTTCCGCCCCCGCTTCCTCGCCTATGCGGGAAACTCTGCTCCACTTGCCTTCGGGCATCTTAATTCGTATCTGATTTAGCATCGTTATGCATGGGATATGTTTCCTAGAAGCAGCGATTACGCTTGAAAGCCTCGAATCGTTGAAAACTACTCTGGGCTTCAGTGCTGACATGTTCTTCATTTCAAACCTAACCTGCTTTGCAAAGTTCACCGTCATGCTGGGGAGGCTCAGTAATGTCTTCCTCACGGAAACTTTTCCGTCAGCCCAACCCACATCTATTTCAGGGCATGCGTCACACTCGAATCCGAGCTCTCTGAGGTATTTTGCACCTTCCCCAAATGATGAAAATCTCACGTCGAAACCGTTTGACTGTAGTTCCCCTGCTATGATGGAGATCCTGCTGACATGGCCAAGACCAGAGCCAAATGCGGGAAGATAAGCCAGAGGCATCTACATCACTACAGGTACTTTTTCTCCACTCCACCGCTCGGAGAAGCCTCTTCAAAGATTATAGCCTGAAACTTGTAAATTTTTGTACTGGGAACGAGCCAGCTATCTGAAGTCGCCCCAGCCTTCACACAGGCATTTTCAAGAAATTCCTCCGCCCCCCACCCATATTCTACGGGCACCTGAGGAAGCAGCAATCCTCCGCCGTGCGACCACCGTACTATCAGGCCGTCTCTACCAACGTCGATATTCCCTGGCAGCTCCTTAGGAGATCTAACCTGAATCAGTTCTGGAGGAGTTAGCACGCTCACTTCGAAGACCACCTTGTCAAGCTCATTTCTTGTCAGAGGAGGGAACCTCGGGTCTTCAGTTGCTGCGGATACTGCAGCGCTCATTACAGCTTCGATTAGTGGTTTGTCAGGATTTGGAAATCCTATGCAACCCCTTAGCTCCTTTCCCCCATTGACTAAGCTGTTGATCGTGACGAAAGCTCCAGCTTTAGTTTCCAAGACGGCAAGATGTTCTTTCGGTGGATCTTGCAAAATCCCTTCTGCAAGAAACTTCTCCACCGTGCTCCTCGCAAGCGTCACAAGCAATGCGCCAGTTTCGTCGTCCAATTCCATGTTATGTTAATTTCCGCAATACAGTTTCAATTAAGTCTGTGCCATTTTTCTGACGATACTAGCCATGGACTTCATTTTGCGCCAGTGGCTCCCCTGCCAATACACCTTCCCGCAGCCTTTGCAGACGTAGAACTTTTCCTGCCTCTCCAATACGGTCTTCGGAATATTGGCCAAAGAAGACTTCTCCGCTTCTTCAAGCAGGCCGTTACAAATAGGACATCGCGATCTTTCAGGGTTAAGCTCAAAGGTAATTTCCAACGATCTAAATACGGAAGCGAGTCTGGCAGCGTCGTTCTTACCTGTTATCAAGACCGCCGATATGCGTCTACTAGTTGCTCTCAAGACCAATTCTTTGTCCGATGTCAGGAGCGTTCTATTCTGAGATTCTGCAATCTTGATCAGCTCGTCATCGTCTAACTTTGCATCATAGATGGTGTCGAAACCGTACATACGAAGCTTCCTTGCCAAACTGCCTAGCATTCCGTCAACTGCGAACTTCGCTTCCGTAGACTATCTCACCCTGCGGTTTTGAAACTATCTCACCCTCTTGGTAAACCAGATTCCCTCCGACTACCGTGGCAAAGACCTTCCCCCGTACTCTCCTCCCTTCAAACGGGGAATACTTCGCCTTCGAGTAGAACGCGCTCGAATCGATCTTCCAGTTCTTCTTCGGATCAATTATGGTAATATTGGCGCTAGAGCCCTCCTTCAGTGCACCAATTCTACTCAGGTTGAACCTCGATGCGGGGTTTTCTGTCATTGCGGCGACCGCACGCTTTACTGATATCCTTTTTTGGTTGACCAGCATGAAGAGCAGGCCAGCAAGAGTTTCGAGCTGAGGAAATCCGGGTCTTGGATTTTGGTTTCCTTTTTCCTTCATGGCATGTGGAGCATGATCAGTTGCAACTATCGGTATGAGACCTGCTGAAACTCCGTCAAGGATGGCTGCAGAATCATCTTGAGTACGCAATGGAGGCTCAACGGCGGCCAATCCTCCAAATTGATCAATGATTTCAGAATTCAGCAGCATGTGATGGGGGGTTGCCTCGCATGAAATATCGATGCCCGTTTTCCTTGCTTCAGTTATCAGTCTAAGACCTTCTTTGGTCGATAGGTGACATATGTGTGCCTTGCCATGATTTAATGAAGCGATTTTGATAATCTGCTCTATCGCTGAGACTTCTGCCTTTACTGGATGAGCCCGAAGGTGATTTTCTGGCGTCTTTGTGTTCTTATCAATGAGAGTTGGATCTTCAGCATGAAAGCATACTAAACGTCGATCTTTTTTTGCTGCCACCATTAGATTCGCGATCTTTTCCGGGTCAAAAGTTACGCCATCAATTGCCTTGTGGAGGTATGCCTTGAAGGCTATGCACCCTGCCTCTGCAAGCTCCGCAGCTATCGACGGATTGTTAGTAGTGCCGTAGAATCCTACATTGCAGTAGATTTTGCCTTTGGCGCTTTTAATCCTCTTCCTTAATGCTTCCGCGTTTATTATTGGAGGAGATGTGTTTGGCATGTCGAGAACAGTCGTGAACCCTCCCGCAACTGCCGCAGAAGTTCCGCTCTGAAAATCCTCCTTGTAAGAATATTCGGCATCCCTCAAATGCGCATGGACATCGATAAAGCCGGGGAAGACCATCTTGCCCCTCGCGTCGATCTTGCTAACAGCTTCAGGCAGTCTATGCTCCTTTGCTATTTTTTGGATAATGCCGTTGCTGATCGAAATTCCCGCTTCGGTAAACTTAGCGCCAACCCAGACCCTCCCGTTTACTATGTTTATGGAGCTCAACTACTCTTCAGGCGGCTCCGCAGCATTTCCCGTTCTGCACTCTTGGCACAGGTACCTGTTGTCCATCCCCTGCAGAGATGAGGACCACCTCCCGCAGCTGTCGCAGTAGCCCTCGACATGGCCCCTAACCCTTCTTAATTCACCCGTCATCATTCTGGCGTCTTCGGAAACGATCCCGATCAACTCCTGAGTCACTGCAAGTGTGTCCGAAAGAGATATCATTCCTATCAGGTCGCCATTTCTGACAACCCCCAGCCTTTTTACACTCTGCTTTCGGATCAACCTTGCGGCTTCTGGAAGATCCTCCATGAAATCTATTGTTTTGAGGGGAGGGGACGAAATTTTGGAAGCGGTGAGTGGGTCTGGCTTTGCATTCTTTGCTACTACTTTTTCGACCAGATCAGTATCCGTAGTTATCCCGATTGGCTTGCCCCTTTGAACCAGGACTAGGCTTCCCACACCAAAGCTGGACATTTTCGTGGCAATGTTATGGGCTTTGGCATCTGGAGAGACTGTAACGACGGGGCTATTCATAACGTCCCGCACGAGCACCTTCGTCTTTACCCTCGAGCCGCCAGCCATCTTTCTATCTTCAGCCCGAATTCGCTTCAATCCTTTTGACCTCTGCCTTTCCCGATAATCTTGCCCCCTCCTGAGGGGAGGACTCTCACAAAGTCGTCAAGAGGGATTTTCTTGTAAATTCGCGCCTTATCTTCATCGAGAAGAGCGATTATCTGGGCCTTGACCTTTTTTGCAGTATCGCTTGCCTTGGAGTTTTCTGGCGTCATCAGAACATATGCTGAGCAGTGCTTCTGAATAGCGCTAATTGGACCCGCCATGAGCGTGTCCCTGCCTTCGATCTTGCATGCTCCTACTGCGACTTCGAGTGTTATTGACTTACTGTAATTCTTTTTTCCATCTATCAGGAAGCTTCCTTTCTGGAGGAACATACCAGTAGGCGCTTGGAGCTTGACCTGCTCTGGCTTGACCCAGTACGCATCTAAAACCTTGATGTTCTCTCTCCAAGCCCTGCTGAACGAGACCACAGCCTTTGCCACCTCTTCTATGGAAACTACGTTTGCTTCAGTTGCATCCTTTATGACAAAAAATGGGGAACCAACGATCTCGGCGTGGAGAACTATGTCGTTGTTTGAAAGGTGCTTCCTGATTATTGCCGTGTTGGAATGTGCGTCTCTTCCCCCAATCGCTAGCAGGTCTTCAGATGTATTGAGCCATCTATAACGCTCAAACCACAAAGGTTCCTCTCTTACTTCGAATCTTTCTTCAGATTCTTTCTTCTGAACCTGCAGCAGAAGCTCCTCCTTCTGCTCCGCAAGTTTTGCCTCTGCCTGCTCAATCAGTTTGGCTTTAGCTTCGAGCCTCTTGGCTTCGTCAAATAACCTTGAAGTGATCTTCATCGCAGGCAGTCCATTTTGAAGCTCCATAGAGTCGTCCCCAAATTTCAGAATGATCTTGCCCAGGCTGAGAGATGCCTTGATGGGTTCGACAGAGAATTCACTCTGCATTTCGATTACGCTAACGGTTTCGTTCATCCACTTCTGCATGATCGTCTGTGCACTTTCGCGCAGTTTTGCTGCTGTTGCAGTAGCATTATCTCTTGTCTTGGCCTGCTCTTGAATGGATTTGTCGAGTTCCTGTATCTTTGCCAGTTGAACCTTGTTTGCGGAGAACTCTAGCTCCTCCTCCAGGTCGAAAGACAGAGCCTCATCCATCGCTTCGGCAAGAGACCCCTTTTCGACCGATGTCTTTCCTTGAAGCGTAACCATGTTTGGGGGTGCGAAATCTGAAGGTACAGAATTCTCAAGAATTACTGTACCCTTGGACTCATTGTTTAGCAGGACACTAGCGAGTTCCCTGCACGCTTCGTATATGCATTCAAGATCAGAAGCCGCAAGGCTCGATGCGCTAGCATCCTTACTCACCTTTGCCCTTGCTAAGACCTCTTCTACATACTTCCTTGAGAGCGAAACCTCTCTCCCAAGCCATCTTGCTATTGCCAGATCGCTCTCTTTTGCTTTGGCAATGTCATCTGGTTTGACATTAAAGAAATCTATGCCCCTGCTAGGAGGCAGTGCGTACTCTTCGCCAGGTACGATTCTCCTGTGCCTGACCCTTATGGTTCTCAAGCACGCGATGATTCTACTGTCTTTGTCTGCAAGGAATATGTTTCCCCCTCCGAAAAACTCCCCAATCACTTTGACGATGCCATTGTTTCCCTCGAGTTCCAAAACTGCAATCCTCTCTCCTGCTGGTTGCAAAGCTCCAACAAACCTTACCCGCTCTAAATGAGTGCGGAGAGTCTTGACGAAACTCCCTACGGGCCTGTTTTCAAATTCGTATTTTGTAAGCCATAACCCTCTATTGGGAGAGACTACGAGCTGCTTCTCGGCATGGATCGGATGATGCAACTTGATTAGAATACTTTCAGACGAAACCGCGTAAACGTTATTTACATAGTACCCTTGCAGTTGCTTCGCTATGTTCAGCACTACATTGTACAGCTCGACGCTAGCAATCTCCAATAACTCTCGACCGGGTGCACCATACAATGCAAAACCCTTTGAGATTATCTTTTGGGTCAGAGCTGCGCTCGGAGCACTTTCTGGCCTTTTGTCAGGGGTTCTAGGATTTCTGAGTTCGAGCTCCTACTCCTATCTCGGCCTTTTCCTCGCCTTCGCGACGTATGCTCTATCGCTTGGAATTCTCAGAAGTTTAGTTCGCGATGTCCCAAAGACGGGGGGGTCAAAAATCTATACAGCAGGGCTAGGACCCTTCATCATGCTCTTCTTCTTTACCTGGATTCTCTTCAACACTCTGCTGTTTAAATAAATCCTGCTCGTCTGCAAACTTTAGAAACTTCTTCCACGTTGAGAAGTACCCCCTGTCGAAGTCGTCAGACCACACAGAAGATTCCTTCTCGTTT
>CAZXXP010000023.1:8038-17868 GCA_964644785.1 uncultured Nitrosopumilales archaeon | reverse complement strand
AGGTCAAACTCGATGCGCTCATCAAAGACAGAAGAACTCAATTTCTTAACATGACTAAGACAGTATCCCTCTACTCCATGGGCATAGCAGCAGAGTTCAAAATTGGAGGCAGGGATGCTTTAATCGTGGGGTGCTATATTCATGGGGGTGTTGAAAGGGTACTAACACATGACCGTGACTTGCTAAAGCTCGGGAAAATTAGGGTCAAAGGCAAGGCAATACGGTTTATCGACCCAATCGTCTAACAATTTCTTCAATTTGATGATCTCGTCATAATCTCTTTTCAGGTAAGAAAATCCTATCGACACAGCGAAGTTATTGGAGGCGCTTTATGTCCTGCTTACCGGCTCGAACAACATGCTCGTTATCCTCTCGTGAATTTCAGCTTTTCCTCGGCCAATTTTCACCCTGACGACTCTTAGGCTCACGCTGAAAACCTATCTACTTTCACCTTGCTTTGACAATTAGTTTGCCGCTCGCTAGTTCCTTGGTAGTAATTAGAATGGTGGTCCCTCATATTCAAGTTCGAAGTCAGGGGAACCGCTATGAAATCTTCTGAACTCTTGTTGTACCTGTCGTTCGACAAGACGATGGCAGGCCTGACCTTCGAGCTTTGCAGATCAGAGAACGGGAAAGAAAGCAGGACAATATCTCGCTGGGATATCACTCACTTCTTTCTCTCCTTAAGGTAATTGTTCCAGATATCCTCCTCTTTCCTGAGCCATATCTTACTCAAGGAAGCTTCAGTAATTTCCTGAATGTCAAGAAACTCGTTCTGGAGCATCCCCATGATTTTCCCAGGCTTCTCAAGAACTATTTTGCGTCCTTTTCTGATCAGGAGAAGCTCGTCCCCTTTCTTTATACCCATCTCCCTCTGTATGTCCACGGGTATAGAAATCTGGCCCTTATCGGAGACCTTCACCTTCTTGAAGGTCAGTCCACGGGTCATGCTTGCAAAGTAAGGAAATTCTTACCTAATAGACTTGGCGGTTGGGTTCTCATAACTAAACTGGGTACATGCACCATATTCCTATAGCCAACCAGTGGCAGGGAGCTTGCATGCAGCAATATCGCAAACGCCTCTAGGCATTATCTCCTTTCAGTCATCGGACGAGGTAACATCAAGTTACGCGTAGTAACAAAGGCTCTAAACGAGGGGGCTGCCAAATTGTTCTCACATGGCTGAAGTTGGCAAGAATTTTGGATGGCGTTTAGGGCTATGAGGACCGACGAGTCTATTACGATCTTCTTATCCATCGGCGCCGGTCTCATCCAGGAGCAAGACGAACTCGTAGTAAGGCATGCCTAGGGTCGAGGCAGCTTGCCTGTAGGTCATCTCACCAGCCCTCGCCTTCTCCACCACTTCGTTGAGGTACTTCACCCTCGCATCCCCAAACCTGGCCTTGTAGAGATCCAGAAGGCTCTCCCCCTCGAACACCTGCATCAACCTCTCAGGTGACACTTCGAGCTGGAAGGGGCTTGGATAGTAAAGTCTGACCCTGCCCTTCGCCACGCTCTCAACCATCCTCACAGACTCGAGCTCCCTGAGGTACTTGTAGACGGTCGGAATCGGGTAGCCCAGATGTTTACCAAGATCCTCTGCAGTTTCGCCCTTGTGCTTGGCCAAGTGGGCGATGATCCTGGCGTTGTTTGGATCCCCAACTGCTCGAAGAATGGTTATGCTTCGTTCAGACATACTTAACAAAATGTATAATGTTAACTACTTAAGGGCACACACACTAGAGTAATCCCGCACTCCCTTTTTCCACAACCGCAAGCCATCTGATCTTCCGATATGGCGTCCCAGCAAAATATCAGGAATAGCTCAGAACGTAAGAGGTTATCGTGGAAGCCTAGTTCTTGATTCAGTCGACGATCCTGACGCTGGTGTGATAATCACCATCTGGGCTGATAAAAAGTCACTCGACGCCACAGCAAGCGGTGAATTCAAAGATGCAACAAAGGTCGTAGAACAATTTGTTATACACCTCCCAATGTCGAAAACCACAACGTCTATGGGGCAGATTTCACCCTCGTCGAGAGAGAGTAGTATCACGATAATCGGTTGACAACCTAAGAGAAGCGTCAATGTAAGTCTAGGATGGGATTCGGGGGTCTTATTATCGAAAGTTAAACGAGTCAACCTATAGATCGATAATGCAAAACCGCTATTTGTAGAAGAAGCGCGGCAGTGGTGTTTCATGACTCGTGTTTTACGTGAATGTCCTGAGATCTCCCCAAGCACCATGCCACTACCGCATAGGAACTCCAGATATTGTCATTGCTCTTAAATCCTATGCATGTACAATCTGGATTTCACGTACATTACCATTTGTAACAATGAACAAGTATTATGTGATCAATATCTAAAGTGGAGATAGCGTAGGTAATTATCATTATTTGCATCGGGTAAGCGTTCGAGCAAACACAATCTCTGGACCCATCCGATGCCTCCAGATTTAGGCACTTTTTGTTAATTCATCGGGCGATGCTGTGGGCTTTGATTTTTGGGCGGAAAATCATATCCACCGATCTATCAGGTTAACAGGCCAAAGAATGCAACTATGTGGCAAGAAAACGTTGAGCAACACGCGGAGTATATGGCAAAAGTTCATGCCTTAAGAAAGTGTCAGGTACCATGTATGTTTTCTCAACCAGACAACATATTGTAAAAGTGCTAGATCAAACCAGAGATGCCTATTTTGCAGTCAGATCACTTCGCTAATCCAAACTGATCTGAGATCAAGATCGAAGGCGTGATAGAATTCTGCGCTGTATTCTAAAGCGGACACATAGAAAGACTGTTTATCTCTTCCCCCTGCATAATATGACCCCCCACCCCCCTTCGGAATAGCCTTGATCCTGGGCGTGGAAGATCTGAGAAGCCGTTCTTGTAACTTAGCGGGGGACGAGTTAACAGTTATGCGTGTCATGTAATATACACAGTTCTGCAACTCTCCTTAAGAGTTACAAGAGCCTCCTTGAGCTACTTTGACTTTAGATTGGGCTGGAGAACTGATTTGCGGCTTCAGCTGCGATCTGAACCGCTTTGCCAAATTCTTCGAATGGTATTGCTAGACCAACCTTCACATCCATTTTGAAGACCTGGTTCAGGGGGGAAATGATCCTACCTATCTCCTCCCAACTATTAGCTTCTACGACGAGGAAGCCATACCTCCAAGAAAACCATCCAGCTATGGGCTTTATCTTCGCCATATGCTCTCCCAGCTTTTTCTGAAGAGCTGGGTTCCTCTCAAACTCGTTCTTAGCCTCAGCAGGCGGATCAAATGAAATTAGAAATTTCATAATTTGATGCCCTCATCTCCTCTATAATAATTTTGCGTGCTTGCTTCTCCGAAATCAAGTTCCTATGTTTGTGGTTTGCGGTGTTCGGTTAAGTCTCTAGCGCATGTATAAGTAGAAAGCTTCGGTCGCGAGCTAGCAAGTTAACAGAACCCTAGTCCGCACCAATACTGACAATTCCACACTTTCTGTATGATCTAATGCACTATGCCGAGGACCGCTTACTCATGTGGATTGGGTTAGTCAGTCCACGAAGCCGCTCTGATCGGGGATCCCAAGATGGATTGCCGAGTACACTGTGATTGATAATCAGCTGAATATCGAATCTACAGCCACGAAAAAATTGAATAACAATGCATAGATCTCTCCAGGCCCACCACTAGAAATTGTTTGGAAGATCTAAATGTGAGCGAGCCATCGAGGAAGTCCTCAATATTATTTCGGGTGTGGTAAACCAGATCCCTGAAAGGGCATGAATTGACATGATGGTCACACGGTTCTTTACCATACACAAGAAATGCTTACTCCTAGCAAAGAATTTATTACATTGCAAAAGTCTCCCAGACAAAGATGATTCTGGCGACAGCTCCATATTTCAAGCGACAGTAGGTTTTGGATTTCCCCAAAAGTACATGCGATTTGAACCATCAAACATCGTTCTCTCCGGAGTTCGGCAATTGACGAACTTTCTGGTTTAGTTAGGTATAGATTATAAGAAGGATACCAAGGAGGCGGCAATGACAAAACAGATAATTTTGCTATCGATGCTTCCTGCTGCGCCCGCACCAAAGATTCCCCTTGCAGCTGCACAATCATCAGTTCCAGGTGCAAACTGGGAGAAGACTAATTACGACGGAAATGGTGGTAGTAACAGCCCACAGACGCAGATCACCAAGAGCAACGTCCAATATTTGGAAGTGAAGTGGCTCTACCCATATAGTCGGCCTGATCCTAAAATCTCAAAGTCGCTGGAGGCTTTCGGATCTCTGGCACCAGCCATTGTTGTGGACGGCGTAGTATATACATACATGAATGACAAGAGGCTGCTTGCACTGGATGCATCGACAGGGAAAGAAATTTGGAAAAACGACTATGGCAACACGTTAGATCTTGGGAAGCAAATCGCTGATTATCCTTACCAAACTCCTCGCGGTGCTCACGGCCATGCCATTTACTATTACCGGGATAAGGGTTGGATCATGCCGAGCACCATCGGCTCGTGTATCACCTATGCCGTAGATGCCAAGACTGGAAAGACTGCCTGGACGATGGGTCCGGAACTAATGTGTGGAACCGTTGCTGAACTCGGCAACCCGCTAAAAGACATAGTGGGAAGCTTAGGTAACCAGGGATTCTATTCGGGTCTAAACACAAATCCACCCGTATTCTTAGGCAACATAATGTTCTATCCAATTGCTGGCTCAAGCGGTCAGGGAGGTAGGTCGTTCGTAACGGCCTTTGATATGACCGACCCTCAGAATCCAAAGAGGCTCTACAGAGAGTTCATACAGCCTCCAGCTCAAGGAGATCCAAACTGGGCCATCAATGAATGTACCAGAGTCAATGGGAATGGCTGGTACTTTGAGTATCCGAGGTACCTTGAGGGAATTAATCATCCGACAAGAAACAGGGACCCAACGTACTTGGCAACAAAGTGCACCGATGCACCTGCTGATGTAGTACAGAATGACGGGATGGACATGGTACCCGGTTCACCAACATTTGGAAGGATGCACACGGCTACCAACCATGGCTCTGCTGTATGGGGCAACTACCCAATTGATCCTGAAACTGGAATAGTCTATCTGGGATGGGGAGATCAAGGACCTTACACGAATCTAACTAATAGATACGGACCTGGATTGCATGGAAGTGGAATGACGGCATTTGATATCAAAACAGGAAAGATGGTCTGGTGGTTCCAAGCAGTTATTCACGACATGTGGGACTATGACTGCTCATGGAATGGTATGCTTGGTAAGACGTCAGCTGGGCAGAAGATATACATCAAGGGATGCAAGAGTGGCACAATATATGGGCTAGACGCAGCAACTGGGAAACCTATCTGGATCTTCGACGCTCCGACGATAAGAAGGAGCGACGGTGCAAACTACGGGGTTGACAAGAACAATGATCCGAAGGGCAAGGATGCCTGCTGCAGGCTTACAAAGGCAGACATGGGCAAGCCATGGATGACATACCCAGACAAAACAAATCCCATAGGTCCTATTAGCTGCTACACACACTGCCTGGAGCAAGACCTGGCCTTCGATGGAAAGTACGTCTATGGTGCTACGCACAATGTACCTGTCATGCATAGGTTCGGTCCTGTCGTGAAGTTTGGTAATAATGGAGCTGGAGGCAATAATCCTTTCCCGCCAGGTTATGACGTCCAAGGGAACACAAACATGGACTTGTGGAAGGTGGATGTGAATACAGGAAAGCCTGTCTGGAGTTACAGAGTGAATGGAGTAGCCAGAGGAGGTATTACAGTGACAGGAGGGTTTGTGATCCTTTATGCAACTGACGGGATCTTAAAATTCGTCGATGCTGATACTGGAAAGGAGATTCAAAAAGTATCGTACGGGATAAACGTTGATGTTCAGCCTACGGTGGGGGCCACAAAGGATGGGAAGATGTTAGTGCTCGTGGCAGTGGGCGGGGGAGGGAGAAGCGGTCTGACGGTAGATGGAGCCCTTGTTGCCTACGGGCTGCCTGATAAGATCCCAGAGCCTCAAGTTGTAACGAAGGAAGTAATCAAAGAGGTGCCAAAAGAAGTAATCAAAGAGGTCATCAAAGAAGTACCTAAAGAGGTCATAAGGACCGTTACCGTCGAAACAGTCAGTCCATTTTCGTATGCCGCAATCGGAATTGGAGTGGTACTGGTAGTGGTAGCAGGAATACTATTCAGCAGAAGAAAGAAGGCATAGAATACAGAGGCCTTGCTATAAGCAAGGCACCTGCTTCCTGTATCATGACCTTCCAATTCTCGCTCAACCAGTAGTTTCGAGGAAAGAAGGCTATGGGAATGGTGACAGGCGATCTGCCACTATTGGTATCCTAGGCGGATCATAAGACACACTTGGTCTCCCGCTGATATTAATTTAGTTTGATCTTCGCTAACGCTTGGTTCTGTACAAGTTAAGGTGCTCAATAATCATCAATCAGTTCTAGTGGAGATTCATACCCTATCTCAATTCAAATCTCTCCAGCCCCGTAGCCTACCAATTTGGCGCTTTTTGCAGATTGCGGGCTTGGACCAGAATCGATCAGGGAGAATCACCCTCTTACCTTTCATTAGAAAAATAGAGTACATCCTTTTGTCTGGAGAAATTGTTCAAACAAAGGTGGAAGAAGTATGTCGGTAGAAATCGAGGTCAAGAAAGTCGATGCCCAAGGCAGGCTTATTCTGCCCTCTGACTGGCGTGAGGATCAACTCAAGGGTTCGAATGTAGTTCATGTTATCAAGCGGAGAGGCTACCTCAAGATAGTGCCAAAGCGCAAGATTGGCTTGGGCAAGTTCTTTGACAGGGCCGACCCCATCTTCCTGAGTTTGTCAATGTCTTCTGAGCTAAGGTCGATATGGAATTCAATCAGCTTGTTCCTTGGTACATATCTAGCAATAGCCTCAAAGAAATTTCCATTAGTGCAGTATCGCAACCCCCTAAACTCACTGCTTAGTACGTTTCTTAGGCTTTGACATCTCCGTTAACCCTTCAAGGGTGTCCTGAAAGCTCCCAAGTGGATGGACTTCTCTGTCCACATAGAAGTTGCTTGGAGAGTCGAAGAATATTTCGCCCATCTCTTCAATCGTCTTAGTTTCCAGTATGTAGCATACGCCTAGAGTGTCCAAGAATGGGCCTCCTTCTATGATCTTTTTCTCCTTCTGAAGCCGCAACCTATACTTCATATCGTCGAGGGTACGATCCATCGATTGACTCTCAGCGGCTGCTAGAGCATTTGCCCTAAATTTTTCCACTACAAGGAATTTCATAGATGGACAAATCATGGGCTACAAGAAAAAGGCTTTGTTTTTTGGCCAAAAGTTTCTTTCTTTTGAATCACCGGAAAACTGGTATGGGTATTGCTATTGTAGCGCTCTATCGGGCGCGCGGGTCAAGTTGGCTAAAGTTTGGTTATTCAATCACAGCTTATAAGCTCAAAATGACTCACTAGTATAGAATCTCTTTGAGGGAAGTTTGGAATGAGGCATACAGCAATGATGGCTCATTTTTTGGTGAAGAACCAAGTACCTTTGCACTCCTGTCATGCCAGTATTTTAAAGAGCGCGGGATGAACAAAGTTCTAGAGCTCGGTTGCGGTCAGGGGCGAGATGCATTATTTTTCGCATCGCAAGGTATCGCGGTGAAGGCCTTGGACTACTCGAGTGTTGCCATAGATGTGGCGAGAACCAAAGCAAAAGAAAGGGCTCTTCCAGTAGATGCAACGGTACATGATGTAAGGAGACCCCTTCCATTTGGCAATGACGAATTCGATGCAGTTTATTCGCATATGTTCTTCAGTATGCTGTTCACATGGTCCGAGCTCAAGTTTATTTTTCAAGAACTTAGGAGGGTCTTGAAGGGTAAAGGACTCAACTTCTTTTCTGTGAGGAATAACAATGACAGATTCTATCGCGAAGGAAAAGCGGCGGATGATGGCATCTATGACGTCAACGGCTTTCAGATTAGATTCTTTGACAGGCACGATGTGGAGAGCATGATGGAGGGATTCCAAATACTTGAGATAAAAGAAGCACACGAAGATCCAGCGACCCTCTATCTGGTCTTGAGTTCAAAATCACAGTTTCAAGCGCGCTAATATATCCAAAACCCGAGCGCGGCCTTGTAGATTTCGGGTGCCGAATTCCCGTGGACAATATATAGAGAGAGCGCTGTTACTAGGTTGGGAAATGCACATGTCAAAAACAGTTCTTGCAAGGAAAGAAGATGCTGTTATAGGGCCTGCGATCGAGATTATCCACTTCGCGGATCCATTTTGCTGGTGGAGCTGGGGTCTGGAACCAATCCTTCAACGCCTCAGAGAGGTCTACGGAGATCAAGTAGAAGTAACATATCGAATGGGTGGAATGGCCAACAAGATAAGCCAATGGCGAAAGGACTACAACGTTATCGATGACAAATCACTAAGATCCTGGATCGTTGAAAGCATTTCCCTAACAGGCGTGCCAGTTGATCTAGAATTCGTCTCTAAAAGTTCGGCCAAAAGTAGTTGGCCCGCCTGCATAGCAATCAAGGCAGCAGAGCTTCAAAGCAAGGAGCTTACTGAGAGATACTTCAGGAGAATGCTGGAAAGGATTCAAGTCGAGGCAGATGACGTTTCTGAAGATGGAGCGTACCTCCACATGGCAAAGGAAGTTGGACTTGACGTATCTCTAATGAAGAAGGCTATCAGCTCAGGGAGGGCGACGAAGTTGTTCGAGGAAGACCGAGAGGCAATGAATGTCAACTTCCTGACGCTCGTTATGGTTAACAAAAAGAATGGAAAATCACTGCATGTCGGAGGAGAATTTTCCTCGGAGAAATATGAAAAGGCTGTGGATGAACTATCAGGAGGCCTCTTGACAAAGAAAATTCCCGTGGATATTTTGGAATACTTCGAGCGTCACCGTGATAATAGAATATCAGCAAGAGAAATAGCAACAGTGTTTAAGATTTCTGAACAAGATGCCGAGGAGAGACTAGGTGTCCTCACGAAAGGAGGATTGGTCAAAAGAGGAACCGGTGGTGTAGTTACAAAATTCTGGACAGCGGCAAAAGATAGCGGGAAGGTTCAGAAGTTGACGGTTGAGCAATTGAACGCTTCGCACGTTGTAGAAGCTTCAAAAGTGGACTCGGCGATAGATTTCGACGCAATCATTACAAAGGCCGTAAAGGGTCTGTACACACAAGTTGCCCTTAACCCAAACAAAACATATCACTTTCCTCTGGGCAGAAGAGCGGCTCTTTTCGTTGGCTACCCAGAATTAGAGCTAAATCAGATACCGGAAACTGCGGTGGAATCATTTGCGGGGGTGGGGTATCCTCATTGTGGCAACGCGATCAAACGGGGAGATACCGTCTTGGATATCGGATCCGGCTCAGGTACAGATGTATTGTTTGCATCTCTTCGGACTGGACCTGATGGGAATGTGATTGGACTCGACATAACAGAACCCATGATAGAAAAAGCCAGAATGAACATTGCAAAGATGGGTGTGAAAAATATCAGAATCATAAAGGGTGCCGCTCCGAAGATACCACTCGAGGATTCAAGCGTTGATGTAGTGACTAGCAACGGTGTTCTAAACTTAGTTCCTGACAAGAAGAAGGCCTTTCAGGAAATTTATCGAGTTCTCAAACCGAGTGGGAAGATCCAAATCGCAGATATTGTCGTTAAGAAAGACGTTCAGAAAGCTTGTGGTTTGATTCCACAGCTTTGGGCCGACTGCATTGGAGGCGCCTCAGTTGAGGAGGAGTCCCTTCAACTGATCAAAGATAGTGGGTTCAAGAACTCCAAGATCATTA
>CAZXXP010000023.1:0-8028 GCA_964644785.1 uncultured Nitrosopumilales archaeon | reverse complement strand
TCTATGAAACAACTTTAATTTTCCAGTAAACGAGACTGGATTATTTTGAAGAGAGTTCTTCCGACAATACTAAACGTTTGACAAGGACCTTCGGAGCTCAGAGCATAGTTGTGACGGCCAACAAACCAGCGTGACCGGTGAACGCCACCGCTTAATCCCGTAAGCGCAATCGGTTTCAAGCCGTTCGAAAAATACTGCAAGCACCACACAATAAAATCCTTCTCTAGCCTGATGAAGAAATGCGTAATCTGTCTAGTTACTGACTCAAGTGCTCATTGTTTACCGGCAATCATGTGCGTAAGATTATTTTTGCAACTCCGCGAACATAAGTTAAGTGACTCACGCAGGCGTGGGATTTGAACACTAATCTATTGGCAAACTGGATACATAAATTAAACGGCCAACTGTCTGATTTCACAGCCTTAGAACGCGCTTAGGAACCAAGCACGAATACACCTCCCCCCAGATGATAGGAAATGTGGGTATCCGGTTTGAATCGAACCAGTGTAGGATTGAAAGCTGGTAGAATGGAGCTCAGGTCATTACTCATAGATCTACTTACGTAGGTCAGCATCATAGAATACTATCCTCTTACCCTTCTCATCAATCTTAAAGATGATGCGATAATGGTTCTGTTAACTTATTTGCATGCTAACTAATTTCTGAATTCATACGCTCGATTGGAACAGGCAGGACTCCAACTCAGTCATGATAGAATACAGTATTGCTAGCTTGGTTGAAGGTTTGAATCTGGGAAAAGTAAAAAAATTCTGGAGATAAGTACCCCTTGAGAGGTACTTATCGTGGTTTCGTTCTATGCTGCTTGCTCGTAGAGTCTTACCTGAGCTATCCTGAAATCACTGTTTACGTCCAGATGCCAGACTATGTCTTCATAGATGCCATCGAAGAGTTTCGAGACGAGTGTGAACTTCTTGTCCTTGGTGAGAGTGATGTCTCCCAGTAGACACAGATGGTCACCCAGTTCGTCGGTTACTGTGTTCACGCAGATGCGGAGTGTTCCTGTAGGCTTTCCGAGGAGCTTCACATACACGAAGTACTTCGTAGTGCCGAAAGGTGCATCGACATTCACTTGGGCCCAATCGCCATCCAGTGACTCTGTCAGACAGTCAACGACATTGGGTGGAGCGGTCAGGTCTTGGTGCCAGAGTATGTGGCCTGTCGCCCCTCTTACTGTGAATACTTTGTTTCCTTCACCGCAGCTAGGGACGCTACCATTGTCAGGTCTAGCGATGTAGTTGAACTGGTAGACCTTCTGCTGGTCCGATGGTATCCCTTGAGGATTTGCGTATGCTACTGGAGCAACGACAAGCGTTGCTAGGAGTATTGCTGCAAGTGCAGCCATGATTTTGGTCCTTCCTAATTTTTCCATTGTTATAGCCGACTCGGTCGAATATTAAGCGCTTGTTGAGCAGGGGATCAGATTTAAATTGTTGAGCAGGGGATCAGATTTACGATATGGGTTTTTGGTACCTGCCGATTCCACGATTCCACCAAAGGTTCAGAGATTCCTTTAGCATGCAAATAAGTTAACAGAATCAGCGATAATCTCCAATTCTATCTTTCCAGAACCCTTCCAGCTGTCCCCTAAGCCCCAACCCAAGGTAGGCGTTCTCAGCTGGTTGTTGAACCCTAAGTTTTTTCACGTTCCCGTATATCTGGCGGAAGTTTCTTGAACTGCTTTAGAAAGGTGTTTAGGAATACCGCTTCATAGGTAAGCGGAAAGAACACTTTCAATCTCCTCTCGGCTAGAAGATACCTTGTATCTGCCCTGCCCGTACTCCCTCTCACCCTGTTTGAGCCTGCGAACAGTCTCCTTATCCAATTGAACCTCTAGGGTCTCAACAACTTCTTGGAATCTTAGTGACGCCTCGAAAAAGTCGGCAATCAACTCCTTAGGTTGATGTAACAAGCTCTCTTTCTTCGCCACTCTGTTCCCACTCCCTAAGGACTTAATTGAGTCGATGTTATTAGAGTCGATATTATCAAATAGATTTTTCCACCTAGGTTCCACATTCGCCCGTAAGGCGTCGTTATCCTCCAGAGCGCACTGTGTACGTGGAATAATATATCTCAATTAAGGCCCTGACAGTTTGATCCTTGACAAGTTTTCTTTGATCTGCTCTAAGACTGCTAGGAATTGGGTGGATCCATAGATCCTTCTTAGCGCGCACTCGAAGGACAGATCCTAGAGGCGATTGGGTCTTTTTTACATCAGATAGGAATCGAAGTAAACATCGCTGGAGGAGAGAGTAGAGAGAAAAGAAATCGCTGAAGCTATATGTCCGAACTATTTTGGGCCGATCCAGATCTTCTTAGTTCAATCTTCTTAATTTAATTTCGTCGTTCCCTAAGATAATCGGAGCACATTACGAGTGGATAAGCCCATCCAACGGAGTACATATACAAAAAGATTCCAATGAATGGATGGGGGTCCAAACAAAATAGGACCGTTCTGGAAATTGACCCGAGTTGAGAGTGATTGTGACAGGACGACGCTACATATTTGGAATTAAAAATAAGACGAAGCTTGATAGAAACATTCTGACATCACAAAGTAAGTAGTGACTAGGGAACAAGAACCGCCGCCGCGATAACCGATGTCCAGAGGGCATTCTTGTCTCCGGTAGCGGATTGTGCAACGTGGGATGTCCGGATAATCAGCCCGCTGGACTTGAAAAGTTGCTTTCTCTCGTCCCAGGCGGTTTCGGAGTCGAATGCAATCCCCATCGTGGTCGCGAGCATAGTTGCAGCCAAGTCTTCAGCGTAATCCCCTGCTACATCCTCGTTCTGTCCGTAGGAATGATGCTCTGAAATGTACCCATAATCTTTCTTCTTAGAGGGAATCGCCACACCCACAGATGCACTAATGAGCCGGTGGGGCTCCTTGGTCGAATTCCTTGCAAGCATCACGAATGTTATTTCCCCGGGCTTTAGCAACGCCCTGCCTCTTTCCCTCGGCAGGAGCTTGCAGCCAGGTGGTATAATGCTTGAGACGGTCACCAAGTTGCAATACTGTATCCCCGCGTCTCTCAAAGCTAGCTCGAAGGACTGAAGTTCCTCCTTATGTTTCCCCACGCCGTTGGTCAGGAAGAAAGATCTTGGAATCAATCTGTTTCGCGCGTACCGACCAATTGGGTATTTATTGAACTCTTCTTTTTTCTCTAACTACGCTACGATATTTCTTCATCTTCTTACTCGTTCAAGAATGCAGGTCTGATCCCCTGAGTGAGATAACCTAGAAAGCCAGAAATTCGACCTGAACCCGTTTGTATTCAAATCCCACCGGGCCCGCCATAACACGCGCAAGTATTCGACCACGGTACACGGCCTGAGAGGCTTGCCTTCGAAGTAGAGGCAAAGCGGCTCCTCGGCGGTCTAGCCTAGGAGATAGTCGCAGGTAACTACATGTACCCCGTTATCAGGATGTAGTCTTTAGTTCGAGCTGAAACTTGTAGATTGTGGGTATTGAACTCCCGTATTCTATTTATAGCCCCAGAGCGCGCTTAATGCACTATGGCAGAAAAATGGAAACTCGAAGGAACAATATTCGATGCCTGCAATTGCACCACCTTATGCCCTTGTGTCTACTTCCAGGCACCACATAATGCTGATTGTCGTGCGACAGCGGTCTGGCACATAGAGAAGGGTAACTATGGCGGAACGAAGCTAGAGAATTTCACGATGGCCGTAGTATTGTACTCAACTCAAAACCCTCTCATGGGAATCGATAAGGCGGGATGGATGCTCGACGAGAAGTTAACGCAACAGCAAAGGGACGCACTCATGCAAATCTTGAGCGGCAAAGTGGGAGGTCTATTTTCCATGCTGACGGTAAAGAATCCTCTTGGGATGTGGTGGGCCAAGTTCGACCACTCTAACGATGGAAGATCCTGGTCGGTGAAAGCCGGCGATGCTTTGGAGATCAAGGCAGAGTTTGTAAAACCTCCTCCAGGATTGCCCTTCGAGTCAAAGCCCAAGACCGCTCAGACCTATGACCCTCTCTTCGCTCCGACAATGGAGAAGGTGGTCGGAATCAGCCAACATTACACCGCAAAAGTGGGCGACCTAAATTACGACATCAGCGGGAAGTATTCGTCGTCGGGGCGGTTCAAGTATGAGGGGCCCTGACTAACACTTAGAGAATGTATCGACGGGCGTCTTAAGGTCTTGTCCGCCAAGCTTGAGGCCAACCCTTCGAAGCTATCGGGCGTCAAAAGACCGAAACTATTTTTGAAATATGCGAGCCAAAGGGTCTGCATTCTTCGATCCTTGAAAGTTGCTCTGGTGGTCGGCACCGTACTTGCGCTTATCAATCATTCCGACGCAATATTTTCTGGAGCGCTCACTGCGGTATCAGCCGCCCAAATACTTGTGACTTATGCCGTTCCATATTCCGTCTCGACATTTGGGTCCGCCATGCAGGGAACACACATGGAATTGCAAGGTCTTGGGAGGAAATTAGATCCGGATGATGCTTAGCAAGGCAGGCCTTCAGGTGAAGCCTAATTGACTGCCTTAAACATCACTCGGCGGCTGGCGGCCCCCACGGGACTGGTCATCATCTTGGTAACCGGGGCAGCCTGGTTCCTGACCTGGAAAACATCAGATCCCTTGATGTCGATCATGATGTCGCCCGCGGACTTGATTGGGCCACTCGGATTTGGGTTGTTTTTCGCTCTCATTACGGTAATGATGGTAGCGATGATGCTTCCCGCCGCGCTACCAATGATCATCACCTTCCAAGCCATGACCCGTACCAAGGGAGATGAGCCCACGAAATCAAAAGGCATAATCGACACGCTTGCTTTCATCTCGGCCTACTTCCTTCTGTGGGGCGGTTTTGGGGTGGCGGCTCTGCTCGGGCTAATGGCACTGGGTCTAATGGGTCCTTTGACAGGACCCTTGGTCCTCTTTCCTGCAGCCACACTGGTGGTTGCCGGGGCCTATCAAATCACGCGAGTTAAGGAAGCGTGTCTGCATCAGTGCAAATCGCCACTCTCGTTTGTGATGAGTCATTGGCGGTCAGGTCGCGTGGGTGCGATGTGGATGGGCCTGTCGCATGCGACATACTGCCTGGGCTGTTGCTGGCTCTTTATGATCGCACTTTTCGTCGTGGGCTCAATGAGCCTTCTGTGGATGGGGGCACTCTCCATTCTAATCTTTGCAGAAAAGGTCGGAGTAAAGCAACGTATTTTCTCAATCGCTATCGGCGCGGCGCTCCTCGCGCTAGGGGGTCTCGTTGGAGCGCAATCTCTCGGGATCATCTAGGGGTTTATGGGCGGGTCCCACCGGGCCCGTAAAGTAAAAAAAGGTAGGGAGGGTATGTTGGGCAAGTCAACCTACCCCTCTTGAGTTTAGACTGACCAGGTCTTAACAAAAGACAACATTGCAATAACATCGACAACTGCCGAAGATTTTGAGACGAAAACTGTCACCTTATATAATCGTAGAGGGTGCCGTTGCACGATGACTCAAAAAATAGTATTGAGTCTGGTTGTGACGGCAGTGCTATTGGCTTCGTCGCTAATGGCAGCACTAATCCCCCGTGTAAGCGCATTTGATCCAGGAGGTCCTCCAGTTGGAGGAGCTGCCCCCTCTGTTGTAACGGGAAACTGGGAGATGGTAAACTATGGGCCATCAGGCGGGAGTTATAGCCCCCAGAACCAGATAAACAAGGATAATGCACAATACTTGGAGACGAAGTGGATATATCCGTACGCAAGGCCCACCTCAAGCAAGTTCGCCACAGGTTACGGGTCTGGAGCCGCTCCGATCATTTTAGATGGTGTAGTCTACATTTCCATGAACGATAAGAGAATACTTGCAATTGACGCGAAAACTGGAAAGCTAATCTGGAACAACACATATAGTTTGTCACTGGATATAACAGCTTTAGCTGCCAAATATCCTTGGGTTGGTGCACCTGGGGCACACACCCATGCGATGAGTTACTACAGGGATAAAGGCTGGCTTATTCAAAGCGCGTCTGGCTGTCTGCTGTATGCGGTAGATGCGAAGTCAGGTAAGACGGCATGGGTTCTAAACGAAGAACAGTTATGTGGTACGAACGCAGAATTTGGAGATCCTAGTCAGCGCATTGTTGGTACGTTGGGTAACCAGGGACGCATGTCCGGCCAAGCTCATCCCCCCGTTTTCTTGGCTAACATCATGTTCGTCCCGATGGCCGGCGGGAGCGGAAACGGAGGGAGGTCATTTGTGACAGCTCTCGATATGACAGACCCTCAAAATCCCAAGAGACTATATCGGGAATTCACGCAACCTCCCGCTCAGGGAGATCCTAACTGGGACATTGACTTATGTAAGAAGGTCAATGGCAATGGTTGGTACTTCGAATATCCTAGATATCTGGAGGGGATTAATTATCCAGCGAGAGACAAGGATCCGACATACCTCGCCACAAAGTGCACCGATGTTGATCCTGAGGTCGTAAAGAACGATGGGATAGATATGGTGCCAGGATCCAAGACTTTCGGAAGGATGCATACGGCCACGAACTTTGGGTCGGCTGTCTGGGGCCACTATCCTTTGGATCCAGAAACTGGGATAGTGTACATGGGATGGGGTGACCTAGGACCTTATACAAACGCGACCAATAGATACGGACCCAATGTTCCTGGCAGTGGCTTCACAGCCTTCGATGTTAAAACAGGAAAAATGGTCTGGTGGTTTGCAGCTAATCCGCACGATCTCTGGGATTATGACTGTTCTTGGGGAGGAATACTTGGTCAGGCAGCTGGACAGAAGATATTCATGAAGGGCTGTAAGAACGGGATAGTGTATGGGCTTGACGCGGCTACTGGCAAACCTATCTGGATCTACGATGCCCCTACCACGTTGAGGGGTGGAAACAACATCAAGACAAACTACGGCGTTGGTGCCAACAATAAGCCAACAGATCCTGATGCTTGTTGTAGAATGACGAAGGCAGATATGAGTAAACCGTGGATGTCCTATCCCGATCCAAAACCAATAGTACAGAATTGCTACACAGTCTGCTTGGAGTCAGACTTCGCGTATGATGGAAAGCGTGTATATGTCGCAACCTACAACAATATGGGCACAGCAGCTTTCGGACCTGTCAGAGATTTCGGCAATAATGGCGTGGGCGGCACACCTATGACGAATTTTCCGGGGCAAACCTGGGTAATCAACACAAATATCGACGCGATTGACGTGAATACGGGAAAGAGAATCTGGACGTTCAGGATAGATGGGGTTGGTTATAGGGGCGGTCTGAGTGTAACTGGAGGTATGGTAATCACGTACGCGTCCGACGGAAATCTCCGGTTCATAAACGCTGAGACTGGAAAGCTCGTAGCTGAAAGGTCCTTCGGCGTTCCCGTGAATGTCATGGCTACTGTAGGAGCAACCAAGGATGGAAAAATGCGAATCTTCGCACATGTAGGTGGTGGAGGCGGCATCTTGTTCGCAAATGGCCTCCTCGTGGATGGTACACTAGTGGCCTTCGGTCTCCCTGACGTACTACCACAACCACAGGTCATAACGAAGGAAGTGATCAAAGAAGTTCCTAAGGAGGTAGTGAAGGAAGTCATAAAGGAGGTAACCAAAGAAGTGATCAAAGAAGTGATCAAAGAAGTACCCAAAGAAGTCATAAAGGAAGTGATCAAAGAAGTACCCAAAGAAGTCATAAAGGAAGTAACCGTGGAAACCATTAGCCCAGTATCCTATGCCGCAATAGGCATTGGGGTTGTGCTGGTAGTGATATCTGGAGTACTATTCAGCAGAAGGAAGAAGGCATAGACCAACTGGCCTTGCATCGGCAAGGCACCATATTCTTTTTGCAGACCGCTTCTCTAAACGATTGATAAGGATGTAAATAGTCAGGGCTAGAAGTGTATACGAAAAACTTGCTTTAGCTGAAACTACATCTACCACTTGCTCTGAGGTTTATCGAGTTCTACAATCGACGAAGTAACGACAACCGATCAGCTAACGTTATATGTCAAAAAGCTGTGCTGAAGAGAG
>CAZXXP010000022.1:3915-18011 GCA_964644785.1 uncultured Nitrosopumilales archaeon | reverse complement strand
ACAGTTGCATGGCAGTTTTGGGGTGTAACAGTTCTTTTTGAAAAGTCAGTGTCTTTTGTGCCATCGATTTTAGAGCTGCATCTTTCCACTTTCCATCCTCCCGAAAGTCCTTTGGAATTAGTTGTCGTTTGGAAAGTATCTCCGACCAAGGCTTGCCATAGTGGGAAATGAGTTTCTGAAACGACTTTTTGATTTCATCCCCCCGTTTCAGATTGTTGAGATCCCTTGCAAAGACGTAGGTCATTGGATCAACAACGAACGGTTTCTTCAGGTCTCTAAGGAATGTTGGAACGAATCCTTGATAAAAGGAAGCAATGCTTGCCGGGATGACTACACCAAAGTACGTGTCGGGCTGACTCTGGAATAAATCGCGTTCTCCTGTGATTCCCAACCTGAAGAAGTTCCAGAATGTCTTTTTCGCCATTATTTCATTTTCTCCCGAATATACTGTTCTATCCTTTTTCTCAGGGAACCGTGTATGATCGGAGATTTGGTTGCGTGCAGTAATGTTCTAACTTGACCATTAACCTCCATTATTCAAATCCCTGAAAAGATCTCTGTCCACCCGATGGACATTTCTGTGCCACATGGCTACGTAGACTTGCTCTGCGACAAGCCGATAGGCCAACGCCTGTTCTAGCGCCTTATGCCAATTAGCAACTTTGGCTTCAATTGCAAGCAAGGTATCCTTCCTTGGATCATATCCTATTAGGTCGATTCTTTTCTCCAAAATAGGAACCTCGTCAAACACCTGAAAATGTCTCGATTCTAAGTGCTCGGCCACTTTTTGTTTCACAAATTTTTCGTTAACCATTACAGTGAACCCCTCTTGAGATACGCTGCTTCAGACAGTTTGCTGAAATCGCTATCATTCGTTAGAACCTTGCATTGGTAAATTCTGGCAAAAGCAACAAGAATACAATCGATTAGACCGATTCCTTCTATGTTGCACTTGGCTCTGAATTCACCAGCCATGATTGCTGTTGTTTCATCAAGGTCTACTATTCTGCTATGCTGATGGATAAACTCCAGTATTTGGTCAAAGTCATTACGATTCCACTCTACAAATTTCTTCTTCATCTCAGCTAAAACTATCGTTGGAGTTAGGTTTTCGTTCGACTCTATGATCGGTACGGCCTTCTTTCCCTCATTCGAGCCTTTGAAGTACTCTATCCAAGCAGATGTGTCTATTATGTGGGTCATGGTTCAGCTCAATCTCGGAAATCTTCCCCGTCCCTCGTGAATTCAGGCAAGTCTTGGGCGACACCAAACATAGATTTCTTCAAAATCTTTTTGCGTATCTTTGACTTTAGCGTCATATCAGGGTATTTTGTATAAACATACGTTAGAAGATCATGTAGAGGAATTGGATTAAATTCGTTCTTTATCCTCTGTATGTGGTCTTGTTCGTCGGAGGTTAATGATTGGAATATTTTTTTGGCTATGGCAAAGCCTTGTTGCGTTAGTTCGTATATTGCGACTTGATTCGATGGTGTAACCCCCTCAAATTCTTGCATTAGAACGCGGTCGTCAGCGAGCTCCTCCACAAATTCAGGTAACTCATTTCGAATCTGAATTACTCCTATTTGTTCTAGAGACTCCACCCCGTCGAATATTTCTGCAGCCCAAGGACCATAATCATACGCTTCGAAGGAAAACTCCCTAGCAATATCCTTGAATCCGCCTTCCCGAATCAGGAGAAAGATTAGCTTGACTAGGCGTGTTGTATCTTTGATTGCTTCTCCGAGTTTACCACTACGTCCTTTTGCATAGAGCAAAGCAAGCAGTAAATCTAGCCCTGATTTCACTGGCATCTTTTCACCTCTCCACCATCTCTTTACCCATACTATTTAATTCGCGCAAACACATTAAGATTACACTTGCATGCTTAATTCGAGATAATAATGATGGAGGGTGGATCCATCGTCACTTCCCATCAATCAGCCCTAGGAGCTTCTCTAGTTTCTCTGGATTCTCTGTCAATCTGTTCAGCAATTCGTCAATTTTCGCTCTTGCATTATCCATCTGAACGACAGTAGCGGCGTCAAGTGGTATTCCACATTTGTAGCAGAATTTGGAGTCAGCGGAGTTAATTAAATTGCATCTGATGCACACTCTCGGTTTTTCCTGCTTGGGTGCTGTGTCGCTTTTCTGTATGCCGTTCAGCATGCGATGAGCTTCATCTACGTCCTCTCCAGCGAGTTTGATGTAGACAGCAGGCATCCGAGACCCTTGTTTCCATCCTGCAACTGCGCAAAGTAAAGAGTAAGGAAGAACCTTACTCGCAGCAGTCAATCCAGAATGCCTCGTAAGATACGGCCAAAATCTTTTCTTAATTCCTGCCCTCTCAGCACATTCCCGCAGCATCATCCTAATGCTTTGATAACCCAACACTCTATAATCGTCCTTCCTATCTAGGGTCACCCAAACAGGGGAATCTGGATTGTCTCTTAATGGATGGATGTTCAGCCAGTTCGCCAGCGCAGGCGCAGAAGATATTATCCTTGCAGTGTCCTGTCCAACCTTTCCTTCTACCCTGAGCCTTGCGCCCAGACCGTCAAATTCAACATCTTTGATTTGCAAACCCATGATCTCCCCCAATCGACGCTTCGACTCTGTAAGGACAAGAACGAATGCCCTGTCACGCTGGTTGTGCGCTGCTTGAACAAGTCTGACTGTTTCCTCATTGGTGAGCAAGTCCTTGTTCTGCAGTTTGTTTGGAATGTTCTTCTCTACTCGGATCCATTTTACCTCAACAGGATACTGGCCGTCTTCGCAATTTCGTAACCACTGGAAGAATTTCCTTAGGATGACCTTGTAGTCGTGTTTGGTCCAAGCAGAGATTTTTCTTTGCTCAATCCCAGCCATCAATTCTACGACATCATCCTTGTTCAAATCTGCGAATGGTTTGGTTGAGATTCTTGAGAGCAATTTTAAGGTGTTAAGGCATTTTAGAATCCTAGCTTGACTTGTCCCTTCTGCAATTCTTGTTTTGTAATACTTTAGTAAGACTTGGGAGTCTTCCTTTCTTAGCTGCTCTTGAATCGAGCGTACTTCATTTTCTATCTTTGCGGGATATCGGTATATCTCTGCGGCAAGGCTCATTCAACCACCTTTGTTTCTGTTTGTTGAGTATGTTAGGGATATGCGCCTTACCGCTAGCGCCCTCGGGGGGAGAACCAGCGTAGACACAATTCCTGAACATACTTATTCTGAATTTTCCTAATAATTTATTGTACTTCAAAACAGAAATAGTTAACGGTTCTAGCAGCTTTGCCCAATAAATGGCAATTTGTCTAATAATTAAATTGCTAACTACCAATTTGTAATCCTTCTCAAAAAGATATTATTGTAAAATGTGGGTGCACTGCATCCCAACCCGCAATTGGAGATAGGGATGACCTAACTAATTTTCATCCATCGAATCTAGAAACTCCTTCACAACTACTGTTGCCCTGCAATCGTCTTCGTTATATTTGATTATTTTCTGAATTTTGTTTTCATCTGCGCTTCTAAGGTAATCCAAATAATGAGCAATCGAAATGAAACCGTCCATTCCTTGTTCGCTCCAGGTGAATCCAAGTTCTTTTGCTATTTCTTTTAGACCAAAGCTATAAGTTGGGAACACGACAGAGTTTTTCAATACTTGGTTGAGATTAACCATCTTGCCAGTAAAAGTGTCTTTGATACCGTATTTATCTAGCATGTGTTTCATCTTCGTTTTTTCATAGGTCCCATAATGGTAAATGATGAAATTTGATTTTGATTTCAACAAAGAGATAAATTTTTCCAGAATTTCCTTTTCTTTTTCAATCGAATCTGCAAAGTATGGAGTATATTCCTTTTTTCCATTACCAACGACTAAGACTCCTATCAAGTAAATAACATTCGTCCATCGCTCATTCAACTCTATTCCCAAGTCACCAAGAAACGAATTTGAAACGTCAAAAATTCCCTCCAGATCCAGGAAGATTTCTGTATCATATTTTTTGAGAAGGGGTTTATTAATTCTAATTATTTTATTTTGTAAAATGGAAGATGCGTGAATCTGCCATTTTACCAAACTCGCTTGACCTATTCCTTGTATATTCAGCGATCTTGAATTGGCTTTCTCCAAATCAAAAATGGTTCGTATTCCTGCTTTTGACAGCAGTTCTTTTTTTGCTGGCCCTATTCCGGAAACCAACGATATATCTCCGATTTCTTTTGCCTTTCTTAACCCGAAAGATTTCCATGGCTCCTGCAACGCTCCCTTAGTTGGCGTTACGAATTTTCCGTTCATGATCTCTTTTATTTCGGTAATTGAATTTTGCAGTTCGCCTGCATATTCATCGAAAACAAATTCGAATTCTTTGTTGTCCCTGTTCAAAATTATGAATTTTGGCGGGGTATACCCTTGTATTTTGCCTAGCACGTAATTGTTTAATGCGGTCTGTAAAATGTGCTTATTTTTGGGTTCTTTCGTAGTCTTTTTCTCTTTTATGATATAATGGTGATTTCCGAAAACGCTTCCATGTGAACCGTTTTTTTCCAACACATCAGGAATGCCAAGGATTCCTTCAGGGAGAAAAATTAAAGGTGCAACATGAAATGCATCAGAGCCTTGGAAACATCCCTTCAATACTTCATAAAAAGCCTGTTCAACTGTTTCCACCTTAATGGGTTTCATTCCGGGATAGTTTTCCTCAATATACTTCTCCTCCTCAATATTTCCAATCCTCGCGAGTATTTTCAGGGATTCTGTCTCGGGGTCCTTTTCATCTTTTGGAGCAAAAAAATCACACCAAAGATTGAAGGGCGATACTGTATGCAACAAGACCATAGAGGGATTTATGACAGACATTTTGTCTGTCTTTCCTTCAGACATACATACTTTGTAAAGATCGTCCAATTTTTCCATAATTATTACATCAGGTTAAAAGTTATAACTTTACTGACAGAAACTTGAATGGAGTTAAGGTCTTGAATTATTGGGCAAAGCTGTTTCTAGCGGAATTGCACATGCGTTAGCAATAAGAGTACTCCACGATAATTTAGCAGAATGAGGGATGCTTCTATACTTCTGGATGAAGAGCCGCTAACGGAAGCATTCATACCTACGAGAATGTTTCACAGGGAAGGTCAGATCAAAGAAATTTTCAGGCACATGAAACCTACACTACACGGAAAAGATGCGCGCAATGTTTTGGTAGTTGGTAATACTGGAACAGGAAAAACTTCTCTCGTTAAGTGGATTCTGAAAGAACATTTTGCGAGGAAACATGCGTATGTGAATTGCCTGAATTCAAGAAGCGAGCATAAAATACTCGAAAGTATTTTAGTTCAACTCGGCCATGTAATTCCTGAAAATAAACCGACAGATTACTTGATACAAAGATTCTCAAAGAAAATTGGAAAGGATGTGGTTGTCTGTCTGGATGAAATTGACCAAATTAAGGGTGACAGAATTTTACAGGCACTCTCATCTCAGCAGTGCAGTTTGATACTGATCACAAATAGAAATTTTTTCTTTGATCATGTTGACAACAGAATACATTCGCGATTATTTCTTGCTGAAGTTGAGTTTCCCAGATTCAAGTCGTCAGAGTTAATGGACATAATGCGAGAAAGAATTCAGTACTCGCTCTCACCCGACTCAATTTCGGATAGATTGGTTGAATTGATTGCTATGTGGTCGAAAGGTGATGCAAGAGTTGCTCTGCAAACATTGAGAGCAGCTGCAATGAGTGCCGATAGCAAGAAAAGGGAAGAAATTACTATTGATGATTTAAAAGAAGCCTTCAAGAGTGCGGGAAAGTCTAAACGAGAATATGTAAAGTCTAAACTGAACGAGCATCAAAAGCTGTTGCTGGAACTCATAGAGAAACACAAGCAGATTGCATCGGGAGAATTGTTCGATTTGTATCGGAAATCAGTTGCGCAACCTCTTGGTGAACGCGCTTACAGAAATCAGATGGAATTTCTTGTTCAGACTGGACTTGTGAAAGATTTTGGAGAAGGTAGATGGAAAAGATTTGAATCAGCAATCTAGGAACTTCTATGGATAATCTGTCATTTCCAATTAGGTTCATATCTTACAAATGACTCCAAGTTTCCTTCGTGCGGATTAACTCATCAGCATACGGTGGGCGTCATAATTGGGCGAGGTTAATTGTTAGCTTTTTATGTGGAAAGAGTGTGATTCTCTCTAAATGACCCCAAGAAGTCTGCCCCGAGTGTTAATAACGGGTGGAGCTGGGTTCATTGGCAGCCATCTCTCTTCGGCGATTGCAAAGAAGGGTTGGGAAGTGACGATACTAGATAATCTACGCACTGGGTCAATGTCAAACATTGATGAGAGGTTGTTGAAGACTATGAGCTTTGTTGCGGGAGATTGCACAAAACTCTCAGATGTGCGCCAAGCAGTTCATGAGGTCGGCACTGTATTTCATTTCGCCGCAAATCCCGATGCGCGTCTCGAATACAATAGTCTGACGAATTGCTTCAGACAGAATGTGTACGCTACGGTTGTCTTACTCGAGGCAATCAAGAATCTTAATGTTAACTTGATTGTCTTCGCCTCAACATCTGCAGTTTATGGTGAAGCTAAGGTTATCCCCACACCTGAGAACTATGCACCACTTGTGCCAATCTCCAGTTATGGTAAGTCAAAGCTCATCGCTGAAGCCCTAATAACATCACATTGCCGTGCCTACAACAAAAAGAGTCTCATCTTGCGTTTTGCCAATGTAGTCGGTTCTCATATGCGGCGAGGGGTAGTCTTTGATATGATTGCCAAGTTAAGACGTAACAAAGATAGGCTAGAAATACTCGGTGATGGTCGACAGATGAAATCCTATCTCCACATAGATGATTGCATCAAAGCGATTATGATGGCTACTGAGGCCTTTAACGGGACAATTGAGGTAATGAATGTTGGTTCTGCGGATAAAATTGCAGTTACCGAGATAGCTAGAATCGTGGTTGAAGAATCAGGACTAAGAGATGTAGACTTCGTATACAAATCCGGAGCTCGAGGAGGCCGCGGTTGGAAAGGAGATGTCAAGAATATGCTTCTTGACATAAGCAAGATTAATCAATTAGGCTGGCATCCCCAACTGGGTAGTAAAGAGGCCGTACGAGCAACTGCAAAATCTTTGCTATATGAGCGATCTTGAATATGAGAACAGAAAACTCGATTACTGACGAATTCTTGACTCTTGATTTTCCAGTAACACTAGTTGATGAATCGTTCGATGGAACAACTTATACAAAACTGAAAGATACGCAGAACCTAATTACTATAATCACCAAAAATAATCCCCAAAGATTAGTGCGCACCCTTGGGCAATTTGTTGAGTGTCCACATGATGTTATGATAATAGACGACTCAACTTCTGATGAGTCAAGGAATCTATACATTTCTAAGTATCTTCACAGCAAAATTCGCTACCATGGAAGGAAGGAGCAAGTCGATGTACTCAAGAATATCCGAGTGGCCGGGATAAGGAAGTTTATTCCTCGACTTGGATTAGAAGGGTGGACGCTTGGGCTTTCAAGAAATTATGCATTGTTGCTAGCTGCTTATTTCGGGTATCAACATCTATTGATGGTTGATGACGACATTCTCATAGAAAATCCAGACGTAATCAATGCCTCGTTTGATTTGCTGCATCGTTATTGGGTTGTTGGAGCACGGACTGTGGGGATGAATGATGATTCGATAATAGGACATCTTTTTCGACGTGTAGGAGTTCAACAGTACGATTTTATCACAGGACAATATATGGGTGTTAACCTTCGAAAAGTATCGTATTTCTTTCCCAACCTCTATAATGAGGATCTAATTTTCGCTGCATTTCAGGGGTTTGGAACGAAATTCGCTAGATGTGGAGTGGTTAGACAACTCGATTCTGATTATCTCGGAGATATGAAAAGTCGATCCTTATTCCAAGAATTCGGAGAGATTCTTCTAGATGGGACTGTTCTTGCTGTTGCAGGGAGAAAACTTGAGCAGTTAGTTTCCAGCGAGTTTTGGAGGGAAATAATACAAGATCGAACTCTTGAAATAATGGAGTTGCAAAAGCGGTTAGACAGGGTCCAGCGAGACCCCTTAACTAGTCGCGTATGTAGGTCGGTTCGCAATTATCACCGAAATATTAAACCGCACGATTTCGCAAGATTCTTTGTAGAATACCTGGGCATGGTTCCAGAATGGAGAGGCCTTCTAACGGGAAGGAAGAAATTGAGACGACATGAGCTCAGCTAGTATAATGACAACAAAAACCATAAATGGTTTATGATTATGCCAATCAAACAGATGGAATCCCGGACAATCAAGTATACCACCATTGATGGAAAACAACTTGTGGGGATACTTACGATCCCTCCCAAACCTAAAGCATTCGCGCTGTTGACACATGGGATAACTGTTGACAAAAATGAATATGGTGATTTTTACACTAAAATGGCAGCGATGTTCTACAAAAATCAGATTGCGACGTTACGCTTTGACTTCAGAGGACATGGAGAAAGCAGCGGATCATCGATGGACGTATCCGTGATAGGCGAGATATTAGACATCAAGGCGAGCATAGAACAGATTCGGAAATTCTGGAGATCAAAAATCGTTCTAGTTGCAGCAAGTTTCGCAGCGGGTCCTGCCATCCTAGTAGCGAATCAACAACCCAATCAAATAAAGTGTATGACACTAATTGCTCCCGTTTTAGATTACGAAAAAACCTTTCTGAAACCGACCACACCATGGGGAAGGACATCCTTCAATCAGAAATCGATGAATAAACTATGGAGAAAGGGATATATTTTCCTCGACAAAACATTCAAGCTTAGTCCACGGCTAATTGAAGAGTTCTATGCGATCCGGCCTTATCTCTTTCTGGAAAAGATAGATATTCCCATTCTTGTGATTCACGGGAATAGGGACTCTATGGTGCCTTATGATGTGTCGCGAGAATTGTCTTCGTCCAATAAACGCATTAGATTCATCACGTTAAAAGATGCTGACCACGGCTATCCCGATTATCGTGATCCAGATGGTGACGGGCCTAAGTCTGTTGCAAATATGGAGAGAATATTCGAAGAAGTGGTCCATATTGCGCTACAATAGATTTAGGGAAACGAACATCCATAAGACCGCCTTAATCTTTCCCAAAGTCAAGATTGCAAGAAGAACGTCGATCGGAGAGTATTCCTTAGTTGGAAAACCTTACCGTCCTGTTAATGGAAAACCTCTTCCTGCAAAGAGTTACACTAGGATAGGTCAAGAATGCCACATAGGGAGTTTTGTTATTGTGGGAAAAGGATCAACCATATCTGATAAGTGTATGATAGACAACGGAGTCCAAATAGAGCAAGATGTTTCTATTGGGAAGGAAACCTTGGTGATCTATAGGTCACAGATTTGCAACTATGCTAGGATTGGAAGCGAGTGCAAAATAGGTGGGTTCGTCTGCGAGAATGCCAAAATTGGAGACAGGGTTCGGATGTTTGGGACGATGATTCACGCTCAAAAGGAGCCAACTAGTGATTGGGACCTCACTGATGAACCAGCGCCAGTAATTCGGAGGGACAGCTTTGTAGGTTTCGGGGCGTTGATTATCGGAGGCATTGAGGTAGGTCCTAATTCGTTAGTGTGCGCGGGTGCTGTGGTTACAAAAAAAGTTCCACCTTGTCAAATAGTCAGAGGGATTGACTGCGCAATTTCCGCAAAAGAATGGAGCGGATCACTTAGGGACTCAGCTATGTTCAAAGGCCGATGCTATGAGTAAAGAGCCTGTCAGGGTTAGGGCATTTGTTGGTTTTCAGATTCATTCCGAATTTTACAAAGTGAAAGATTACGAATTACTCATGAAATCTTCCTGCGATTTGCTTAGGAAAGAAAATGGCATTGCATTGGAGGTTAAATATGGAGAATTTCAAGCGGGTAGAATACTTTGGAATGAGCTTATTAATGCGATTAGATGGGCAGATATTGGAATATTCGATATTTCTGAAAATAATCCAAACGTAATGTTTGAAGCTGGACTTGCACTCGGCCTCGAACGCCACATCGTCACTCTCAAGAATAAGAAATCTACCAGCATATACCCAAAACCTTCAGACTTGGCCCAGATTTACATTCCGTATGATAACAAGGACAGACTGAACAGTCCTGAAACTAGAAAAAAAGTTACCGGTGCTATTGGGGATTACGTGGAAAACACCCACAAATCCGAATATCTTTTCAAAAACATATGGGGATTTAGCGAGAATGACGAGGTTACAGTAATATGCTCTGAACTTCCAGAAGCAGAACATCTGATGTTTCCTGAACCCCATGAATTTATTCGCCTCGGCAAATATGGAGATGGTGATGCCTTTCTAGAAGTTCTCATTACTTTGCATTGTTTGTACAAAAACCTGCACGTTAAGCACTATACTGGTAATGAAGTCAAAGACATGATGATACCACTCACGGGAAACATTGTCTTGATAGGAGGTCCTGATTATAATATCACAACTAGGATATTTGAGGAATACTCACCATACAAGTATAAATGCGGAATAGACGATAATGATATCTACCTTTCCGAGAAGAGATCCAAAACCGAATATCGTCCAAATTTCACAAAATCAGGCGGTCATCAGAAAGTGCAAGATTGGGGGTTTTTCATGAAGATTAGAAACCCGTACAATCGCGAAAAGAGATTGGTTATGATTGGCGGACCTCATACTTATGGTGTCTTCGGAGCGGCTAGGGTGTTTTCATACAAAGGGGATACCAAAGGAGGAATGCAATACCAGAATTGTAAAATCGTTAGTGAAAAACTTGGGGACAACCCGGAATTTTGTGTGCACTTCAAGGTTGAAGCTATAGACCAGAAGGTTCAAGATCCCCAAATCGAAAACCAAGCAGTAGCTGGTATGAAACCAATGGTAAAATTCTAGATTTCAAAAAGTGATAGTTCTCAAGTCAAAGTAGCTACCACCTTCTGGTTGGATAGCTAATCTGTAAATAATTTGTAAAATTTGGGTGGATTTCTTTTGGGTGTGACCCTCTCCGCAAGTGCATGTGCAACCAAGGGAAGAGCTATCGTGGCATCGCAAAAGCATTGAACAAACTTACCCTTATGACTTACCTTACCCCAACTTATTGCTTCATCTAGTGTTGCGCCTGACAAACCTCCCCACTGCGGAGAATCAGTTGTGATCTGAATTGCGTACTTATGAGGATAATAATACTCACTTGATTCTTCATGGAAAGCCCCTCCTTCGCGCGCTGGCTTCTTATTATCAAACCTTAGAGAAGGCGAAACTGCCAGTAGTTGTATCAGATCTTTAGGCACACCACCGCCGATGTAAATAACTCCCGTTTCTTTGACTTTACTTGCTAAACCCATGAATTCCACATAATCCCTCGCTTGATCTATGATCACATCATAACCGCGGCTCCTCGCAAGCAATAAGGCGTCACCATAAGAACTGTCAACAATAGCTGGACAGTAAATCGGAACCTCGTTCTTGGCAGCAACAGCAACTATGCTATGGACACCTTTCTGATAAAGCCAATTCCCAAAGCGGTACAAGAATTCCCTCGTTGTATAACGATGATTCCTCTTCAGGCGTGCAATGAATTCAGCTATCAATTCAGTCATCTTTGAATAATCTGATTCTTTTCCATATACATCATAATAGCGATTCAAATCGGTCGGTAAGAGCTCTTTATCGTCAACGCGATGATCACCACGCAAATAGTTCATCCCCATTGCTTCAACTATGTCTTCGGAGATGTTGGCCCCGGTTGGTACTAGAACATCAACATAATGGTTCGTGATTAGCCAATTAATTATTTTCCACTGTCCGGCGACACTAAGGGATCCCGCGTAACCCATTAGAATTGTGACGTCCTTGTCTTTAATCATTCTCTCCCAAACATCTACAACTTCTCCCAGTTTTCTACCTTGAAATGCTGTTTGACTCATCTCGGCAAGCAAATCTGATATGCTCTTGGGAGTATGTACCTCGAGGGACTTTATCGGCCTTAACTGGTTACCTTTCATTTAACATCAATTTCAGTAGGTATGACCGTTACCGGATTAGTTATAGTTAATCATGGCTTTTGTTTTCGTTTTACATTACCTTTCAACATCAAAGTCCAAATATTGGATCAGATTTGATCCTTGTCCTCATCTTCCAAGAAATTCGATCCTTAGAATTGCTGAGGATATGTGTGGAAACGAAACAGGACCAACCTTATCATTGTGGTTGAATTCGTCAACCTTCCACTTAACAAAGACCTCTCGCTCAGGTCTAACGATGCCTTTGGATAACCCTGCGTCGATAACTTCTTTTACCGCATGAGTTAGTTGCTGGAGGGATTTAGATGAATTTGATTCGGTATCTTTCACCAAGAAGAATTGGGCCTGCGTAATCTTATTATTTTCTTTTTCCGTTCAAAATTCTCTGCGTGCATTATCTCGCGTGCATTATTTATTAACAGAAGAAAACAAAGTTGTTAATAGATTGCATGAACTTCAAAACCGTTGCCAAGCTACTTCCAGTAGTACGCGATAAGGAATCCCTCGGCAATTACCTTTACAAAGAGAAGACCATTGAAGATCAAGCTTCCGAAGCAGGCCTACTTTGGGAATTGTTGAAATCGACCAAGAGAAAGGAAATCGCGTTCGCAAGCTTATACACTCTCGGGACCAGTGGTATGATCATGCTCGCTGCATCTACCTATTCGATCACAAAGAATGTTGGGGTAGAACTCGATCCATACATTAGCACGTTCCTCACGACCTGTTTGGCTTGCTACACACTTCCGTACACGCTCAGACTTGTTTTGAAAAGACGCACCGAATACAAGGTAGAACGGTTAAGAAGGTTGCTTGCTGTTAGGGGTTCTCGGTCTAGTTTCGTACCTGAGGAGATAAAAAACTGGGACCAAAAATAGGAGTGCTATTCCTGCCGCTACCTTCGAATCCTGAGGTACCTCAATTCCAGCTAGGGGACTAAATGCAAGTATCTGGATCCCGACACCTAATAAGACAAAAATAACAATCAATTTACCAATCTCTGTGTAGTCGCCTTTCTTGGCCATTTCGACCAGCACGTTCTTCAGTATCAAGATTAGAAGAATTGTGAACGCTAAGAATGTGTAATTAACCAATATTAGGGCCAAGGCCGCTAAAGCGTCCTCTGCCAAATTAATCACGTACGACCGCTCTTGACTCTAATTAGATAAACTGCGAAGAAAGTGGTATATGCTATTGATGAAAGGGCCATAAGGTACTTCCATTCTCCCTCAAACAAAAACTGTGCTGAAATAGTCAGGTATCCAAATAAGATAACTCCCATAGCTGCCACAAAAGCAAGCGCACGATCGGCTGCACTCATCATACCGAATCGGACTACAAGTTTCTGGTCCTCCATCAGGGCAGTTTCCGCACCGATCATCAAAACCATAAACGACGCGCCAATTATGCTAAGGATATAAAAACTCGGGTTATGGATGATCTCAGTCATTGGATGATATACCCTTTCAGGAATTGCAAACAAGAGTTGGTTACCTTTACCTAGCTCTAAACCAGGGATCAAGTAGACGAAAAGCACCACAAACGTTAACCAAGATGAGAAAGCGAATAACCGACCCCTAAGCGTGTAGAGATTCTGCTTCCACACTAGCAGCTTCCCGGTAAGCGCGGAATTGAAAATGACGCTATGAGCGAGTGTAATCGTAATAGCAAGAGGCACAACTAGTGTTGCGAGGTCCGATATTATTATTCTCCAATTCCCTGAAACATACGCGTTCCAACCAAGAGACAGGTCTTGTGCGACAACCGCTCCAATGGCGATAGTTAGTGCTCCGAAATATCCTGCACCAAGGCCTTTAGCGATCCGTACTTTTCTCCTCACTCCCGGGTCATTGCTAGCCTCAAGTAAACCTTTACTAGTTCCAACACCGGCCCTTTTTTCTTGGGAATGTGTTCGCCCATAGACAAATGAGAAAGATAACGATCTAGGCGATTTCACTTTGATAGCGCATCTCCCAAGATTCTTGGATTTCGTCTAGCGTTGGATTGTTTACAGGCCCTTTGGCTTTGTGAATTACCCCT
>CAZXXP010000022.1:0-3905 GCA_964644785.1 uncultured Nitrosopumilales archaeon | reverse complement strand
CCTCTCTCAATGCATGCCAACAAGCCAGCCTTCAGATAGCATTCGAAGAATTCAGTCTGCAAGATAGCTATGGCAAACACCTGTACCCCGACGTTTGCGGTTAGAGGAGTAAGAGATAAATATTTTGGCTTATGCTAAATTATTGGGAGTAGCCTTACGTTCAATCGACTGACACACCTATTGATTGGATGGTTGTTCCGGCTTACCTGTACCCCATACCGGCAAGTGGAGCAACAGAGGCCTCCCACTTAACTCTAAAGAAGACTTTCCAGAGACAATCTAGAGCCGCAGCCTAACCCTTTCAAATTAGTCTGACCAGAATAACACCAAAAGCTCAATTGGTGCTACTCACTAGATCAAAACAAAAAAAATTTGGGAGGAAGGCATCATAACGTGCTTCCATACACGTATTCAAACCCTCTCAGGAACTAGATACCTTCGGGCCCAATCCCCAGAAAAAATTTATCCGAGACCCGGGGGACGAGGACCTAATTCTGATAGGTTTCAGAATAGATAAGGAACAGTCTAGACTGAGCCTGTCTGAGTTACGAGCCCCCAGAGATAAGGACCTCCCGAACTCAAATATAAAAACAACATATCTCGCTACCCCGTAAGATTACGATAGGTTCGTGTCTATTGATCACGCTCCGTCCGACGAAGACTTGACAATGCGCATCTAGACATCTAAAACATAAGCCATTTAGGGAGGAAATTGAATTCTTAGGAGGCTACATTTAATGCGTTCAATAGTAATCATTGCAACAGTTCTAGCCATATCCCTAGCGATACCTGCAGGACTATTGCTAACAGGAACTTGGCCACCATCACAGTCAACCGAACCAGAGAAGGGGAAAGTCCGAGATGCAATGGTTCAAGCACCAGGTGCTCCTGAACCAAAAAAGAACATGGTCGTCAAGTCCCCCAGAGAAAGTGTATCTGTGAACCCTCCAGTACGGGAAATAGTGTTACCTCCAAAATTGCCTGGAGCACAGCCGCCACAGCAACCTGTGCAAGCTCCACAAATCCCTCAACTGGAGCAAAGACCGGTAATTGAGGTAAAGCCTCCTAGCTACGTCTTCAAGGGTGCCATGGTATCTTTGTTGAGGTCGCAAGCAAAAACCGAGGAAGGTGTGCGCGCTAGACTTACTGACGCAGACCTGACACCATTCCTGCAAATGAAGGAATTGCACGGGGACGTAAACAGGACAATATCACTCAAGCAGGCCTTTGAAGAGATAAATACAAAGATGACACGCTTTGAATCGTGCCCTATTCCTGGAGAAGGCCCATTCTGTTTCGAGAAACCAATGATGTACTTGGAACTAACGGAGAATCAGACAATTACTCTAGTGAATCTAGCGAATCCTCTTCTCAACAGCACAGCAACATTCAGAGAGGAGATTCATGCAAACGGAGATTATGAAAGATCTTGGGACGCCTCGATAATGTACAATGGAATTAGGTATGTAATAGAAGTAGACTCACTATGGGGACGACAATAGTCCCCTTTTCTTGTGCTTGGCGCATTCTAAGATAATTTCAACCTATTACATCTAAAGCCTGCTTAAAAAAAGGAAGGCGTCCTCATGACCCGCCTCCATGGGTGGTGAGGAATTTCTGATGTCAGATAGGAATTTGTAAAGCTAGTATGGTAGTACCCAGGTGAAACAATACTGAGCTGCGGTGGCTTGTCAAGGACACCGTATAACTCCTCTATTGTAGTTTTTTCCGTTCGGAAGTAGTGCAAAGGTTATGAAGCCACTCTACGTGCTCGCCTGAGTAGCAAAAGGAAGCAAAAACAGTATGAATGAAAACTTACTCGGGATTAGAGATGGTAACTTGTCCGTCCTTGTTCTTGACCATCTTTACCGTTATCCTGCGAGGCGGGTTTTGAATCCCTCTGTTCCACATCAGTTCGTTTAGTTCCTCTGAGATCTTGATCTTCTCTGTTTTCATGTGATGTGTGGCAAATTCTTTGATGAGGTTTATGGCTCTCTTGGTTCTTCTATGGCGCGGAGTGACCCATGCCCGCCAAAGTGGAACCGTATAAATTCTCTCTACATCTTCTGACATTTACTTCACCTTGAGCTTTCTTCTCCTCCAAGCCCTCTTTTTTGGATGAGTCCTTACCGACCTGTTAGTCTTTACAATGACCCATGTTGGGACTGACGCATTTTGCTTTCTCGCTTTTTCCAGCCTCGTCTTTATTCCAGATGTCTTCTTGCTCAATTATGCCCACCTTATCTTGAATTCCTTTTTCGGCTGCTGGACGCTTGAAAGGAACTGCTTGATCTCCTCGTCGGTTATCGCCTTCTTGATCTTTCCTTCCGATGCCAACCTGATAATGTTATCCTCTATCAGGGCGGCGCTTTCAGGTTTGACCATCTTGATGTTTGTAAGCCTCCGCCTTGCATCAGATGTCAGAATAACTCTCAACATACTTTCCCTAGCTAGCTGTTTTTCCCTTTCCGCATCCCCAGAAGCTGCTTTCTGAGCAGGCCCTTCGGACAAAATAAATCACCTACAAATATCTTGCAAGTTCTGGCCGTTCCTCTGCCAGACCCTTGAAGATTTCACCGCTCATCTTGTCAATAACACTCGTGCCCTTGCTGGTAACTATTCTGCCACTGTTGGCCTTCTTTGTTACTAAACCTGCTGCCTCCAGCTGCTGAATCGGCCTCCTTATGGCAACTCCTCCCGCATCTCTATGGTGAGCTTTAGCATAACCTACGCTGGTTCTTCCTCCGTATGCGGCTTCTAGCTCAGACAGTCCTATCGGGCCGCGGAGGTAGATCTTGCGGAACAACGACGCGCATCTTGTGTACCACCAGTCCTTGTCTTGCGGAGGACGCTCTGCATGGGAGCCAGTCTTTACGAAAGGAGTCCATGCTGGTGACGATATTTGCGGAACCTTACGAAGGTGCTCCGCTAGGCGGTTAATCAAAATATCTTGCGGTACATCGTATGCTGTTGGCATTGCTAATACGTAGAGCCATATGGCTTTCTGAGCTCTATTTAGGTTTTGGTACTATGCCTGCGCATGCATGACTACATACCTAGAGCTAACAACATTCATATATGGTAAAATCCTGCGTATTATGAAAAGGTTTCAGCTATGAAGGTTCCAAAGGAGATTCGAACGTACTGCCCGAGGGACAAAAGGCATACGATACATACCGTCTCGCTTTACAAGAAGGGCAAGGAGCGCGCTTCATCATTAGGCGCGAGAAGGCACGCGGAAGATCGCAAGGGATATGGGGGGCAGAAGTTCCCCGAACTGGTCAGGACGGCAAAGACTACCAAGAAGCAGACTCTGGTGCTGAAATGCAAAGATTGCGGCTATAAAATAATGAAATACGGCATAAGACTCAGGAAGATGGAAATAGCAGCCTAAGTTCAAAGATGATACGAGCAGTTGTATTTGATGTAGATGGAGTCATCCTCGACTCCACGCAGGCTATTCTTACAAACTTTCAGGAAACTGCAAAGAGGCTCGGTGTAAGGGTACCTGCCGACAACGAAATCAGGAAACTTCTGGGCCAGCCCTCTAGCATAAACCTTAGAATACTCTTTGGCGACAATCCTGAAACCAGAAAGATCTATGACGAAGTCAACAAGGTAACTCATTCTAGCCTGAAATTAGTGGCCAACGCTGAAATTGCTCTAAGGCAAGTCAAACTGAAGAAGGCCATAGTGACTTCTAAGAGGCTCGCTTCGCTGAAGGATCAATTAAGAAACTACTTGGCTTAGTTCGACGCAATTGTAACTCCAGAGGACACGGTGGAGCAGAAGCCCGATCCTGAACCATTGTTGCTTGCATGCAAAAGGCTTGGTTTCCCACCAAACGATGTAATCTACATTGGAGACGCATTAAGAGATCTCGAAACTTCGAGAAATGCTAGGAT
>CAZXXP010000021.1:6156-18236 GCA_964644785.1 uncultured Nitrosopumilales archaeon | reverse complement strand
CCATTATGGGTTCGCGTAGCCATGGTTTTCAATACATGGTCGCATGCGTTCAAGGTACTCCGCTAATGAGTCAATGTATATGAAACAAAAAAAGGATCTGCATGATAACAGGGGCTAATTCGGGTAGGGGCAAAGTGCTATTACGGCATTTTATGCATCAAAAATAGGAAACCTATTGTTCATTTTCGCAATGGCGAAGCGACTGGAGAATCAAGGTGTAACCGTAAACGCATATCATCTCGGCATAATGCGCACGAACCTGATACATGAAACGCCAGCCCAATTCCGAATAATCGTCAGTGTTATGAGCCTCATCCTTGATGCTCTTCCTGAACATGTTACTGATAGGTTCGCGCAACTTGCTTCTTCTAGCCAGTTTGAGGGTATTAGTGGACGATTTCTTAACAACTGCAAGACAATCGAAAGTCCCTTCAGCAACGACGTTCCTATTCAAGAAACCCTTTGGTAAGTCAGCTGCGATATGAGCGGAGTAAGTGAAAATATTGATGATCATAAGATGTAACTAGTATGACTGGACCTTTAGGAAAACTCAGGTTTCTCTACGTAGGCTCTGGAGATTTTGCTGCCGATCTGAAATACTACCGCGATTCAGTTGGTGCAGAACTTCTATGGAACTTCAAGGGGTTTGGAGCGCGTGTTGCATCTCTCCGTGTAGGGGAGGGGCCTTTGATTCTCATAGCTGATCGTAGGCCACCCCCAAGCTATTTGCCCATATACTAAGTGAAGAATCTGGAAAATGCGGTAGGCGAGCTTAAGAGGCGCAAATGACATTCCGAATCTGGCCCCTTCGAAATCCCAAATGATCCCTGCCATGTTTTCAAAGACCCAAGCGGCAATCAGTTCGCAATGTTCCAAGGTGTCCATCCAAGTGCCATGGAAGTAGCCAATTCTGACCCTGATAACCCACGTGCAGTTCACGATTGAGCACAGTATAATACATACTCTGTCCCAGCATCGAGGAGCATGCCAGTATCGGGCGAAGAGCTGCTAAAAGAACTCCCTGCTAGGAGACTTGATTCTCGAAAGGGGCAGAACGGGACAGTTGCGGTAATAGGAGGGAGCAGAATCTATCACGGTGCACCAGCACTGTCTGGAATGGCAGCTTATAGGACGGGTGTTGACTTGGTGTATCTCTTTGTCCCTGAACCCATCGCAACTCCAATAAGGGCAATTTCCCCTTCGCTAATAGTATACCCTACCCCAGACTACAAGCTCACTGTTGGCTGCGCAAACAAGATCCTCTCGTGGATGCCTAAGGTCGATGCATGTGTAATCGGCCCGGGAGTGGGGAGGCAGAGGCATGATGGCATGAAGAAACTCGTTGCAGAACTCTCATCAAATAAAGTCAAGATGGTTGTTGATGCTGATGCGCTGCAGCCCGAAGTTGTAAATGGCCTATCGGGAAGGGAAATCGTACTAACTCCTCATCCCGGAGAATTCAAACGGCTGTTTGGAGTCGAACTTGAGAGCAATGTAGAGCAAAGGAATGAATTGGTGAAGAAGGCTGCAAAGTCTCTAGGAATCACAATAATTGTAAAAGGGTACATTGACGTTATTTCCGATGGAGAAAGGGTTGCGGTAGATGAGGCAAGCTCGCCTGCAATGACAGTTGGAGGAGTAGGCGATGTTCTCTCAGGAATTATTGCCGCGCTTCTTGCAAAGGGCTATGAGCCATTCAAAGCTGCAGTTGTTGGTGCCTACATTAATGGTAAATGCGGTCAGATGGCTGCAGAAAAGTACGGCTTCAGGATACTGCCTACGGATTTGATAACAGAGATTCCAAACCTGTTGAAGACATACGACCGAGCTACGTAGATCAGTTCTGGAATATGGAATTATTCGACAGGTTCTTCGCAGTCTTTACCAGTTTGTCGAACTCCGCATCCGTAAAGACCTTGAACTCTGTGTAGACGCTCCTATACTTCCTACCGTCGTCACCGAATATCGCAACTACCCTTGAGCCGTTGTTCTCTTTAGCAACTTCGATCGCAGCGGCGAGCACCGCGCCAGAAGAGGGTCCTACGAACATGTTCTCCTTCACGGCAATCTGCTTTACAGTTTCGAAGGCCTCGTCGTCGTTAATCGTGTACCATTTGTCTATGACATTCTTCCTCCTCTCCAGCAGAGTTGGAAGGTTCGATTCTCCTGTGTTCCTCAAGCCCTGTATATGGTGCCCTTTCTGAGGCTCAACCGCAACGATCTTGATGTTTGGGTTCTTCTCCTTGAGGAAGGTGCCCACGCCAGTAACGGTGCCTCCAGTACCTATTCCAGTAACAAAGTGCGTAACTTTCCCTTCCACAGCCCTCCATATTTCTGGGCCAGTGCTGTAGTAATGTGCCATAAAGTTGGCGTCATTTTCATATTGATTTGGCATGAAGTAATCACCTGGATGCCCTCTTACTATTGCGGTCGCAAGAGCAATAGATTGGTCTGTACCTGGACCGACTCTCGGGCACAAATCGTCTTCACTTTCAAGAACTTTAGCGTCAAACCTCTTCAAGATAGCTTTGGTTTCGTCGCTGACCTTGCTGGGTATGACGACTTCGAACCTGTATCCCAATGCCTTTGCAATCCCTGCTAATGCTATACCAGTATTACCCGAAGTAGGCTCCATAATTACAGACTTGCCCCTCTTCAATAGACCGTGCTTCTCGGCCTCAGAAACCATCCACGATGCAGGTCTGTCTTTTAACGAACCGAATGAATTGTACCATTCTAGTTTCGCAAATATCTTTCCATCATTAAGATTGAAAGCCTTGAGCTCAATCTGAGGAGTATTTCCTACATTCTCGGTACTGTATCTTGTAACTGCAGTCTTCAATTGCTTAATTCGCCTTTTTCTTTATCAGGAAAATTAGGTCCTTGCCCTCCTTCCTTATGGACAAAAGGGGATTACCAGTTCTCTTCGCCCACCTTGATATATCTTCCTCCGCTCCTGGATCGTCAGCCCAGATCTCGACAACATCTCCGTTGTTCACCTTGTCAACCTGGCTCTTCGTTCTGAATACTGGTTCGGGGCAGAACAACCCTCTAGTATCTAGTTTGGCCTTTGGAGCGTCGCTTGTTGTCGGTCTGGACATTCTGAAGCAATATCGTTTTCAGTTTCTTTTAAGTATTAGCTCACCTTTCGCGAGAAACTATTCCATGAAGCTTGCCATATGCACCTTTGACAAGAAGAGCGAGCAGCTCGCGCAGGCAGACATTGACGTTTCCTTTAAAATGGTGAAAATCACTCCTCAAATATCTGAACTTGACAAAATTCCCATCCCAAGGGTCTTCGAGGTCGACGGTTCGATAACCCTTGCTCTCGCTGCAGGAGATCTTGCAGTTTTTGGATCCGACCTTGCATCCTTCAAAAGATTGGAGTGAGTTTTGGAAAATAAGGCACGATTCGTTGGGGCGGAAGGCAGAGACAAGAAAGTTCTGGATGACGGATTCTTCCGAGTAGGGATAACGACCGCGAATCAAGTTGGGTTGCCTGACGACTCTATAATGACAAAAATCATGATATCTGGAAGAAAGGGTGAAAGATTTTCAATTGATATAGAAAAAGGGCAGGAAGTGCTAAAGGCAGTTAAAGGCATAGAGCTCCTGGCGGGCTTCGAGAGGCAATAGTCATGAAGAGAACACATTATTCTTCCGATCTTATTGAAGGGCAGAGAGGGAAAACTGTTACAGTCGCAGGTTGGGTGGAAGACGTGCGTCTTTTAGGTTCCCTAGCCTTTCTTACTTTAAGAGACTCAAGGGGGGTGTGTCAGCTGGTTGCTAAAAAACAGGAATTGGATCCTGAATTGTTCGGTGTTATCAGCAAAAGCCCGAGGCAGAGCAGCGTAATTGTTCAGGGAGTATTGCAAGAGAGCAAGGCGAAGAAGATCCTCTTCGAGATTCAAGTTCAGCAGTTTCGCCTTCTGACAGAAGCTGTACATCCTCTCCCTCTGGACCCTACTGGAAGGGTAGATGCAAACACGGACAAGAGGTTAGACGCAAGGGCTCTTGACTTGAGAAACCCTGAGAACCTTGCAGTATTTAGGATACGGCACTTTGCCCTGCAGAGCATAAGGAAATCTCTCATCGATCATGGTTTTTTGGAGGTAAATACTGCGAAGATAATCGGCCAAGCTGCAGAAGGAGGAGCAAATCTATTTTCGCTTGACTATTTCGGCAAAAAGGGCTACTTAGCGCAGAGCCCGCAGCTGTACAAAGAGCAGCTAACAATGGCCTTGGACAGAGTTTTCGAAATCGCACCATTCTTCAGAGCTGAGAAATTTCACACCAGGAGACACCTTAACGAGTTCACCAGCGTCGACATTGAGGCTGCCTTTGCGGACGAAGACGATGTCATGAAGATCCTTGAAGAAATGGTCAGAGCAACAATTAATGAAGTTCGCGAAAATTGCTCGATAGAATTGTCTGTGCTCAATCATGATTTGAAGGCTTTGAACACTATTGAAAAGGTTACTTACTCACAGGCTATCGATGAGCTGAAGAATTCAGGTATCGATATAAAGGATGGTGATGATTTAACAGACCAATCATTAGGAGTCCTTGAGAGCAGGCATAGTTCGTTCTTTTTCCTTCTCGAATGGCCGTCATCGTTGAAACCTTTCTACATTGCCAGGAAAGATGGTACTCAAATTAGCAGATCTTTTGATCTGCAATATGGAGCGCTAGAGCTTTCTTCAGGCGGCGCGAGGGTTTCCAACAAGAAAGAGTTAGAGCAGAAGCTGAAAGAAGCTGGTCTTCCGCTAGAGAGCTTTGTTTCGCATCTCGAGGTATTTGATTGGGGAATGCCTCCTCACTCAGGCTGGGGTTTCGGACTCGACAGGTTCATGATGGTACTGACTGGGAAGTCTAACATACGAGATGTAGTTTTGTATCCGAGAGACCAGTTCAGGTTTACTCCCTGAAATTCATAGCCGAGCTAGACCAAGATCATGCCTACTCCCCTTAATGGTAGAGGGTGTTCTGAATTCTAAATCAGAATTTTTTCTGCTTCATGGATTCCCTTTTGTAGGAACTCCTCTTGCTCCTTCAAGATACTGCTGGCTTGTTTCAAAATCTATTGAGCCTTGCACATTGGTATCAACATCCTAAGCCGTACCAATACCGTCTATAGCATTCTCGATAGCAGTTTCCACTTTCGGGATTGCTTCCGCTATAGATGTCTTTGTCTATCTGTGATATAACTCTGGGATCTAAATTGTCAGCCTGTCTAAAGCGCCTTGTGGTTGTCGGACCAGTTCGTGTACGCTCTGAGCATCTCTACTGAGACGCTGGGCTTCCTACTTTCGAGAACCTGCTTAAAGTCCCCAAGAGTAATCGCTCGTGGCAGAGTAGCCTTGTCGGCAGCCTGGCCGCTCTGGAACAATTCTCGAACCACTTTCAGTTGAAGTGCTTGGCAGATATCCCTCGTATCGCTCCCCGAATAACCATTGGCGAGTTCGGCGAGCTCTTCTATGCTAATGCCTCGATCCATCTTTAGCGGCGCAGTGTATAATCGCAACATCTGAGCCCGGGCTTCATTGTTGGGTAGAGGAACGTAGATTCTCTTCTGGAACCTTCGCAGGAACGGCCAGTCGAGCGTCCAAGGTTTGTTGGTAGCGCCAATGACGTAAAGATGCAGGTTCTTGCCCTTATCGGTTATGCCATCCATTTCTTTGAGGAATTGGTTTCTAACTCTCACCTCGCCTCCAATTTCTTGGCTCCTTACCCCTAACAGTGAATCAATTTCGTCCATGAAAATTACCACTGGGCCCTTCTCGATCATCTTCCGCATAGACTGGAAAAGCTTGGCAACATTCTTCTCCGCCTCACCGAGCCATTTTGACATTATGGAAGCGGCATCAACATTGACAAAGTAACCGTCAATTTCTGCTGCAGTTGCGGCTGCAAGCATCGTCTTTCCGCAGCCCGTCGGACCAAAAAGCAGGACTCCCCTCGGCCATCCCAGAGGGAACAGGTCAGGTCGCTGAACGGGGAACGTTATCGCTTCCCTAATAGCATTCTTAGCCTCATCAAGACCGACGACTTCGTCCCACTTAACGTTGGGCTTTTCCTGCATGACAAGCTCGTTGTATGAAGCCCTAAGTGACTCGACCACTCTAGGCGATCCTGCACTCGTTGAACTGTTAGATTCGTCTGAAATTTGTCCTTCTTGTTCGGGATTCTCGTCTGGAGGTAGTAATCCATGGGCGCTCTGTAGAGCCTTTATCCTCTCCTGATACGCCATCGCTCTGTCCATGTAAAGTCTGTTCAGTTTGTAATCTGGGTAGAGAGCTGCAAGCCTAAGCAGGGTCTGTATTGCAAGCTGGTACATCTGTATGGCTTTTCCTCTTGCTCCATGAGAATCATGTTTTATACCTTCTGAAGCGTATTTAGTTGCCGCTTCTTCGAGTTCTTGCGCCGCTAGCACACTCATGCCCCATTCCTCAACTTTATTTTACCTTTACTGGCGAGCGCCACAGCTGCCAGCTCCACATCCCTTATGGACAACTGAAGATCTGCAGCTGCCTCCAAAACCGTGAACTTGCCGCCGTTGCTCCTGTAGTAGTGCTCAACCTTCTCCTCTACGTCATCGCTTTTTGGCCTTGCCAGCAGGATGGGTCTGAATACTTCATCATCTTCATCGTCCTCAGTCGTAGCAAGAGCAACCCTTTTCATGGAGTCCATCAGTCTATGCTCTCTAGCTTTTGGAACGAGATCCACATCAACCTTTAACTCGGAAACCTTCTCCTCCGCGAACCTCTGGGCAGATTCTATGATGTCCGAAGTAGAGTCATTTTCCAAGTTTATTGCTATTCTGGGTGATACCTGTCCCAAGTCTATCATTGTTTCGGTGAGTGTCATGTTGATTTCATCGGCAACCCCGTGGAAAGAAGGCATAATGTCTGAAACTGATTTATTAGCCTTGCCGACCTCTTGCATAGCCGAGCTCATCTGGAATATCGCGTCCCCAACATCACGCATACTCTCCATTCTGGTTACAATCTGAGTGAGCGCGAGCTGACTGGTATTAACTACTTGTATAACCTTCTTTAGCTCTGCAAGTTCGTTTGCAAAAACAAAGGCCTTTGCCTCGTCCCTATTCTGCTTGGCCTTCAGCATCATCTCATACATGGTCTTCTTCCGAGTTTCGAGTCTTGTTTTTAGATTGTCTAATTCTCGCCCATGTACATCTACGCCCTTTATTGCGCGGTTTATCTTATCGCGCAGCGCTTCTTTTTTTGAACGCCTAAAGTAGGATAGTATCTTCATGGTGCCATCATTCTATGTTAACTGTTGCAAATGGAAATTTACAAAAAAAGGTGGTCGTATCGACCTAACCCCTGCACCCCAAGGCGACCGTTTGGAACTTGCAGAGGTCAGATCGACACAATGTTGCCTCCCTAGGAGGAGAGGCCTAGCGAATCGCTCGATTTGAGAGTGGACGGTAGATCAGGGAACTTGTCTTTCATGCGCTGCTCTGCGACGGCTGATGCTTCTCCGAGTATCTTTTCCGCTTCTTCTCCTGCCGCTTCGAAGTTCAGCGTGTAGCCTCCCATCTGGCCTGCGTCGACGAGTATGCCGCTTAACAGCCCACTTATTTCGCCGATTTCGTGCTCTGCCTCTGGAAGTACTGACATCAGGCCTGCCTTTACGTTTTTTATGACTGCCATCGCTGGAGTCAATGTGACGACTACGTCACCGAGTTCCTGCACAGTGTTAAGCCTGAGCATAATCTGTTCAAGCGCCAACTTTGCGGATGAAACCATTTTATGCATCTTTCTGACTTCTGCTAGCTCGTTTGCATACACTGTTGCATGGTCCGTGTCATGCTTCTGTATCGAAGACACTACTCTGGTGAATATGGAAGAGTCTCTCTCCCTCAGCTTTGTAGCTGTCTGGTCAAGTCTACTGACTTGCACTTGGATTTGTCGTACTGCCTGCTCAAGCCTTGGTTTGAGAGGCCCTGCCGGTCTGACTGATTCCTTTATCCGTTCCCCTAGACCTGATGTCTGGGGTTTTGTCCATTTGGACGTGAATTGGGACACTATAACACCTCTTTGAATTATCTGCTGGGTTTTTTCTTAGAGGAAGTAGTAAAGAAAATTATAGTCAATGGTGAATATACCCTCTGATCCTTTAGCATGGGAGCTGTAAGATGTGGAGGCCAATAGTTTTTGAAGGTTGCAGTGATTTCCGATATCCATTCTAACTTGGAAGCTCTGGAGGCAGTTTCCAAAGCGATCCATACAGACAAAATTCTTGTGCTTGGAGACTCAATAGGGTATGGAGCAAACCCAAACGAAGTACTTGACTGGCTGCAGGAAAACAAATGTATCTGTGTGAAGGGTAACCATGAAGAAGCTGTGATCTCTGGGGAGACGGGATGGTTTAATCCATCCGCAGCAAGAGCGATCTTATGGACTAGGGAGAAAATGACACCTGCAAACATGGTCTTCATTAAATCGTTATCATCAAAGAAACTTATTGAATTTGGAGGAATCAGAATTGTTATGTGTCATGGAAGCCCCAATGATCCTCTTTACGAATACGTCTACAGAGAAACACATGGACAACTCTTTGACTATTACTTGCAGAAAGAAAACGCAAATATCGTTGCAATGGGGCATACACACCTTCCAGATCTTTGGATAGGAAAAAATGGAATTATCTTGAACCCGGGCTCTGTGGGCCAACCAAGGGATGGAGACAGGAGAGCATGCTTTGCAGTAATTAGTATTGAAAATGGTGCGCCCTTGGTTAAGAACCGCAGGGTCGAATATAACATCGATTTGGCAGCAGAGAAGATTCTCGCCGCAGGGCTGCCAGAGGTTCTTGCAAAACGATTATACATTGGCCGTTAATCAGAAGATCCTGTCCCAAGGTTTTATTGTATAATTTCTGATTTTTTTAACAACATAGGGGTCGCTTCGGGCGATCTCCTCAGCTTCCTCCATGCTCCCAACATTGGCAATTATCATGCCTCCAGTGCCATCAAGAAATCTTCCAGCAGCAAAGATTTTACCCTTTTTATCCAATGTACCAATATAGTCCAGATGGGATGAACGGCGCTTCTGAACTTGTTCCATCGGTGCTATGTTATTTTCAAAAATGACAAAGAAAACCATTTGCAATCATGTTAGAGGGGATGCTAGCTCTTCTATGGTCTTTATCCAATTCTTTGCCCTCACTATCCCACTCGCAACCAAGACGCCCTTTGCTCCGAGCTTCACTGCAGCTGCAACGTCCTCTCCTGTAACAATCCCTGCACCACATAGAAGTTTCACATCGGGATTGGCTTTCTTGCAGGCAACAACAGAATCGGTAACGACTTCAGGTTTGACCTTCGAAACTGCTTTGCCTGAACCGATCAATTCTAGGGGTTCTACTGCCAGCCAATCCGGCCCAAACTTGGCAATCTCTGAAACTTCTTCAGGACTCTGTGCGCATGCAAGTGAAAGAAGACCAATACTTCTGAGCCTATCGATTCTCGATTTTATACCCTCTGATGCCCAAAGTCGCCTTTCTGAATGGTTTATCAGAGCGCCCTTTGCTCCGATTGATTTTACGACTTCAGGTACTATTGCTCCTGTAGAAGAACCTGGTTTTGCCAAATCAACATGTTGTGCAAATACGGGAAGGGAGACTCGATCTGAAACCTCTGCCAGGCAAGGATTCGGAGGGCAAACCACTATTGAAACATCGAGCTTCTTCTGAACCTGCTCAGCGGCTTTAGCAAGCTCGACAGCACGAGAATTGAAGACCTCTTCATAGTTCTTGAAGTTAATCACTAACACTGGGATTGCGATGTCGTTCACGTGAAAGCCAAAATCTTTGAAATACTTAATCTTTGCATGGTCTAAGCTATTCTTCGTCAAAGTCTTCCTCGAAGTCCTCATCCATGTCTTCATCGAAATCTTCATCGAAATCTTCTTTGGAGTTGTCTTCGCTCATGCCGGTCGGCTCCGAAATCGTCTGAAATATGTTAATAAGCATTTGCCATCGCTCGCCTTTGCCCTTGCAAGTAATCCGTTGCACCGAATCAGGAATAAAAAAGGCAGCAGAAGCTGTCAGGAGAGGGGCCATCATCGTCTACCCTACAGATACGGTCTACGGGATAGGTTGCAACCCATACAACGAGAAAGCGGTACAGAGACTCATTGAGATCAAAATGAGAGAGCAGAAACCACTGCCGGTTTTGTGCTCATCTCTGGAGTACGCGAAGAAAATTGTGAGACTGAATAAGAAGTCTAATCGATTGGCTCAGAAGTTCTGGCCAGGACCTCTAACAATAGTAGCAGAAATTGTAGATGTAAAGCTTTTAAAGATTCTGACCTTCGGCTCCAAAATGCTCGGAGTCAGGGTTCCACGCCACGAATTTACCTTGCGCTTGATTGAGCTCTCTGGAGGCTTTCTAGTGGGCACGAGTGCAAATAAGGCAGGGTTGAAGTCTCCAACCAGCGCAGAAGAGGTAAAATCTGTGCTTTCCCCAGAATATGACATATTGCTAGATGGAGGAGAAACGCCTTTGAAAGTTGAGTCTACTGTAATCGAAGTTATTAATGATGAAGTGAAACTACTCAGAGAGAAGGCCATTTCGAAGGAGGCTCTTGGCATTTGATGCAGGAATTCAATTTCCTTGTTACTACGGTTAGAGGATTCGAGGACAGAGCGGCCGCAGAGCTCCGTGAATTATTAGCTACAATGAAGACCGAGGCTAAGATAGGGAAAGCCGAACCCGGAGGTATAATACTCTTGAATTGCAAGGTTACAGAGAGCGAATTCCTCGACAAAATTCAGAACACGATAAAAATGCAGCCGTGGCTCCTGAATAATGTGCAGAGAATAATGCCGATACAGAAGAGCGTCGCGACTGATTTGGATTTGATAGTTCAAGTAGTGAAAGAACTTTCCAAAACCATACCAAAGGGAGAGACCTTCAGGATAACTGTCGAGAGGAGGCACACTAATATTTCTGGCCCAGAAATAATCAAGGAAACTGCTAATCACATAAGCAGGAAGGTCGATCTTGATAATCCAGACTGGATTGTATTAATCGAGATTGTGGGGAGCATGACTGGAGTTTCGGTCATAAAACCAGAGGCTATTCTTAGCACGACAAAGTTTCGCAGGGACCTCTAAATTTTCTCTGCCACTGCCAAGAGTCCTTTTTCAGCTAGGAGCGGCGCAATCTTCCACTTTCCTACTACGTCGATTTCGCCTTGATTAATCCCGAATCTCTGCAGAACCTTCTTGTTTCCGTCTTTTCTGAATTCCATTAATTCGCATTTCTCCTTCAGGAATCCAGCAAGTTCCTGTAGTCTGCTTTCTGCACCTATACAAGCGAGATAGAATGGGATATTCTCCTTGGCGCCTGCGATCTTGATGGCCTCTGAGATCTGGCTCGCTCCTGCAATCCTCATGAGGAGGTCTAATTCAACCCTTTTTGCAAGCATCACACCCCTGTCTTTGGCAAACCAGCTCTGCCTGATTGTCCATTTAAGGTGCTCAATATTGTAGAGAGTGTCGTCTGCAACTATCTGAATTGTCAGATTGGGGAACTTTGACCTTAATAATTCAAGGAGGTCCGTTGGCTTGGTGGTCTTGCCATACATCACAGTGCATTTACTGCCATCATGGAGCTCGAACGAGAAATCAACCGCCATGGCTTATCGGGATTAGGGTGACTGTGTCATTGCTTGATAATGTTGTATCTTCTCCTTGGAGTGCAGATACTTCAATACCATTTACAGCGACAAGCGTATTTGCACGTGAAAGAGTAGGTTCGTCGCTCGGCGGCATCTTAGCCTGCAACAGTTCTAACAATGCGGAAACAGTAATGCATCCTGTTTCAATGTTGACAGACTTGCCTAGCGCACGGCTCAAGAAACCGCACGGCGTTATCGAGACCAAGGCTATCAGGCTGCCGGCTGAACAACAACATCTTCTATTGTCTGGCCTTCAGGTTCATCTTCCATATTGTCGCGCATGACAGCAGTAATGTAACCTGCGATTTCATTCCGTAGTGATTTCGTTCTGATTATGGCAACTCCTGTCAGAAGCTCCTTGTTCTTTTC
>CAZXXP010000021.1:0-6146 GCA_964644785.1 uncultured Nitrosopumilales archaeon | reverse complement strand
AAGGTCTGGGTGTTTCTCCAATATCTGCTCTGCAATTCTCCGCACTCTGTCCATTGAATTTATCGACGAAGGTAGCCCTTCTTTGTGCCAATATTTAGCCTTTAGATTTCCCGACGTATGTTGCAAAGTTCTGCTCCAACCGCTGTTCGAGCTCTGCAAATCTTATTCCCAGTACATGCGACAAAGAATGCCAAACGCTTGCTAGAAAAGTGGGCTCTGCTGTTCTACCTCCAAAACATGCACCATAGGTTACTGGGCCATCGGTTTCTATGAGCGTGAGGTCTGGAGAGGCACTGCAGGCAAGTTTCTGCATTCTATTAGAATACAATATCGCGGGGCCAAAAGAAACGAAATAACCACGATCATTGGCCCTTGAGAGCTCAGATTCAGTTCCAGCAAACCAGTGCAGGAGCACGCCCGCTAGCCTGTATTTGCCAAGAAACTCTATGGTCTTCAAAGAGGCGCTGCGGGAATGCACCGACACTGGAAGAGAGTGTCTTTCAGCCAAGGCCAACATCTCCCCGAATACCTTTTCCTGAATTCGTAAGAACTCTACATCGTCAGAATAACTGCCATCTAAGCCAATTTCGCCTACCCCATCTATCTTCGCCACATTCTGTTCAAACAACTTCCGAAAGTCTTCCATATTCTCCTTGGCGCATTCGCTTGGATGGATTCCTATGAAATTATAAGAACTTGCTCCAAACATTTCTGCCTGTTCGAGAACGGTTCTAGATGAAGCAATATCGGTAGAAACTGAGCATACTTTCGTTCCTGAAGCCCTAAGGAAGAGGGAAATCTGTTCGGCACGGTTTTGAAGAAGATAGTCAGATAGATGAACGTGTACGTCTACAAGAATACTCCTAGCACCAATAGTTACTATATTTGAACCTGATTTAACTTTTTTGACACAATAACGGTTAAATATTCAGTGTTAGTCCATAAAAACTGATAATAAATGCCCGAATCTGAATTTGGACTCGCTGCGGTCTATAGGATAATCAAAAAGGCAGGAGCGGACAGGGTGGGCGATGATGCTGCAGCGGAACTGCGAATGGTGCTGGAGGATGTAGGGTCAAGGATTGCAAAGCAGGCAGTTGAATTTGCAGGTCATGCGGACAGGAAGACAGTAAAGGCTTCTGATGTCAAACTGGCTGCAAAGTCTATAATGAAGTCCTAATACTTATTACCTATTCCTAGGCGAAGCCAGAACGCTCCGGTGGTGTAGCCCGGTCAAGCATAGAACCTATCTCTTGAGTATCGGCCTCTCGAGCCGACGACGCGGGTCCGAATCCCGCCCGGAGCATCCTTTTATGCGGTAGTGGAAAAGTCTCAACTATAGAGAGCGTTTGAAGGCTACCAGCGTAGTGGGCATAACTGGCACACCGGGTACGGGTAAGAAGACCGTAGGGAGAGCCGTAGCCAAGAAGTTAGGGTATGAATACTTGGAGATTAACCCTCTGGCAAAAAAGCTAGGTGCAGAAATTGGTAAAAGAGATACTGAAATCGAAATTGAAACTTCGATCGTTTACAGAAAACTGCCCAGAGTCCTAAAAGGAAAGAAAACAGTCCTCGTAGGACATCTTCTCCCGCACTCCATACCAGACAATGTTATTGATTATGTAGTTGTCCTCCGCTGTTCCCCGCAGGAACTGATCAAAAGATACACGGAGAGAAGATACCCAAAACGGAAAGTCAAGGCCAATGTGGTCGTAGAAGCTATAGACGTGTGCCTCACAGAGGTACTTATGAAGTTCAATAATTCCAAAATAGCGGAAATAGACACTACGGGCAGGAACATTGCAGATGTTGCAGAAGAGGTCATAGAGAAACTGAAGAATCCAAAGAAGAGAAGTTTCGGAGAAGTAAACTGGCTCCATTTGATGGCAGAAGATGCGAAAATGAGTAAATACCTGAAGTGAAACTTCTTTTTATACATCAGCAAGAAGGCAAAGATGAGTAGTTTGGGTTATGGGGAAGGGGTAGCGAGGGGAGCTACTGGCATTTACTTTTCCAACATAATCAGTGCCTTTGCAAGTACAGGACATTTTATCATTCTTACCAACTTGCTTTCTACTGGAGAGGTTGGTATCATTGCGGGTATTCAGATTCTTGCTTATCTCGCATCGACAGTTGCCAACTTCTCCCTTCCGCAGCCAATCATGACTAGCCTTCCAATCCCTCATGCGTTGTCAAAGCTCCTGCCCGAATACTACAGCTCTGGGCAGAAAGGGAAAGTGGTAGGAGCGTTCAAGGTTGCTCTTTTTATGGTTCTTTTGATCGTAACCCCAATAACGCTGCTCGTATTTTGGCAGGCAGCACCCATTGCAAAAGTTGTCTTCTATGGAGAAGCGGAAACCTTCTGGATTCAACTAGCAGCTGTCGAGCTTCTGTTCTTTACGCTGAACCAGTTTTTCTTCGCTGCTGTTGTAGGCATAGGGCGGTCTGGCAGGGCGGGGCTATTATACAGCGTATCGCTTATACTCAGGTTCGGACTTGCAGCACTTTTCGTAGTCTTTGGGTTCAAAGTTGCTGGTGCAGTGATTGGGTACATAATTGGGGACGCTTCATTGATACTGCTCGCTGCACCTCTGCTATTATCAAAACTAAAAGGAAAGTCTCAGCGTATAGAAATGGGCGCGGTGACAAAGTTTTCAGTTCCTCTGCTCGTTTCAGCGCTAATAGTCTTTGGAGTTTCGCAGATTGACAGAATCTTTGCATTGTTTCGACTAGGACTCCCAGGGCTTGGCATATACACGGTTGCCGTTGCAGCTGCCACAATAGGAGCTTATGCACCAAATGCGTTCAATACAGCTCTCGTACCCGTACTATCATCTATGCTTGCCAAGAGGGACAGCAGTTCATTCAAAACCATTTCAAAGGTTTACACAAGATACGTTTCCTTGCTAGGAATACCGACGGCAGTCATGATAGCTGCTCTAGCCCTCCCATTAACAAGGCTCTTTGGCCCTGATTATTCAAGCAGTGCCCTGCCCGCAGCAATAATATCTGTGGCAGTCGCGTTTACTTCCTTCACGTCCGTGTACAATGCGCAGCTCATAGCAGCCAATAGGGTCAGGTGGGTGATGCTGGCAAACATTATTGGGCTGTTCGTCTTCACCGTCTTTCTAACTGCACTTTTACCGATTTCCGACTTTGTCGGCGCTGCTCTTGCTAGGGCGATGATGATATTCGTCGTCGCTGCTGTAATTGTATACTCTTCGCATAAGCTGGGGTACTTTGTGCTTGATGTAAAGGCTCTTGTGTCTGCGGGTTCAGCAAGCATAGTAATGGGTGTAGTGCTTGCAGTTCTGTCATCGATGATCGGCGGATATGTCAGACAATTAGCTGCGTTGGTAATACTTGTACCTACAGGCGCAGTGATCTACATAGCTCTTCTGCGTATATTGAAGGCATTTACAGTTGATGACTTTACATTTTTGCACAGGTTGCTACCAATTAGGCTGAAACCTCTGACTGGAATTGTGGCCAAAATTGCTGGAGTTTCGAGTGATTGGAAAAAACTTACTGAACAGACATCTTGAATACCTTGCCGTCAAGTTCTCCTTCTGACCACATTATTCCCCCTGCATTTTCAGCCACGACTTCAACCTTCTTCACTCGTACTAGGAAAGCAAGTTCATCTTTCTTTTTAGTGACAACTTCTGCAAGTTCTGCCTCTAATTCTGCAAGGTAAGCCGCATCAAGGATTTCAGTAGGGCTATAGCCCCTCTCCTTCCTTAATGACTGTAGCCTTCTAGCGATGTCGCGTATTGTTCCTTCCGCAACTAACTCTGAATCACGCTCAACCGATAGGGCAACTACATAGCCCTCCCTTTCTGCAACCACATGTTTCTCGTCAGAAATGAACTCGAACTCTATCTCTTTGCGTGAGATCTTGAACTCCTGCGAATCTATCAATACTGTTAGAAGTTCCTTGCTGTGGAGCTCCTTCTTGACTCGCATCGGGTCCAATGTTTCAAAGTACTTTCTAGCATTACCAAGAGATGCTTTGAATATCGGGCCAAGTAAATCCCATCTAGGCTTCAGTTTCAGTCTTATCGGAGTGTTTTCTACAGAATCGATCAGTTCAATCTGCTTGATGTTTGTCATTTCCTTCAGCAGCTCTATATGCTCGCTAATTGCTCCCTCCATGTTAGCTGGAACTAGAACGGTTGCGATCCTCATAGGCCATCTCCGCTTAGCCTTAGCCTTCATTCTGGCAGCATTTGTAACCGAGATTACTGTGTCTATAGCCGCAAAAGTCCTTCCGAGCTTTTCATTCCTTAGTTCTTGTCTGCTGGGAGGCCATTCGGCGAGTATTATGGACTTCTTTTCTGGCGAAAAGGTCTGGCGGTAAAGCGCTTCCGTAACATATGGCGAAATCGGATGTGCGAGAATGTCCACTTGCATTAAGGCTTGCCCAAGCAGGGCGTAGATTGAAAGTCTTCTCTCTAATGTTTCTTCCTTGTCGTCCCAGAGTTCCCCTCTTATCATTGGCAAGTATGACTGGCTCAGGGTACCTATTACAAACCCGTCTATTGCAGCAGCAGATTCTTGGAACCTGCACTTTTCGTATCCCTCAGTTACGGAATCCTTCAATTGCTCTAACTTTGAAAGTAGATAGTACTCGGAAGGCTTGAGCAGTTTCCTCTTTTCAGCCCATTCCTGCGTATGTTTTTTAACATCGAAAGCATCGTACTTACTGTTCTGCTGGAAGTATTTGTGAAGATGAAACAAGGTGCTGATTACTTGGAAGGCCCGTGTATTCATTTCCGCATGGTTGAAGCTCAAACCTTCGAGAGGTGAAGCCTTCCATATCATGTAGAAGCGTAGGATATCCACTGGGTAGTCCCTCAGCGTCGCTATTCCTTCGATCACGTTGCCAAGGCTCTTGCTCATCTTGTTGCCTTTTTCATCCAGTACATGACCCTGGAACAGGAACGATTTGTATGGGGCTTCTGCACTGCCAGTAAGGATCACGTTTTCGATCAACAGAGTGTAAGCCCAGCCTCTCGTCTGGTCAATGCCCTCTGTAAGGAACAATGCTGGTACTAACTCTCTGTGTTCTTCATCGGTAAACGATGCGTAAGGCGCAGCTCCACTGTTGTGCCAGGTGTCAAGTACAAATGGTTCCCTTTTCTGCTTCCCTCCGCATTTCTCGCATTTCAGAACTACCCTATCTATCCAAGGCCTATGCAGTTCGAAGTCCTCCCCATCGGGGAGCTCGACTGCTTTTTCTACTATCTCTTTCCTGCTGAATACTGCTGTCTTTTCTCCGCACTGCGTGCAGACCCAAAATGGTAGCGGGGTACCCCAGACCCTCTCCCTAGAAATGCACCAAGGAACCTTCTCCTTTATTATTTCGATGAACCTGTTTTTTGGAGGCTCGTAGAAGTATTCAACCTTCTGCGCCGCCTCTACCGCTAAATCACCCAACCTGTCAACCCAGTAAAAGTATTCTCTCCTTGCAAGCCAGACAAGTTTGTGGTGCGATCTCCAGCATAGAGGATATTCGTGCTTTATCGTTGAATATCTCAATGACATGCCTTCCTCCTCTAGCATCTCTGCAACCCTGTTGTCTGCATCCCTGACAAATAGGTCTGCAAAACTGCCGGCTTCTTTGGTGAACTTGGCCTGGTCGTCTATGGGACAGAATACAGGCACGTTCCTCCTTAAAGCGACCTGATAGTCTTCCTCGCCGTTTGCAGGCGATAAATGTACCAATCCTGTTCCTGTTGTCATGTCAACCCATTCTTCTGCCACTACAAAGTGTATCTTGCCCTCGTCTGCAAGTTTAGCCAATAATGGGATGTGTTTCTTTGCAAGAGGGTGGATGTAGCGTTTTCCCTCCAGCTCTGCTCCCTTGACCGTCTTTACGGTTCTATGGTCCTCTATGCGGAGCATCCGCATTATATCATCAATTCTATCCTTGGCAACTATCCAAGTTTCCTCACCCACATTTACGTAAGAATATTCGGAGTCGGGCTTTACGCCTACCATTTCGTCAGTTACAACGGTAAATGGCATTGTGGTCCATAGAAGAAGGAACGAATCTTCATCAAGCAGTTTTACCTTGTAGTACAACGACGGGTCTTCTACAGTTTCATAACCTAAGCCAACTTCTTTGTGGCTAAGAGAAGTCT
>CAZXXP010000020.1:0-18601 GCA_964644785.1 uncultured Nitrosopumilales archaeon | reverse complement strand
TCGGCACGGTACCGCTCTTCCTGTACTGAGAGTAGAGCTGCCTGACTCTTCTGGTAGATATCTCCTGGACACGGGCGATATCCGCATTCTTCATTTACCTGTCCTTAGCCTTGATGATCCATTCGACTTGGACCTGATCAAGCACATCATGTCCATGCCTTATCCATACGCTCCTCCAAAACTCACCCAGTATACTCTTCCTGATCAGCTTGTGAATTCTCCTTAGGGGAGGAAATGATTTCTGGATAAGATATAAGATTTAACTAACCAATAGGTAGATGGTGGGATGGTTTGAATGTCTGAAGATAAGCTTGTGTCGTTTCTAAAGACGGGTTCTGACTGGGGTAGGCTCAAGACATCCATCCCAGGAATCTTTGTTCTGAAGATGCCTGCCTACAAGAGCATACCTGTAAGACTTGCCGTCGAATTGAATCCTGTTGACAGTTCAGGCTCACCCACCAAGAAGAGAGGACTAGTCTTAAGGTCAAAAGAGGAGCTTGAGCAGTTTAGGGAGCTCTTCCAGTTCGAAAAGCTTCTACCCCTGTTAGAGGGAGTCGACAAAGTAAACCCAGAAATGAAGAAGCCAGTTGCTGGAAAGCCTGGCGGAGAAGTGCTAGAGATCTAGAGAGATGCTCCAGCAACGATACGCATCGCACCCACTCATCTACCCGAATACTGTTGAGGAGAGGCTTTACCAGAGGAGTATTGCTCGTACGGCCTTAGATAGGAATACGCTTGTAATTCTCCCTACCGCGTTGGGTAAGACAGTGATTTCGGCTCTTGTAGTAGCTGAGACGCTCTTCAAGTATAGGGATACGAGGGTGCTTGTCATGGCTCCTACAAGACCCTTGGTGATGCAGCACAAGAGAAGCTTTCAGAGCATGATAAGGCTTCCAGAAGAACAGTTCGTACTCCTGACAGGCAAGACTCCTGCAGAATTTAGGAGCAGTGTGTGGTCAGGCTCATCCAGGCTTATCTTTGCGACACCTCAGGTGGTTAGAAACGACCTGATTCAGAATAGGCTTAATCTGAAGGGATTTGGGCTGCTGGTCTTCGACGAATGCCACCGCTCCGTCAAAGAATACGCCTACACAGAGGTGGCTGAAAGCTATGTGAAGACTTCTCCCTACCCTCTGATCCTGGGCATGACAGCATCCCCAGGCTCAGACCTGGACAGGGTTATGATGGTCTGTGAATCCCTCTCCATAGAGCACGTTGAACACCGTTCAGATGAAGACCCAGATGTAAAACGCTACATCAACCCTGTCACCGTGGAATGGAAGAAGACCAACCTGCCACCCGAGTACCAGCCGGTCAGAGAGATTCTTCAGGGCATGCTGAAGGAAAGAATCAGGACCCTCCAGTCAAGAAGCCTCCTCAAGAGAAATGCAAATTTCACATCTAGAATGAATCTAATTGAGCTCGGCTCAGAGCTCAGGTATCGGGCTGAGATGAGCATGGAGGAAGAGCGAGGACCAATCTATGCAGCAATATCCCTGCAAGCACAAGCCCTAACACTCTTCCACATGCTCGAACTCCTCGACACGCAGGGAGCCCATACGCTAAAATGCTTCATGGAGAGGCTTGATGGAGACGATAAGAGAAGCCACGCGGCAATACTCAGAGAAGCAGCGTATGGAAGCTTGAGGGATCTGCTGGAAGGGGAGTGCTACAAGGAGCATCCGAAGCTCGACGAACTCAAAACCATAGCCTCACACCAGCTAGGGTCAAACCCAAAGTCAAGGATGCTGGCCTTCACACAGTACAGGGATACCGCATCCCATCTCGTCGAAGAGCTGAACAAGGTGGAGGGTGTGAGGGCTGAGAGGTTCGTAGGCCAGGCATCTAAGATCAACGACAAGGGCCTGACGCAGGATCAGCAGGCGTCGCTCATAGAGGATCTGAGAAAAGGCTACATCAACACCCTATGCGCCACATCAATCGCAGAAGAAGGGTTGGACATACCCGAAGTCGACATGGTGATATTCTACGAACCCATCCCCTCGGAGATAAGATACATCCAGAGGAGTGGCAGGACGGGAAGGAGGGCAGCCGGAAGAGTCATCATCCTGACCGCTGAAGGTACAAACGACATGGTCTACCTCTACGCATCTCAGAGGAGGACGGAGAGGATGAAGAGCATAAGCGGGACACTGAACCAGAAGCTAAAACCCATCTTAACGTCGAGGGTGAGACCCAATCCAAACCCCATGACTCAAGAAGAGCTCCACTGGCTTGAAAACTCCCTCACTAAGCCAGAGGTAACCCTGCGGGCGCAAGACCATGAGAAAGTCAGGGGCTTCGACAGAATGGTTGGGAGGGCAGAGCAGGCAGTATACATGAGGATACTGGAGTCAGGGATAGCGGGGCTGGACGACGAGCAGCTCTACTCTGAAATGGAGGAGGAAGGCTATCCGAGAAACACAGTCAAAGCAGCGCTACAAAGACTGGTTAAGAAACAGCACTTCTCGGACAGCAAGAATGGGAGAGCCGCTCTTGCAGTCAAGAGTATTCCAGATGCAAGGCTCATGGAGATAGAGGTAGAGAAGATACTGCCAGGAGAAGCCGTGGTGATAGTTGACGGCAAGTGGCATGCCAGGCTTGAACCAGCAAACTATAATGGACCGAGACAACTGATCAAAAGGAATACGAGCTTCAAGGCCTTATGCGAGCTTTACCACTCCGAAGGGGTTCTATACGTAAAGGTCAGGCAGGTGGTTGAGGCGCGAGGCTGAACAGAATCGAATCTAGCTAGCTACGACAGATAAAATTATTAAAATCCTAAATTAACAAGAAGAGTCCTAGCACTATGTGGGGAATGGAAAGGGGATCTAAACCAACTATAGAGACGATACAAAGTCTTTGTAATCAGAAATCCTTTGCGCGCGGCTCCCAATACTATAAGGAAGGCAGAGTTAGAGAGTTCAGGATTTCAGGAGATGCCGTAAATGCGAAAGTCAAAGGTACGCGCAACTACCAGGTCGAGGTAAATCACAAGCGTGATTTTGAATCCACCTGCACTTGTCCGTACGATTTCGATGGATATTGCAAGCACATAGTGGCCACGCTCATAGCTCTCTCCAAGGACTATGAAGGCATAATGAGCAGGAGCGAGAGTGAGGAAGAAAGAGTGGAGAATGCGCTACGGAGCATGGACGTGGCGCTGTTAAGGGATTTCCTGAGGAAGAAGTTTTCGAGGGACGAGAGTTTGAAGAGTCACTTCCTCATCTACGCAACCGGTGAGGTAGAGACGGGAGGCAAGAGCGTAAACGAGTACAAGAAAGAGATAGCGAGGCTATACGACGATGCGTCAGATGATGGATTTATAGAATATGAGAATGAGATCGACTTCAGTTCATTCCACGAGCTAGCAGAGCGATACGTAGAGAAGAAGAACTTCGTGGAAGCAGCCAAGGTCTACCAAGCTCTTTCGGAAGTCATAGCCGAAAATATGGACATAGTGGACGACTCGGACGGCCATTATGGTAACAGATTCGGTGAAGCTCTGGAAGGCTTATCATCTTCCATGAAATCGTTAGAGCAAGAAGGCAAGATAAGCTACATTACCCATCTGTTTGAGAGGTTCATGAAGAGCGAACCAGATTACTTTCAGGACAACTATGATGATGCGTTGAGGGAGGTATGCACTAGCAAGGAGGACTTGAAGCATCTAGAAGAACTTCTTTGGCCTTATCTACCGAAGGATCTTCCAGATAGGAGCAAAAACTGGAGCAAGTATCATGATTCGGTGGTGTTGCTTGGTACGCATAGATTCGTGCTAGACGGCCTGGCGAATTGGGGTGATGATGAAAGCAAGAAGGAACTCTACGAGCTACTTCAGCGATATTCTATGCAGGACGAAGACCTTTGCCTTCTCTACGCTGAAAGACTGGAAAAGGATGGCAAACTTGAAGGCGCGATCAAAGTCGCAGAAGAAGGATTGGAGGTATTTCCAGCCCACCTAACGAAAGAGTTGAGGCTCTTTCTGGATAAGCATTACATGACGCTCTCGCCTGATAAGTACAATGAGAACTTGAAGAGGCTCTTCTTCGAAGAGAAGGATTGGAGCTACTACGAGAAGCTGAAGAAACTGGCTAGAGATCGTTGGACTTCGGTATTCCAAGAGATAATAGAGCGCTTCTCGTCACCTCGAAGCGATACTGATGGAATGATTCTGATTGACATCTACCTGAAGGAGAAGATGTTCGACAAAGCCCTCAAAGAAGTCCTAGCAAGGAAGAATCTTTACACTCTCAGCAAATACTATAAGCAACTTGCCGAAAGATACCCTAAAGATTACTTTAATGTATACAAGGACTTGCTGCTTCCTTACGCAGATTCGAGGATGGGCAGGGACCATTATCATCGGGTAGTCTCTGAACTGAGAAAGATGAAGGGAATCAAGGACTTTGAGAAAGAATTCGAGGAATATATTGAAATGTTAAGGGCGAAGTATGCTAAGAGAACGGCCTTTCTCGAAGAGATGAAGCGATTGTGAAGAGTGAACAAGCAATATCCCCACACACGCCGGAAAGAGATACACTCATTGTCGAATCCAGATCGTTCTACAACTATTCCTGTTGTCACCACCTAGCCTCAGACAGTCAGTATTGCGATAATTCTCAGCTCTCCATTGGTTCAGCAATGCAATCAGCACAATTAAAGCCCTCTGCGCTAGATTGTTTCCCTTTTTGCGCTCTATTTACTATGTTTCAGCGCGCGCTAGATATTAATAAAACGGATCCGGCTTTTCAGAAAAATGATCGGTTTTTGGAAAATAATAAGAAAGCCTTACTTCTTTAAATAGCAATTAATAACCTAGTTTGAAGCTATGCCGATAATTAGCATCTCGCTAGACGACAAGATGTTCAAGGAGATAGACGCCGTTGAGCGGGATATGGGCTTTGCAGGCAGATCAGAACTGGTCAGGGCAGGCATAAGGATGCTGATTGCTGACAAAAAGGCCAGAGACGAATTGAAGGGACGCGTTAGCTGCGTGTTGGTTGTTACACATGACGAAGGCTTGGAGGATCCTGTGACGGAGATAAAACATCATTTTGATTCTGTTGTAAAATCACACTTACACTATAAACTTGGAGAGAAAAAATGTCTTGAACTAATGGTTCTTGACGGGAACGCTCCAGAAATCAAAGAAATTGCAAGGCAATTTCAGACTAGTGGTAGCATGGATAACGTGAAACTTATTCTCCCATAAACACAACTTGAAACAATTCTTTCAATCGATAATTATTAAAAAACGAAAAAAAGTTAATATTGCCGTGTTAATCTAAACCTAACATGAAGATCGCCGTAGGTCTTTCGATTACCGCAATTCTCCTGATGTCGCTTTTTACAACACTCCCCTTGTCTTTTTCCCAGCAACAAGGATACAATTGGGCTCACCCAGCCTACGATGTTACAAACAGCGGTTCCAGTCCCCAGACTGCTATAAACAAGAACAACGTAAATTCGCTTGAATTGAGATGGATATTTCAGATTCCGGGTTCGCTTTACAGCTATGGCGGAATTAAAGAGTTACAGGGATACGAAAACCCGCATACTCCGACTGGCATTCAGACTGTTCCGCTAGTCGTCAATGGGATTGTCTATGTCGCCAGCGACTACAATGGGGTCTTTGCCATCCGTGCTGAAAATAAGCAGTTTCTTTGGAAGTTCACTCCTCCGGTAGCACTATTCGAGAACAAACCTTGGTGGTCGCACATACTTGCCCAGCATGGAATAGACTATCACGATGATACTATATGGATGCAGAGTAGCGATTGTTCTATTTACGGCCTTGATCCACTTTCCGGTGAGAAGAAGGTGACGATTCCAGATACGTGTAAGGATATTCCCGGAAATTCTGGAGTTTACTTTGGCAGCTTCGCCCCGATCATCTACAAGAACATGATCATTACGAGACCCTCTGGAGGAGTTGGAGAGCGAGGCTTCGTAGCGGCATATGACATGACGGGGAAGCTTATTTGGAGATGGTACGCTGTACCTCCTACTGGAGGAGATCCTGACTGGGATGAAAAGTCAGGTGCAAGCAAGGGCAACATCAACGCGTACAAGGGCGACTGGGGTCAGAATGATCTAATGGGAGGAGCTAGCATTTGGTCCCTAATAGCTCTTGATGAACAATCTGGCACCATATACTTCCCAACGGAAATTCCACCACCGGACTACAATGCGGCTCAAAGACCCGGGCCAAACCTCTACACGGATTCCATAGTAGCACTAGATGCCATGACAGGGGAGATGAAGTGGTATCATCAAATGAATCCTCATGACATTTACCATCATTCGGCTCGCTGGTCTGTAACCCTTGCTGATATTACCATACAAGGGGCACAAAAGAAAGTCGTTATTGCGGGGGCAAAGAACAATTACGTCTATGTCTTAGACGCAGCCTCAGGCAAGCCCGTCTATGACTCCATTCACATAGGACCCCCAAGCAAGGATGTCCTAAACACTAATGCAGGAAACAATGCCAACATGCTCTTATCGCAAGACGCTGAGGTAGGAAAGCAAATCTGTCCGGGATTTACTGGAGGAATAGATGCCGCTCCAGCATTTGCAGATCAGACCATCTATGTAGTCACACAGAACTTCTGCACTACGTATACAAAGGACAAGAAGGATTACAAAGGCATTGCGATCGACGGTTTCGAACATGTAGCCGTCAACCCTGGTGCCGGCAATGCGTCGATCTATGCGATAGATGCAAGCAATGGCAGGACAAAATGGCGCTTCGATCTGTTCAACAGGCAGCAATACCCTGCAGTGACTACATCAGGAGGTATGGTATTCGTTGTTGACAGGGTAGGAATTGTCTATGCACTTGACCAACAGAGCGGCAAACTGTTGAGGACATGGGACTTTGGCGGCCTCGGCGGAGCTGGGGTCTCGGTAGGCGCAACGGCACGGGGTGAGATGATGCTCTTTGTGGCAAGCGGAGGTTCGGGAGAGCTCCAGACAAGGACTAGCGGCGTTCTGGCTGCGTTCGCCTTACCCAAAGGCATAGTTGCACCCGTTCAAGTGCAGCAAGTGCAACAAGGAGGTCTAGACACTCTTACGCTCGCCGCTTTTGGCGTTGCAATAGTCTCAGTGATCTACGCAGCAGCAATTACGTTCAAATACAGAAAGAAGTAGCTAAACCTTCTTCCTCTTGTTGTATATGCGGAGCGCTACGAGATATCCTGCAGTAATGGCCACTACCAGCACTACTATGCCTACTATGCGCAGGTCAAATGATCCCTGCGAAGTGTCCTGGGAAGGCTGGCTAAGTCCAAGCGCTGTTATAACTCCTGACTTTTGGCCTGCAGTGGCTAAGTATACCATAGGCTCCCCTTTGATATTACCCGCAACTGTAACCGCTGTATTGCCGTCCCCGTTTGTCGGTATGCTCTTCAGCAGCTCCCCCGTATCCGCATTAAGTGCATAGAAGACTCCTCCCAAATCAACCAGATAGACAACTCCTCCGCTGACTGTTATTCCTCCCTGATACCTGTTCTTCATCTGGAAAGTCCACTTTATCTTCCCGGTGGAAGCGTCGATAGCTGAAACTGAAGACGAAGGAGGAATCTGAGATGGCGATGTCCTGAAACCTTCAAGTGTAATGCCCTTCTGAATTACTTTCGCATTGGAAACATCTGAGCACCATCTCTGGCTCGCTGCGAATATCGTGTTATATGCAAACGCGGGAACCGTTGAGCCTCCTGCCTGTCCGGGACAATACGTTTTGCCGACAAGGGCTGCTTGCGAAAGCGTCATATTAGCGCTATTTCCCTCATTCGTATTGTACAGGTTCATCTTTTCGGCGCCAAAACTTATCGGATCTAGCAGTAGCTGCCCTGTAGCGGCGTCCAACACATGAGCATAATCGGATTTGTCTACGGCTATGACAACTCGCTTCTTCTGCCCTTTGATTTCTGCGTCCGCAAGTATGACGCTCCTTGCAGGCTCATGGCCCTGAACATCGTGCGGCGTGGTCTGATAGTACCACAACAACTGCCCAGTTTCGGCATTGAGCGCTACTACTGAACTTGCAAAAAGGTTCGGTCCCGGTCTTTGAGCTGCGTCGTAAGAGAGGTCGGGCGCACCAGTTGTAAAGTAGATTATCCCTTTCTCTTCATCGAGAGCTATGAGAGAAAACACAGAGCCGCCTCCCATCAGTTTGTTCTGACCCCAGTCGCCCTTGTACGCGTTGATGTTGCCCTTGCTTGCACCTGACTTTTCATCCCAGTCAGGATCTCCTCCAGTCGGAGGGATGACAAACCATCTCCAGAGTAATCTGCCGTTAAAAGAATCGTATCCTGCGATGAAACCTCGACCTCCACCTCCTCCAGCAGACGCCCTCGTAATCATGATTCCTTTGTAGAATATGGGCGAGTAGTGTCCCACATACGTGCCATCATTCCCCGGTATGTCGGAGCAGGTCTTCAGAAGCTCAAAGAGCTTGCCCCCTCTAAGCGGTTCGAAGGCATAGATGTTGCAATCGTTAGTCTGCATCCATATTTTATCATCCACATAGGATATCCCGTTCTCTGTCTGGAAGAAAGACCAAGTCGGAGAAAGCGGCAGCTCAGCTATGTCGTATTGGTATGACCAGAATTCGGAGCCGTCGTTTGTGTTAAGAGCTATGAGCTTATTCGATTCAGTTACAAAGTAAAGTATGCCATTGACTACAATTACAGGTGCCTGTATGCCAAACGCGACTCTTGCATTGAGAACTTGGGTCGACCTCTCGGGTGCTTGGTAAAGCCATCTCAGCTCAAGATCCTTTACATTCGCTTTGGTTATTGTAGTTTGAGGGTTAAAGCCCGTATTGTGAGCATCATAAGCAGGGAGCGCCCAATTAAGGTTTGCATCCTGTGAATAAACCCTTTCTAACTGCGCTGGCACAAGCAAGAGCCAAAACGCCAAAGCTATGAAGATGATTCTGGACATGGCCAGCTCTGCTCGTTTCTCCATTCAGGGCCTTATTAAATTCTCTTCAAGATTACCATGGCAACCGTTAAATCCAGCCACAATATCCACACCCTGAGGGTTCGTAACTCGGGTTAGAGATGGCGCAAAATGAAAACAAGTCTTAAGTTGATCATAGCGGTACTCGTAATCGCAGTCGTCGGAGCTGGAGCTTTCTTTCTATCCAACTCCACCCAGAAGCCAGCTACGCCCGCAGTTGTAGTACCTCCACAGCCGAATGCTCCCAAACCTGTTGCGCCGACACTCTCCCGAAAGGATTCTTTCAATTTTGATAAAGACCAAGAAGGCGCACTTCCATCATATCTCAAAGCGGACAAGACCGGGCAAGGTACAAGGAGCGAATGGCAGGTCAAGAGCGACCCTACAGCTCCCAGCCCTCCTAACGTTCTAGCTCAAACATCTAACGAAATGGTTCAAGTGCACTTCCCATTAGCAATCTTAAGCGATAAAAAATACACAGATCTCAATGTAAGCGTGTCTTTCAAAACCGTATTCGGCAGCATAGACCAATCTGGAGGCATAATATTCAGGGTCAATGACGCAAGGAACTACTATCTGTTCAGAGCCAGTGCCCATGACAACAATGTAGTACTGTACAAATACTTAGGTGGCACCAGCAGTGTCATAGCTACAGTCAGTATGACAGTAAGCCCAAGCAGTTGGCATACTTTGACAGTAGTTGCAATAGGCGAGTCGATAGAGGGATACTTTGATGGCAAGCGAGTGATAGAAGCTAGGGATGCCTCTTTTCTTGCAGGATCTGTGGGGCTGCGGACGAAAGCAGATTCTGTAACGTATTTCGATAATCTCACTATAGGCTACTAGAGTAAATAAAGCGGTCTTGATTTATTTCCTATCGCATGAGGCTCCATGCAAACCTACACACTTAGATTACCCTTAGACCATAATCTGCATGTGCAACATTGAGAGTCAGATTTTTACACGTTCAGGGCCATTTCATACCCCGCTAAGAATGTCTCTCAATTTCCTGATGATATAATAGAAGAGCTGAAAAACCCTCTCATCTACGCAGGTTCGCATGATCGATTTTACAGGACTTTCGCTTGCAGTCTTTGCAGCTTTTTTCTTTGGGACCTATTACGTACCGTTCAAGCGCATCAGTAACATAGATTCCTACACGTACCAGTTCTTTGTGGGGATAGGTGCCCTTATAGTCGGAATCTTTACTTCGTTGCTGCTTAGAATTCCATTGGAATTCAATATCATAGGGCTGATCCCTGGAATAATGTGGTCAGTTGCTAATCTGGCATCAGCTAACGCCATCAGGTACATGGGCGTATCAGGAGTTGCCATAGCGCAGGCGGTCATAGTACTCGTTTCTTTCCTTTGGGGGACTGTCTTCTTTCAGGAACCATTTGAGTCGATGGCTCTTGCCGTAGCAGGGATTTCGCTTCTTATTCTCGGGCTGCCGCTGATATCATCAAGGGACAAAGGAAGCAGTGTCAGGAAAGGTTTCATGCTCTTTGTTCTTGCGGGCATACTCTGGGGTTCAGTGTACGTTGTTCCATTGACTTACAAAATCTCTGCGCATTCAATAATCCCGTCCATGATGCTTGGGGTTTTCTTGTCAGGAGCATTATCGTTCTTTGCAGGGAAGAGGCAGTTATCTCGATTAAACGCTCTCAACAGCATATCCTCGGGTATTTTGTGGGGTATAGGCAACGTTGCTGCAGCCCTATCGATTGATTACATCGGACTTGCACTTGCAGGACCCTTACCTCAACTTGCAATGCTCGTGAGTATATCCTGGGGCGTGCTTTACTTCAAGGAAATTCGGGAGAAGAGCAAGATTACTAAAGTCATCGCTGGAGGAACCGTATTGGTGGTCGGTGCTATCCTGCTAGCTCTGGCCAAATAGCGCAAAAAACAAAAGTGATATTGACAACATAAGAGACTACTGCTGATGTTTGAAAAGTTCCATATCGATAGCTCAGAAATCGAAGATTAAACCTATTGATGATATAGCATCCATGCTAGGCATAGAGGATCACATAGAGGCTTATGGGAATTACATGGCAAAAATTCCCCTCGATGTTCTTAAGAAGGCTTCAAGAAATAAAAATGCGAGGTTCATACTTGTAACGGTTATGACGCCGACTGCAGCAGAAAAGATGGATATAGATGCTAATGGTAGAATTTACGGCTTGTTCTGAGTGAGACTATGACAATTCTGCTGAGCGGGAGAGAACTTGCGGCGGCAATAAAGGGCGAAGCCTCCAGTAAGGTTTCTGAACTGAAGAAAATTGGAATTGTTCCGAGATTAGCATTGATACTGGTTGGAAACGATAATGATTCAAAGAGGTATGTGGAGCTCAAGGCGAAACAGTGCAGGGAGGTCGGTGCAACAGCAAACATACATCAGCTTGATGCAAAGGTTTCCGCTCCCGAGCTAAAATCATACATAGACAGGCTCAACATCAACAAAAACATCCACGGGATACTTATCCAATTTCCGATTCCCAAGAAACTGGAAAATATTATCGATTCAATAGATGTTGAGAAAGATGTTGACGGTTTGACATCGGCAAGTTTGGGGAGGATCATGCAGGGCAGAGAGGTCTATGCGCCTGCAGGGGCGGAAGCCATAATCGAGATTCTGCGCAGCTACAAAATCGACACTGCAAACAAAGACGTAGCGATTATCGGGGCAAGTAATATTCTCGGCAGGCCTCTGGCAAGCATTCTTGCTAATAGCGGTGCATCTATCACTCTCGTGCCGTCCTATCGTGATATGGCAAGATACACCAAGAATGCCGATATTGTAGTAGTGGACGTTGGTAGAGCAAAGAGCCTTACAGCAAATATGGTGTCTAAAGGCTCCGTCGTAATAGATGCTGGAAACAATTACATCGATGGAAAGCTAGTTGGAGACGTTGATTTTGAGAAGGTAAAGGAAGTTGCAAACGCGATATCTCCCGTGCCTGGCGGCGTCGGCCCCATACTCGTAGGAGTTCTGATACGCAACCTTGTAAAGGCTGCCCTGAAAAGGACAAATTAGAGGCTCTGGCTCTTAAAACGATGGCGAGTTCGGAGGAGCAGGAAATCATACAGTCTACAGTCAGAGAATTTGCCGAAAACGAGCTGAGGCCTTTAGCCTCCAAGATCGATTCTGACGCTTTGATACCTGCTGATTTGTTTCAAAAATTAACGTCGATGGGAGTGTTTGGTATCCTTTGCTCTGAGCAGTACGGAGGCGCAGGAGCGCCTTTTGAAACCATAATGAAAGTTGTTACCGAACTTGGGCAGGCTTCCGCTTCGGTTGCCCTGACCTGCTTGAACCATAACCTTGTGTGCAGCATGTTGGATGAATTTGGTAGCGGGGATCAAAAAAAACTTCTACTCGGGCTTGCTTCGGGGAAGATCGGGGCAATAGCAGTCTCTGAAGGCCTTTCGTTTGACTCGAAAATGTCTCTCGCGCTTGGCAACGATGGATATGTAATAAACGGGACAAAGCAATACGTGGTAAATGGCTCGTTTGCAGACGTTTGCATCACAATGTGTGATTCTGATGGCGGAGCAGACTTTCTGATTTTGGAGGAGACAGAAGGTTTCGTAAAGGGTAAGAGTATTGGGTTGTTAGGTGTCAGGGCGTCTGGAATAACACATATTCATTTCCATAACGCAAAGATTTCAAAGAATAGAGCTCTGGGCACAAAGCAAGATGCACCAGCAATCCTACAACTATTGCAGGAAGGCGTCTGGCTTGGCATGGCATCAATTGCCCTGGGCATAGCTAGGGCCTCACTCAGTGCCGCTGTAAAATATGCCAACCAAAGGATTCAGTTCGGTAAACCAATAGCAAAGTTTGAAGCCATTCAAGAAATGATCTCTATTATTACAAACGGTATCCAGTCTACATCTTCTCTACTGGATAGAATTTCTAAAATAAAGGATCAGGGAAACAATGTCTGGAGCGAGGCCGCTGCTGCAAAGGTTGCTGCGACGACTATGGCAACAAAATCTGCAAAGCTCGCCCTGAAGATTCATGGAGGATACGGTTTCATCAGGGACTATCCAGTTGAACGCTTTGTAAGAGATGCAAAGGCAATAGAGATCCTTGGCGGCAGAAATTCTGACTTGCAGATGGAAACGGCAAGGAAGGTTCTGAGCTAGGTGGTTCGTTGAACCTTACAGACGAACAAAATCTGTTTAGAAAATCGGCAAGGAAGTTTCTTGAAGGGGAGATTCTACCTACAGTTGAATATTACGACAAGACTGAGCAGTTTCCTACTGCGAACATAGAGAAGATCGCTAGGCAGGGCCTAATGGGCATCAACATGCCACGAGAATACGGCGGAGCTGGTTATGGAGAAGTTGAATACGGGATACTTATTGAAGAATTCGGTAGGGTATGCTCGGCTCACGGTACCATCGTAGGCGCTCATCTGGGCTTGGCTTGCACTCCAATATGGCTATTTGGGACGGAAGAGCAGAGGGTGAAGTACCTTCCCTCCCTGAGCAGGGGAGAGAAACTAGGGGCATTTGCACTTACGGAGGCTGCTGCAGGGAGTGATGCTGCGAACATTAGGACGACGGCAGAGAGAAGAGGTAATGAATTTGTCCTCAACGGCAGCAAGCTATTCTGCACAAATGGGGACAGAGCCGATGTTATAGTAGTTTTCGCAGCAAATGATAGAGTGCTGGGGCCTGCCGGGGGCATAACCGCATTTATCGTCGAAAAGGGCTTTGCTCGTTTTTCAGTTGGCAAGGTGGAGAAGAAGATGGGAATCAGAGCATCAACCACTGCTGAGCTGGTCTTCGAGAACTGCATGGTGCCCAAAGAAAACATTCTCGGACAATTGGGTGCTGGCTTCACAGTTGCCCTGACGGCACTTGACGGTGGGAGGATAGGGCTCGCGGCTGGGGCTCTTGGAGCTGCAGAAAAGACACTTGAAACTATGGTCAGCTTTGTCAAGAAACAAGAGACTCTGGGAAGTTCGCTCGCTGACAAACAGAGCGTCCAGTGGATGATAGCGGATTCCGCAATGGATATTCATGCTGCTAGGTTAGTAGTGTACAATTCGCTCTCAGAACTCGATGAATACTTCAAGATGATAGCCAAGGGTGAAAGAGTCCCGAAAAATTTCAGGGCGAGGGTTTCGAGAAACTCTGCAATGGCAAAGGCGTATGTTTCAGAGATTGCTTCGAGGATCATAGACAGGGCGTTGGACATTCATGGAGAACTAGGTCTGGTTGAAGGATACGGCATTGAAAGATGGTACAGGGATTCTTTCATCGCAGAGATTTACGAAGGGACCAACGAAATTCAAAGGATGGTAATCGCTAGGGACCTTCTTGGAATTACTGAGTTCTAGTCGCTAAGGATTTCTCTTGCGGCGTTATACCCAGGAAGGCCAGTTACACCTCCGCCGGGATGAGTGCCAGAGCCACACAGGTAGAGGTTCTTTATCGGGGTTCTATAATTGAACCTGAACAGGAATAGTTGATTCAGAGTCATGTCTCCATGAAAGATGTTGCCGCCAGTGAGCGAGTATTCTACTTCGAGGTCAACGGGAGAAAGTGCATGTTTCTTCTCAATGATGTCTTCGATGTTCGGAGCGTATTTCTTTATCGTTGAAATGGTCTTTTCGACAAACATTTCCTTCTCAGATTCCCAACTACCATTAACAAGTTTGTAAGGTGTATATTGAACAAAACAACTCGCAATATACATTCCTGCAGGAGCCAGAGTTTTGTCAACTGAGCTCGGGATGCACATTTCAACTACCGGGTTCTCTGATGTTTTTCCATATTTTGCGTCGTCAAAAGCCCTCTCCATATACTCAAAATCCTCACAAATGTGGATAGTTCCCATGTGCTGTGGCCCGAGTCTGTTTTCTTTTGTAGGATAGGCATCGAAATCAGGAAGGCCGTTGAGGAGGAAGTTTATCTTGAACGACGCTGCTTCGGTCTTATAGTTTCTGACTTTCTGTAGAAAACCTTCTTGAAGATGATCTTCTCCGACAAGATTCAGGAAGGTGAGTTTCGGCTCTGCATTTGAAATTATTCTCTTTGCCCTGTACGTCTGTCCGTCTTTCGCAACAATGCCGACAGCCTTGCCATCTTCAATTAGAATCTTCTCTACTCTAGCATTGGTCTTTATCTTGACTGCATATTCCTCTGCACTTTTTGTCAGCGCACTCGTTATCGAGCCCAAACCTCCTTCAACGTAGCCCCATTTCCCCCTCCCTGCAATGTTACCCATGACATGGTGCAGCAGGACGTAAGCAGTCCCGGGAGTCGAAGGAGATGCGAAGGAGCCTATTATACCATCAGTTGCGAGAGTCGCTTTCAGTTCTTCTGAGTCGAACCATCTATCGAGGAAGTCTTTTGCCGGAAGCAATGCAAAGTCCATCAATTCTGTTAAGCTGCTCAATAGTTTTCGATTCTTCAACCCGAACTTTATCATATCATACATGTTTTTTGGAGCAGTCTGCTTCAGCAGAGGTTCGATTGTTTCTGCAAGTTTAGTCATAGAATCCTCATAGTTACCATAGTTTTCAGCATCTTTCTTGGAGAACTTTGCGATTTCCTTCCTGCTCTTTTCCAGGTCATTGTGCAGGAATAGGTATCTTCCATTTAGAAATGGCGTGAACGAAGGAGGCTCTCTAAGAAGAAACTTGAAACCATGTGTCTGCAAATTCAAATCATCTATGATTTGCTTATCCAGAAGGGAGCAGACATAGGCTGCAGTAGAAACCTTGGTTTTGGGCCACAACTCTTCTGTAACACATGCCCCACCGACGACACTTCTCTTCTCAAGTACAAGGACTCTAAGCTTCTTTCGAGCAAGATAGTTGGCGCAGACTAGGCCATTGTGACCAGCGCCTATGATGATTGCGTCATAATCTGAGTCCATGTTGACAGAGAGCATGGAAGAAATGTCTTAATATCTAGTTCCAATTTCTAAACCTGCAATGGTAGGTCTTGTAGCTAGGGTCAACGCAAAGGGGCTCGTGGAAGTTGATATCGAAGCCAACAGTATAGAAGAGATTGTCAAAGCTATTCCAGGAGCGATGGCGCTATTCTCAAAACATCCCGAGCAGGTAAAACCTGTTAAGAAACAGATTCCCGAATGGATAGCAAACAACATAGAAACTTGGGAGAAGGCAAGGGAGAGAAGCAAAGTAGTCTATGCAATGTTACTTATGAACGATAACAAACCGATATTGCTTGAGGAGATCAAGAGCCAAGCAAAGGATCTTGGTGTGAATCTTGATGACTGGATCACACACAACTTCAAGCGTGACATGAAGAGCGATGTCTTGGAAGAGGCTAGAGATGGAAGTAAAAGGTCCTACAAACTTTCAGCTGTGGGCATGAAGAAAGCATCCATGCTAAGAAAGACATCAAAGTAACATGTAGACTCTCCATTCACTTTGTGTTTTCCATCAATTGGACGCAAGAGCGTCTTCAATCAAAAGATAGGCAAATGCCAAACTATCCGTGGAGCATAGACACATGCAACGAGGCAACAGTAATCCTAGGTAGAGATGCGGGCGAGCTCTAGCAAAGATTATTAGAAATTCAAAAACCATCCTTGCAAACGGTGAAATACGATTTCAAGCCCGAAACTGACAGAGAAGGTCTGGAGCACAGCGCTAGAGGAACCGCTAAGAAGGCGCTGGGAAGAGCTGGAAACTTACAAATTTGATCATGAAGACCCAAGAAAGAAATTCACAATAGACACCCCTCCTCCGTACCCATCAGGAAGCCCCTGGCACATAGGAGCCGCGGCTCACTATTCCCAGATAGACATGATAGCAAGGACGGCAAGAATGTTTGATAACGCTGTCTACTTCCCAATTGGAATTGACCGAAATGGACTTCCCGTAGAACTTTACACGGAGAAGAAGTACAAAATCAGCATGATCAGTACTCCGAGGGAGAAGTTCATAGATCTGTGTAAGCACGCCTTGGACGATTTGGAGGCTCAGATTCTGGAGATAATGAAGGTCATGGGCATGTCTGGAGACTTTGCCAATTACTATCGAACCGATTCAGAAGAATACAGGAAGCTCACTCAATCCACTTTCATAAAACTATGGAAAGGCGGAATGATTTACCAGTCAAAAAGGCCTAACAACTACTGTGTCAATTGCAGGACGACGCTCGCTGACGCCGATGTCATCTACGAAGAAATTCCCTCACAGTTGGTCTATCTCAGGTTCAAGGTAGAAGAAACCGAGGAAGAAATTCCCATAGCAACCACAAGACCAGAGCTGTTGAGCTCTTGTAGGGCCATAATAGTGAACCCCGAAGATGCCAGATATACAGAACTTCAGGGCAAGACGGTGATCACACCGATATTCAACAGAGAAGTGAAGATAATCTCGCATCCAAGTGCGAAGCAGGAGTTTGGCTCTGGAGCAGTGATGATCTGCAGCTACGGCGATTACACAGACGTTCTACTTTTCAGGGAATTGGGCCTCCCAGAAACTATCTCTATAGATTCAGATGGTAGGATGACAGAGAGTGCGGCTCAATACAAGGGACTGAAAGTCAAGCAGGCAAGGCAAAAGATCGTGGAGGACATGGAATCTTTGGGCCTTGTCATAAAGAAGGAGAGCTTGATGCACAGGACCCCAGTCTGCGAAAGGAGCAACACTCCAATTGAAATTATTCCCATGGACGAATACTATCTTAAACAATTAGATCAAAAGGAGCAGGTTAGGGAAGTAGCCAAGAAACTAATCTTCCATCCAGAAAGTCACAGAAGGATATTGCTTGACTGGATAGATTCTGTTAGTTTTGACTGGCCTATTTCAAGAAGGAGATTTTACGGCACGGAAATTCCCGTCTGGTATTGCAGGTCATGCAATACTGCACATGTACCCGAACCCGGTCAGTACTATCAACCGTGGAAGCAGGAGGCTCCATTTGAAAGGTGCAGTAAATGCGGAAGAACAGAATTCGTTGGTGATGAAAGGACATTTGATACATGGATGGACTCCAGCATATCCCCACTATTCATAACAAAATATCTTGCAGACAAAGAGTTTCATTCTGCAACATACCCTACAGCGCTGAGGCCGCAGGCCAAAGACATAGTTCGCACTTGGCTGTACTACACCGTGCTCCGTTGTCTGCAGCTCACTGGGAAACCTCCGTTTGAACACGCTTGGATAATGGGCTACGGGGTTGATGAAAAGGGAGAAAAGATGAGCAAAAGCAAGGGAAACGCAATTGACCCACTACCAATTCTGAAAAAATACGGTGCAGACACTTTCAGGCTCTGGGCAGCTTCGGAGTCGAGTCTGGGCTCTGACTTTAGAGTTTCAGAGGTCAAAATAGCTGGCGTTGGTAAGTTTGTCACAAAACTTTGGAACGTTTCAAAGTTCATCTCCAACTTTCCGAATCCGCAAAAGGCAGACCTTGCGCCTACAGACAAGTGGATTCTGAGCGAACTTTACGTTATGGTGAAGGAGGTCATTGAAGGGTACAAGGACTATAACTTCTTCGTTCCTGCAAACAGGGTAAGAGAATTCCTATGGAATGTCTTTGCCCCCAATTATGTAGAGATGGTCAAGCAGAGAGCTTATGGGGAGGGCTTCAGTAATGAAGAAAGAGAGGCAGCCCATTATACCCT
>CAZXXP010000019.1:15433-18685 GCA_964644785.1 uncultured Nitrosopumilales archaeon | reverse complement strand
AGCGCAGCAATCAGGCTAGACAGATCGCTAAATCAGATTTTGCCAAAGTTTAGTACCTTAGTATTTGATCTGCAAGAAAAGACCTAACAGAACCTTTTTAGAAAATGACTTTCTAAGCACCGTGAACAAGATGGTTCTTGACAAGCTCCGTGAAGGCCTACAATCTGCAATAAAGAAACTTCTCGGAGCGGACACAATAGACGAAGAAACTGTAAAGGAGTTCGTCAACGACCTTTTCAGGACTCTTCTGCAGGCTGACGTTCAGGTCAAGCAGGCTGCCTCAGTCACTGAGAGGGTGAAGAAGAGGGCTCTGGAAGAAAAGCCTCCGCCTGGGCTTCCGAGGAAGGATCACATAGTAAAGATTCTCTATGAAGAGCTTTCGGGCTTTCTGGGCTCTGAAGGCAGTTTCGAGCTTCCCGGTGAGACAATCAGCGTTGTGTTGATGATGGGTATTCAGGGCAGCGGCAAGACCACAATAGTAGGGAAGCTCTCACGGTTACTTGTCAAGAAGGGACATAGAATTGGCGTTGTATGCGCAGACACTTTTCGTCCCGGTGCACTTGTTCAGCTCAGGACAAATGTGGAGAAAGTAGGCGTCGAAGTCTTTGGGGATGAAAAGGAGAAGGACGCTGTCAGGATTGCACGGAGCGGAGTCGAGCATTTCAAAGCTCAGGGAAAGAACGTCATCATAGTTGATACTGCGGGTAGGCACAAAGAGGAGAAGGGTTTGCTGGACGAAATGAGGACAATTTCATCAAAGATAACTCCCAATTATACCCTGCTCGTGATTGACGGGACGATAGGGCAGCAGTGCTACGCTCAGGCTGACGCATTCCATACGGCAGTTCCAGTAGGTGGAATAATAATTACGAAACTAGACGGCGCTGCAAAAGGCGGAGGAGCACTTGCAGCCGCGGCAGCTACAGGTGCCAGAATTCTGTTTATAGGCACAGGAGAGCGAATCGACGACCTCGAAGTGTTCTCGCCGACGAGGTTCGTGGGAAGGCTTCTTGGCATGGGTGACATCAAGGCTCTTCTAGAAAAAGCCAAGGAACTCGAAGCGGAAGCAGATGAAGAGAAACTACAAAGGATAGTTTCTGGCAAAATGACAATTGACGATTTGTACTATCAGCTTGAGCAGGTGCGCAAGATGGGTTCAATACGCAAACTCCTCGAACTAATACCAGGCCTCGCAGGCGCGGTGAAAGATGAGGATATGGCTGGTATGGAGCAGAACATCGACAAGTGGAAGTTCATCATACAGTCGATGACTAAAGAGGAGCGCAGCGATCCAGACGTTCTGAACTCCTCAAGAATGAAGAGGATCGCTGGGGGCTCAGGCAGAACTGAAAAGGAGATCAAGGAGATGATGCAGCGCTACAAGCAGACAAAGACTGTATTGAAAGCCACCAAGGGCAGGGGGATGCGCCAGCTGCTGAGAAGGCTATCGACACAATGAAAGCCGATTCAGCAGTTCTCCAGAAGGCGGAGGCAATACTCTCTAAGTATCCGCTCTGCGATTCGTGCCTCGGAAGGCAGTTTGGCCCGAGGAAGGAGGAGCAAGTCGAGCTTGCAGAGCATATCAGGAAAAAAGTTGGAGGAAAAGAGCCGGAGAAGTGCTACCTGTGCGGAGGCATCATCAAGGAAATCAATACCATAGCGAAAAACGTCATCGATGCGCTTCGAGAATACGAATTCAAGACATTCCTTGTTGGCGCTAGCATACCCCATTCGATCCTAGAAAATGAGGACTCTTTACGAGCAGAGTTCAAGCTGAGGGGTGGCTCCTCCGTAAAAGCAGAGATTACAAGCGCAATAGCAAAAAGAATTGAAAATACTCTGAAAAAGAAATTTGCTGTAAGAAACCCTGATCTTGTGGTAGTTGTCAACCCAATCGAGAAGTTTCATACGGTTACTCCCCGCTCACTGTTCATAGCTGCTCGCTACATGAAGGCAAAGCGCGGAATACCTCAGAAGAGGCAGAGATGCGATGACTGCAACGGTAAAGGGTGCCCCGCATGCTACAGTTGCAGATTACTTGGTTTCTATGTTTGGTTCAAAGAAGGCAAAGTTTTCCTGGGTCGGGAGCGAAGACGATGAAAGCCTAGTTCTCGGTAATGGAAGGCCATTTTATGCTGAAATAATTGAGCCGAAGAAGCGCAAGGTTGCTGCGGCAAAGTTCTCTGCGAAGCTCAGTTATGGAATTGAAGTAAAAGGAGGAAAGGTATTAGAGGAAAAACCCCAACCAGACGTGTCGTTTGAGCTGGTTACCGAAGCCAATATTAGATTATCAAAGCCTGTTAAGAAGTCAGATCTCCTGAAAATCGCAAAGGGGTTCAGAAACGTTTATGCAAGCCAATATTCTCCAAACAAGATGAAGTTTCTGACAAAGATGGTAATGTCACTAAAACCAGAGCATGTTTCACCTAAAAAATTCAAGGCAGTCATACGGTGCGAGGGTGGCATAAACATCAAGAAATTCGTGCAGGGTAACCATCTGGAGTTTTCTCCGAGTATTTCGGAAGTACTGGGCTATGAGTGCGATGTAGACCCTAAGCAGCCATTTGCTATTTTGAGCGTTAAGATTGTAGAGAAGATAGTCAGAAAACCTCAGATAATGCCCGTAGAAACTGTTGCAGAAGGCTAGGCCATCGGGGGTGCCGCAACCTTCTCGCGCTCCACTTTCCCGTCCCTGATGAATATTATGCGATCTGATTCGTCTGCAACCTCGAGGTTGTGGGTAATGACGATTACCGTCTTTCCAGCCTCTTTGTTCAGTTTCTTAATCAAATCCACTATTACCTGCGTGTTCTTTGTGTCCAAGTTTCCTGAAGGCTCGTCGCCAAGGAGTATTGGAGGATCCGTGACCAGTGCCCTAGCTATGGCTACCCTCTGTTGCTCTCCGCCGCTCATTTCAGAGGGCTTGTGGAGCATTCTCTGCCTCAGGCCGACCAGTTCGAGCATTTTTATTGCCCTCCTCCGTCGCTCATCGCTTGGAACGCCCCTTATCGCGAGAGGGAGCTCAACATTCTGCAGGGCATTCATTCTTGAAATCAGGTTGAAAGATTGGAAGATGAAGCCTATCTTCCTATTCCTCAATTCTGCAAGCTTTGCGCCGTCCATGGTCGTTATGTCAATCCCGTCTATGAAGAGTTTCCCGCTAGTTGGTATGTCAAGAGCGCCAAGCATGTTCAACAGTGTAGACTTGCCGCTGCCAGAGGGGCCTACTATTGCGACGAACTCTCCTTGATA
>CAZXXP010000019.1:0-15423 GCA_964644785.1 uncultured Nitrosopumilales archaeon | reverse complement strand
GCCGTTGTTGCTACGCCTTCGCCAGTGTATATCTTGACCAGATTTTTGGCTTCTACCATTACCGTTCTGTTGACTGCAGGTGGAGCCATTAAGGCAATTTAGAATCGAGACTAATATAGACCTTTTCCATGCGCCACTCAATTCAAGGAACCAATATTAAGCGCACGAATGGAGATGTACGAGATGAGGGAGAAAGATGTTCTTCGTGAAAAGTTCTCCTCGGATCCGAAAAAGTATTACGAGGTAGAGCTCTTCAGGAGCAAGGGCTTTGAGAGAAAAGGATGCGCCTCTTGCGGAAGGTTCTTTTGGACTCTAGATCAGGATAGGAAAACTTGTGCAGAGCAGCCCTGCCAGCAGTATGAATTCATAGGAAACCCTCCAACATCAAAGAGGTATGATTACGTAGAAACTTGGAAACAAGTTGAGAACTTCTTTGTCAATAAAGGCCATGCGAGCGTTGCCAGATACCCAGTGGTGTGCAGATGGCGACCAGACCTATTTTTCACAGTCGCATCAATCGTAGACTTTCAGAGAATAGAGGGAGGGAGGGTCACTTTTCAGCTCCCAGAGAATCCTCTAATCGTCCCTCAGATGTGCTTAAGGTTCAACGACATTACCAATGTAGGTGTCAGCGGAAAGCACTTCACGTCCTTCTGCATGATAGGCCAGCATTCTATTGCTGATGATAAAGGATACTGGAAGGATAGGTGTATAGAACTCGATTATGAGCTGCTAACTGGGCCTTTTGGAATTCCACCAGAAGAGATAGTATGGATGGAAGATGTCTGGCTGGGGTATGGAGCATTCGGATACGCCCTCGAATATCATGTCAGAGGAATAGAGCTGGGGAATGCTGTCTTCACAGAGTTTGAGGGTTCCCAGAGCGATTACCGCACGATGAGCAACAAGGTGATAGACATGGGTGCTGGCCTTGAGAGATTCACCTGGATCACGCAAGGAACGCCTACAGCATACGACTCTGTCTTCGGACCAGTGGTTGGCCAGTTGATAGAAAAATGCGGAGTCGAATATGACCATGATTTGTTCAGGGAATATTCGAAGATTGCGGGAGCTTTGAACCTTGACGAAGTGAAGGATTTGGCATTGGCGAAGAAGCAAGTTGCCGCGAAACTTGGAGTTACGCAGGAAGGTCTCGAGCAAAAGGTTGGACAGCTGCAGGCCCTATATGCAATAGCCGATCATGTGAGAAGCCTAGTATTCGCAATTTCAGACGGAGGATTGCCTAGCAATGTTGGAGGAGGGTACAATCTCAGAGTGATATTGAGGAGGGCTCTGGGCTTCATCGACAAGTACGGGTGGGAGATCAAACTCGAGGAGATTGCTGACTGGCATATTGCCTACCTTAAAGCTCTCTACCCAGAGCTGAAGGAGCATAGAGACGACGTTGCAACTATTCTGAGCGTCGAGCAGAGAAGGTACAAGAACGCAGGGGAAAGAACTTCAAAGATGGTTGAAATTCTAAAGTCGTCTAGGAAGCCTATAACCGAGGATGACCTCATACGGTTCTACGATTCCGAAGGCATAACCCCCGAACTGCTCAAGGAGAAGGGTCTACCGGTAACAATCCCCGATGACTTCTATGTCAAGGTCACGGAAAAACACATGGTGCAGAAGCCAGAGGAGGAGAAGGCGAAGTTTAACGTTGAGGGTTTGCATGCTACAAGGTTGATTTATTATGAGGATCAGAATGTCAAAGAGTTCGAGGCCAAGGTTCTGCGTATATTCGATAGCAAATATGTGGTTCTGGACCAAACAGCGATGTTTGCAAGGGCTGGAGGGCAAGAACCAGACCTTGGGACGTTAAATGGACGCGAAGTTCTTGATGTCAGCAAGTATGGAGACATTGCGATTCATACTGTAAGGGACTGCAATTTCAAGGAAGGAGATACTGTCAAAGGTGATGTAGACTGGCATAGGAGAGGAATCATAATGAGACATCATACAGCGACACATATCGTAAACGGTGCGGCTCAGAAGTATCTCGGCTCTTGGGTCTGGCAGCATGGAGCCTTCAAGGACATCGACAAAGCAAGACTTGACATAACCCATTTTGAACACCTAAGCGAAAAGCAGGTCGAAGAAATCGAGAAACTTGCCAACATGGCCGTGCAGATGAACTTGCCCGTGACGAAGGAAGTTCTTCCGAGGAAGGAAGCGGAGAGGAAGTATGGTTTCCGTATTTATCAGGGAGGAATAGCCCCTGGAAATAGCGTCAGAATAATTAACATCAAGGACTGGGACATTGAAGCGTGCGGAGGCACTCATGCGGAGAATACTGGTATCATCGGGCCAATCAAGATAACCAAAGCGGAAAGAGTGCAAGATGGAGTGGAGAGGCTGGAATACGTTGCGGGAGAAGTTGCAGTGGAATACATGCAAAAACAGGCAAGGCTTCTTTCGAATCTCTCGCAGAGCTTAGGTGCGCAACCTGAGAAGCTAGTTGAAGCCGTTCGCAACCTGAGGGAGCAGTACGATAACATCAAGAAGAAACAGAAAAACCTTGCAAGAAAATTCGCGTCTCTCCTTGTCGATAAAATCCCTGCATCCGCAGAGAAAATTGGAGGAACTCTGCTCTATGTGAGTTCAGAGGAGGGGATGGAGGACGATTTCTATGTTGCTACTGGAGAAGAAGCTATATCCAAAATCCCCAACCTCGTGTACCTTGGAATAGCAAATATTGCTGGAAGCGTCAGGTTATTCATCTTCTGCGGGAAGGAAGCTCAAGATTTCGGAATAAGGGCTGGAGATTTGGTCAAGGCAACAGCAAAAACGTTTGGAGGCTCGGGTGGAGGGGATGCGAGATTCGGTCAGGGCGGAAGCTCCAAGCAGGCTGATGTGCAGTCTATAAAACGGGAAGCCATAGAGTTTGTAAAGTCCAGAATCAAAGCGTAGAGATTAGCCTTGCCGATAGATTGGGATTCGATTCAGAACAAATGGAGAAGGCGATGGACGGAAGCCAGGATATTCGAAACGAACCCCGATCCATCAAAACAGAAGTTCTACATTACCGTTGCTTACCCATATCCCAACTCTCCTCAGCACATAGGGCACGGAAGGACGTATACTCTTGCAGATGTCCATGCCAGATACAAGAGGATGCAGGGCTTCAATGTTCTGCTCCCTATGGCGTTTCATTATACCGGGACGCCGATACTTGCGATGTCGAGGAGAATTTCAGAGGGCGATAGTGAACTTATCGAAACATTCAGGAAGATCTATGGAGTTTCTGAGGATGACATAAGGAAGCTCGGCGAGCCGATCGACATTGCAAGATACTTCCACCAAGAGATCAAGAACGGCATGATCGAAATAGGGTATTCGATAGATTGGAGGAGAGAGTTCACAACAATCGATCCTCAATATAGCAAGTTCATCGAGTGGCAGTTCCAAAAACTCGCAGAGAAAGGGTACATAACAAGAGGCAGCCATCCTGTGGGCTGGTGCCCGAAAGACGGCAACCCTGTTGGCCAACATGATACTGTTGGCGATGTAGAGCCTGAAATCGGCGAATACACGCTTGTGAAGTTTGACCTTGATGGCTATACTATCCCTACCGCGACGTTAAGACCAGAAACGGTATTTGGAATTACAAACGTGTGGGTAAACCCCGACGCAGTATATGTCAAGACGCAAATAGGAAGCGAAAAGTGGATCATTGGCAAAGATGCAATACCCAATTTAGAGATTCTCGGCGGCAAGATTTCGGTAGAGTCGGAGCATAAAGGTAGTGAATTCATCGGCAAGTATCTTGTAAACAAGTTTACAGGCGCGAAAACTGCTATACTACCAGCAAAATTCGTGGATCCGAAGAATGGAACAGGAATCGTAATGTCGGTCCCTGCACATGCACCGTATGACTTCCAAGCGCTGGAAGACCTAAGGAAAGATTCAGGCTTCCAAGAAATGCTCAGGTCGATCAACCCTATCGTGATAATTTCTTCTGAGAAATATTCTGGGGTACCTGCTGCGGAAATAATCGAGGAGATGAATATCCAGAAACAAGGTGATGCCAGTTTGGAGGATGCTACTAAGCAGCTCTATACCTATGAATTCAACCTTGGCAAAATGCTGCCCAATACCGGACATTATGCTGGTTTAGGGGTACGCGAGGCTCGAGACAGCGTCAAGGCGGAGATGCTAAAGAACGGCAAGGGAACAATGCTCTACACGATAATGAACAGGCCTGTAATCTGCAGGTGCGGAACAGAATGCACGGTCAAGATTTTCGAAAACCAATGGTTCATCGATTACGGAGACCCGCAATGGAAGGAAACTGCAAGGGAATGTCTTGCTTCAATGAACATCTTGCCAGAAGACATAAGGCCAGAATTTCAGTATACTGTAGGATGGCTCAGAGAGAAGGCATGTGCAAGAAAGTCTGGAATGGGTACGAAGCTTCCCTTCGATAAGGAATGGATCATAGAGAGTTTATCCGATTCAGTGATCTACATGGCTTATTACACAATAGCGAGACAGCTGAACGAAAGGAAGATTGCTGCAGAACAATTGCCAAGCGAATTTTTCGACTACGTTTTCCTCGGCAAAGGAGGTGCGGAAAAGGTCTCTGCAGCGACAAAAATCGAAAAGAACATTGTTGAAGAAATAAGGGAAGAGTTTCTGTATTTTTACCCTCTTGACAGCAGACATTCAGGCAGGGATTTAGTGCCAAACCATCTGACTTTCTTCATCTTCAACCACTGTGCCATATTCCCGCGGGAGCTTTGGCCCAAACAGATAGTTGTCAATGGCTCAATGCTAATGGAGGGGAAGAAAATGTCGAAGTCTTTTGGAAATATCATACCACTAAGGCAGGCGATTAAATCGTACGGGGCAGACCCGTTGAGGGTTTCCATAATGGCTACTGCAGAGCTGCTCCAAGATGCTGATTTTGGCAGGGATCTTGTCAGAACATTTACGGAGCGACTGAGCAAGTTCTATTCGCTTGCGCAGGAAGTTTCCAAAGAGTCAAGAATTGAAAAATCGAAACTCTCCATTGCGGACAAGTGGCTGCTGAGCAGAGTCCAAAGTACAATCACACTTGCTACAGAGGCTATGGAGAAACTTAGGGTCAGGGAAGCTCTGCACCATATAGTCTATATTCTTGATCAGGACATTTCATGGTATCTTAAGAGGACTGCAAGCCAAGAAAATGTGAAGAATTCTGTGCTGAACTACGTCATGCAAGCTAGGGTAAGGATGCTTGCGCCTTTTACACCGTACCTGTGCGAGGAGATATGGGAGTTGTTTGGGAACACAGATTTTGTCGCTAGGGCCCCCTGGCCTAAAGTCGACAAAGCTTGGACTGATGCGACTGCTGAAGAGGCGGAGAATCTGGTCAAAAATGTTCTAGATGATGTGCAGAGCATATTGAAAGTAACAAAGATGACGCCAAGGAAAGCGATCCTCTATACAGGTGCAAAATGGAAGTGGCAGGCTTACCTGACTGCAATAGACTTAGCAGAAAAGGGAGAGTTGAGCGTTGGAGCTTTGATCAAAACTCTGCTGAAGGACGAAACTCTGAAGAAAAAGGCGAAAGATGTCTCCGGATTCGCCCAGACTCTGGTTGAAGAAGTTTCCATAATGGCTGCTGACATGAAAACAAGAAGGAAGATCTTGGGGCCTTTAGATGAGAAACCAGTGCTGCTTGATGCAAAGAAGTTCTCTGAAAGTGAATTAGGGTGTATAGTTGAAATTTATTCTGAGGATGATCCTATGATTTACGATCCTAAAAACAGAGCTTCAAGGGCCAAACCTTACAGGCCTGCAATATTTATTGAGTAAACGCACAACAATTTGTCTTATTTTCTACATTGTTTATCAAAGGAGCATGAATAACATGGGCAAACATGATTCTGTTAGCTTATTTGCATAGAAGCCTACCCTGAAATCAGCTCTCTCCATAGGATTGCCCTTCCGTTGAGCGTTCGCCTGCCGAGTATCATCAGGTGACAAACAACCGACAATTCATCCTATCCAGGAGGTATACAAGCCAGTAGAGTACCAGGAGTTTCAACAATACCCGAGCGAGTATCTGTCTGACTAATAATTCGGTCTTGGCTGTACACTGCCAGTTCCCTTTGGGCCTTGAGTCCGTTTGAAATCTGGGTCATCCCATACCAAATCTCTGCTTAGAAGGCTCCTATTAGTAGGTCCAGTTCTTGCAGCCCGTCACCATGATGAGCACATCATCATTTACCTCTGAAGGATTTATCGGCCCATGTCAGGAATTAAACATGTACATAATTACGTTTAATAAACTGTAAACAGTTACTTAATTCGACAACCAGGCTCAGATTACAACCTATTAGGGTCAATCGCTCTTTTCCTTCCCTATTACATCAAAAAAGTCCCAATAAATTATCTATTTAGACGAAATCCTTAACGATTCTGTTAACTTATTGTCGGAAAGTTATTGCTGTTAACTTTTGTTGTGTGATGAATCCTTAAGCCTCTTACTCCACCGTTCATTTATATTAGTTATGGCTTCTATTATGGTATCCATTGAAGATCGTTTTTCTTACATTGGCAGCAGTGACTGTTGTAGGTGGGATAGTGTGAAAACGATAAGATCTCTAGCAGTGGTAACATTGCTATTTGTCTCATCACTGGTAGCCGCATCAATGCATAGTGCAAGTGCATTTGATCCTGGTTGTTGTCCACCACCACCTAACCCTTGGTCTCACAGTGCTCCAATCGTTCCTATGAACCATCAGTTTCTTTCGGCTGAGAAAGTTTACGACGTCCGAACGCATCACGATGTCTATGTCCTAACAATGTTGAATGGAACTTCTGCAAGCTTCGAGCTAGAAATGAACCTTACGGCGAGATGCTTGGAGCGGGACTGCAAAGGCTTGAATCCATACGTCAACCAGAATTTCCCTAGACTGTTAGAATATCCCAAGAACATCAACTTCACTCTTGTCTTTGACCGCGTAGTTGCCTTAGGTGTATCGTATACTCCAATGGTCAAGTACCGTCAGGTGACTAGTATTGGATTCGGTCTTCCTGAAGGGAGATTTGGGCGTTTCGTTGATGAATTCTTGGAGGTATCGTCTGAAATTTCTCCAGACCATGTCGCCCTGAGTCCTGATGCACCCGCGAAGAAAGTTACGGTTACTCTTAAAGCTGGTTCAAACGTCACCTCCGGGCTTTACTATATACGCATGGCGATAGCGGAGCCAAATTATGTAAAAACAGTGGAGGGTGACCCGCTATTCTACCTCAAGATTATCAATGTCAGGGTCGGAATTGACGACGAATACCACAATATTATGGGTTTGCAGAAGGCATTCACGCCCGAGCAACAAAGAGGCTTGAATGCTCAGTATCCTAATATCAAAATATCAGAGCGGTTTGCTAATAGTAGTTGGTTCACACTGAAGTCTAACGGAGCGCTAATAGCCAGATATGACGGAGAGAAGTTTCAACAAGGTTTCTGGGATATCAAAGGAGATAAAATAATATTCATGCTTCCAGACGGAAATTTTACTGGTAGAAAGGGCATTGGCTCTGATATCGTCCTCTACGACAATAGCGTCTGGAGATATAGAGGGCTAGACGCTCCCAAGGCGGTTGTAGTCGAGGCATGGCGGCACAGCGATCCATTCTCCCCGTCGGGGTTCTGCTCAGTGGAAAAAGGATGTGTAGGCAATTATCCCAACGTGACGACATACACACTCACCAGAGAAACATCTGCGAGCCTCAAATTTACAGTCACATCAACTCGCAATTTTTCATTCCCTCTTAACCTAAATCTATCCTTGAGACAACCTACTCTTGAAAATGGGACAACAATCCGAGATGATATCAAAGGGGTCAAAGCGTCATTTTCTCCGAACCCTCTGATTCTGCAAATAGGTGGGCAAGAGAATTTCACCGTAGTCTTCACAGCGAACAGCGATGCACCAGATGGTTTGTATGGGATAGAGTTTGATTCCAGTAATAGCCCCCTGACTCCACAAGGTTACCTAAAACCTCTCTATGAAGGGCATAGTCCCATCGGCCAAGGCACAGATGTTTCATTCTTTTTGAAAGTCACTAGCGTTTGCCCAGAGACTATAAGAGAAGGCCGTAAGGAAGTGACTAAGGAAGTGGAAAAAGGGGTAACCAAACAACCATCGAAGGAAGTCGGCATAGAAGATAGCATAAGCTATTTTGACAAACTAAAACAAGTCGTCTCGGGAGGTCACGTAGATTACCTTACACCTCTTGTTGCAATTATGCTCGCGGTCGTAGTGCTAGCGGCCGTAATTGTACTCCCCAGAAAAATGAAACCTAAATGATTCGAGTCAATGGATTAGCCAGAATGACACTCTGAATACTAACCAGAATCAAATTTTGGCGCTACGGGTCAGACAAGGATTAAATATGATCCAAGATTCGGACTTTTTGATTCTGTATAATATCTCGAACTCCTGAAGAACTACATGTAAGAATAGCATAATTGTAAGAGCACCGTTATCTCTCTTGTGCTAGTAATAAGCCCGATAGTGATTCCTTTTCCGAATATTCTACAGGATAATCAGGATATGATAATTTCCTTAGCATTTCTGCTCCTATCTGGCTTATTCCTACTACTTACAGGGTTTTTCAACCTTAGATTTCTAGGAAGAATAATCATTGCATCTATACTGACTGTGATACTATATCTTTTCGGATATCCTAGTATTGGGCTAAGTGATTTACCCCTACTTTCTACAATAGGGTTTGCATTCATCAACGCGATATTGACGATTCTTATTGCCACACTGGTCATAAAACCAAAAGGAGCTTCTCAAGGTACTAGAGGCCCAGTTAGCTAGGAGAGGATAAGATGCAATCTACTCGACCACTACAACGCTCTAGAACGAGTAGAGATGTTGTTAGACTTACTATAGATAGGTTATTAATGCGTATTGCACCTGAAGAAAAAGTTAAGATTCATACAAGCACGATCAGGGATTGTGTAAAAGTTCTCACGAATGGAGAGTGGGAAGACGGTATTGAGGGTTGCTTAAGAGTCAAGCACGTTTTAGAAAATATGAATCTATACAATCCCAAAATAGATGGAAAAGGGGTCTATATTGTAGTATCAAGAAACTTCCTAGACGGTAGGTCTAGATGCCTAGCTTGTCTTGATGAGTTTCCTAATTTCGAGTTAGCCTTACATCGCTCCAAATGCTGGGTAGCTTACGTATGTAATACTTGCAAAAAGGAATTCGGAACTAGAGATATTGCCTTAAAACATAGAACTGAAACTACTCACGATGATTATAGGCCTAAAACATACCCATGTCCTAATTGTAGCGAGATATTTCCGATTTATCAAAAGGACGCCGAGATTTACATCCAATATCACGAATGCGAAAAGCAAACGATTATGGGGAGGAAGTAGATTGAGCGTTGATCTCTTTAACGCTGCGGAAGCTATCGTAGTCAGCCTTATACTTGTATCTCTATTTCTACTACGGAAGTATGGTAAGATAGGGGCCCCCCTTGAGTGATAAAGATGCCAATGCTTAGACTAGCTGATAACAAAGACGAAAAACGATACTCATCGTGGTTAAGGCTAGTCAAGAACATTCAGAATCGATACAGCTATGTCAAGTTAAGAAGAAAGTCAATAAGAGAAAGTAATCGTCAAAAGAAAGTTTCACCTAGCAACATCCAATTTACCTGCTCGCTATGCAGAATACCTTTCCCGACTTTAGTCCTATTAAAAATTCACAATCTTCTAGAACACAAGAGGAAGTCAGGGCCTTGAATTGCCCAGAATGTAGGAAGAAAATGTCCTTTGAGGCCGGACTACAGGTGCAGAAAGTTTTATTCTACTTCTGTCACGGAGGACATATCGTAGGCTCTAAGGTATATGTCCACGAGCCAACCCTCTATAGATTTGAACGCATTATGATAAAGGCAATTCCTAGAGGGGTGAGCGTTAGAGCACAAACCATTCTTAAAGCTCCTTCCCCGCGTAGCGATAACAAGGAAGCTTCTGGAGTATACCCAAGGCCTCCTAAGAATAAGACTAAGAATCTATCTGAGGCCTCCTCCCCTTTATCGCTAGAAGTACCTAAACTATTACATTCGGAAGGAGAAGATGATGTAACCGATCTAGATCAAGAATCGATTATTATGACTGATGCTCTTTAGAGTCTAGATCGACATGATTCGATTCATAGAATCACTTGCTAAGGCAAGGGCTATGCTTGTCCTTTCTAACCCTAATTAATCAATGTGTTCGTAGTCTATGGGATACTGTTAAGTTATTTGTCATGAACCTTTTCACCTAATCGTGTAGACCTTAATAGTACCGCATTTGCGACTAAAAAGACAACTAGTCCGTAGCCAAAGTTCCTTGAAGATAAGAAATCTGAAATCGTAAACGATAATCCCACAGCAAACAAAGCTAGGCTTAGATACAATAACTTCCTACGTAGAACAGTCTTTCGATCGTTCCAAGCGCCAATTGTGAGTGCAATTGTCACAAGTCCCTGTCCTATAAGAGAGGGAATGATAAATCGGTTCGAAACCAGAAGAATTGCTATAACCATACTCGTCAAAGATAAGCAGATCCCAAGCAGGAATATTATCGCAATAATTGTGGGGAGCTTTGCACGAATCAAGACAAATGTCTTGATTCTTTGTTAGATGTAAGAATTGCCCTAGCGCGCGCTACTTAACAGTATCGGCAAAGGGGAAAAAGCTAAAAAGCTCTAGGGATTGTTTACGACTTGCGAGCATCTTTGTTACTGCTACGCTGGGAAGAGGGAAAACCTTTAAGCATACCCGTTCAAGAAAATCAGTAGATATGCCGAGATACATGGTTCTTTACAGAGCAAATCCTTCCAACTGGCCCACTGATCCCAAACAAGTTCTTGCTATACTAGAGGGAGCATTTGCGGGCGCTGACTACCTCTTCAAGGTAGGTGCGCTCAAGGAAGATGGATGGTTCACTCCCCAAGAAGGTTACGGAATATTCGAAACGGAGTCAAAGACCAAGCTTCTGGAATTGCTTCAACCTTTCTTCCCATATTACAGCATGGACATCCATGAAATTGTATCCTGGGAAGACGGGAAGAAAGCAATACTCGCTGGCGCCAGGGCTGCGGCTTCCAGGTAACCGTATAGACGATACTGTTAAGTTATTTGTCAAACATCTTATGACCTTGGTAGCTGCAGGCTTGATAACAGCAATTATCATAGTACCTGTCTTCAGAAAGAGGAAGATGAATCATGAAAAAGAAGACATTTGAAATTACTGCAGGAATTTGTGCCGCTGCAGGTCTAGTGCTAGTTGGGCTCTGGTGGAATGGAATCCTCTACGATTGGATTACACCTCCAAACAATATTGTGATCTGGAGCTACGGCTTCCATCCTCCTGATATTGCTGTAAAGAAAGGCTCTACAGTCATTTGGGAGAACCTTGACCCTGTGCCCCATAAGATACAGTCAGGAAAACCCGAAAAAACCACAAAAATATTCGAGTCTGGTTTGATGTACGAACGCGGCAAGTTTCAGCATATTTTCAATGAAGTGGGGACATACGAATACTATTGCGTGCCGCATCCTCTGATGAGGGCCATAATTATTGTCATCTAATAGATTACTCAAGGAAACAGGAAGTTCAGACACTCAAGAATAATACAACTTTGTGCAGGATAGTTCCATAAGATACCTATTACTTAAGCTAAAATTAGCGGATTAGTCCCTGCCCTTTTCCTAGAAGTATAGCTAAGTCCATACGTTTAGCTATCAGTAGTTATCCAATTCGTGATACTGAACCATAGTTGCAATAAGACTTTTTATATCCAAATGAGCGTGAGGAGGTGAATCATGTGAGCGAAGAACTAGATGATGATAATACAGATGAAGATAACTTTGATGAATGATGACGCTAATGATTCTGAAGGAATACGAAAAGCAAATCTAGAGTAGCTCTAGAAAACAACACTTTTCTAGAGAACAGAAGCAAATTAACCTCTTATTATAACCCTAATTAATCTAGCAGATGGAGGGTCTTCTGTGTACTTAGGGTCTTCTGGTGCGTTATTTGGTTTCACAATTACTAAATGAGAATTATTAGATGCTGTTCGTGACATCATCAATCTGCTGGGCCAACTTGGATTTCAGTTTTCCGCATTCCTCTCTGATCTTACCGGTTGCTCCTTCGATGTTGTCACATTGAGCGAGTATGTTTTGGAATTGGGTGAGTAGAGACTTGATGCTGCTCAATTTATCGCCCAATTTGACGCCATCTATCTTGGGAGTCACCTTTGTTTCTCTCAAGAGAACCTGCATCTTAGCCCACTTGTACGCTATGTCGAGAATCTCGAAGTTTTGCTGGTTAGTATCCTTCTTTCCAAGAGCACAAATTAACATATTACCGAACTCCTTAAAGTAACCTACAAACCGCGGAAGCGATTCCCTTTCTTTTACGACTAAAATGGCGTACTGTGCTTCTCGTGCTTTCATCGCTCTAGTAAGAGTATTTTCAATGGTAGGAAATGAAATTTGGCTCTGGAAGTTCTTAGCTTCTACAGTAATCCTAAGGCTGGGATTCTCCCCTAACGCAATACTAAAGTCTCCCTTTTTGCTTTTGAATAAGACATGGCTAGGATCGGTGCCAATCTTTTCAACTATATCGCCGGATGTTTCGCGTTTAGCGATCTCACATAGCATTTCATAGCATTGGTCTTCGAAATCGTAACCTTTGAGCGTTGTCCTAGAGACAATATCTTCAATAGCCGTTTTCTTGATGATCTCTTCACGAAGTTTTTTGTTCTCAAGCTTAATTTCCTCCAAGAGCAAATTTAGGGGACAGCCTTTCTTGTTAGGGTCTAGGATATCTACCAGTTTACCTTTCTCTCCTAGATACATGTGAATTTGATCGTGTACGAGCCCCTTTTCTCCAAAATATTTCTCAACGACGGTGTGTACCTGACCGTTATCGCCGAAGTACGTCTCTATAAGATCACTTAATTCCCCATCCTCTCCAAAATGCTCGTCAATTAATAAGGGAATTTGACCGCCATTGGCAAAGTACTTTTCAACCAGCAGCTTTACGTCTCCTTTCTCTCCAAACTTATCTTCAACTTCCTGTTTTATCGACTTGAGCGTATCACTTAGACCAGTTTCAAACTTGCCTGCAAGGGAATTGAACCTCTTCTCGATTAGATCTAGGTTTTCATGAGTACGAATAGTTCGGAGCGCGAGTGCCCCTATTATCAGGGCCTCCTGGAGTTTCCCTAAAATGACATCAACTGGGATTTCACCAAAGAAATTAACAACATCCTCATTGTCTACGGTAACATTAGTTATGACTAATTTTTCATTGATTATTGAAACAGGAAGTTGTTCGGCCCTCTGAGCCTTCCGTTGCATGAGACTGCGTATTTCCGTGTTTATATAGCCATTTCGATATCGGGTTCTGTTAGCTTGGTAGGCCCTAGCTGTTCGTGTTAACTGTCGGGCCCTAAAAGTGATCTTAAATAGTTAGATTGAAGATCTCCTGAAGAATGTCATTCAAATGTCCTATTTGCAAATCTAATTTGTTCCACATCGAAAAGACGGGTGACAAGTATACAATAAAATGTTGGGACAAAGATTGGCAGATAGTGACCACGGAAGAAGAATCTGTAGTTGAATTTCAGCCTGCCTAGTATTTTCGATTATAGTTCTCCACTTGTTAGAGCCTTCGATCTTTATCCCACAAGCCACAGCCAGAGTATGTCCATTTAGAGCTTCATGCAAGTAGCATAAACTCAAAGGACTTGTGAGGTATGATTTTGCCTTGAAACTTCTAAACAACATGCCGATTCTGCTCGGAAGGAGGCTATCTTATACATCGATGAGCAGCTAAAACGTTTTGAAAGGGGGCTAGGTTCTAGCTCGGTAAGGGATGGGAGGGTATCGTGAAACTCGAGGAAATATTGGCGCTACTGTTCATCACGGTTACTGCCGTAACAAGGTAATCGATGAATGGAATAACGGGGGACTGCTCCATAGTTCTCTAACTCATAACATTCTATTTAAGCGTAGTTCTGAGAATATTCGCAAATCTTCGGGTATTTCGAATTTTTCGCCGATAGGGCGTCAGGTTTAAGAGAGCGATTAGGTCGCAATTTTATGATTATTCTAAATGGCTAAGGGGAGCACTGTTACGATAATTGCGGTTGTCGTAGCTCTGGGCTTTCTTACTCTTCTGTATTTTGAATTTAACATGGAGAAGTATCCCATGGTAACGGTAACTGGTACAGTGAAAACTGTAGGGTTAGGTACTTCTCCTTTTAGAATAGATCTTAAATCCAACACAGGGACATTTTCTGCCGAAGTTACGAACGGGAGATACAGTGTTAATCTGCCTAATCGTGCTACGTATCAATTAACAGTATCGTGGAAAAGTGTCGCCGGTATTCAAACCGGCACTTGTAATGGTGGATCCTTAAATCTCAACATCGATGCTAACCTGTACACAAGGGATATTAGTTGTTAATCCTATTTCTTACCTAAACCGAAAACCCTTAAACGCTCAGAAATTTGCATAAGGGTATGAGCGTATGACGGAAATAACTACACAAATTATTGATGGTATTATCGTCAGTTACGTAAGATCTATCATCGATTGGATTGTAAAGAAGGCTCGGATTAGGTTTAACAATTGGTGGCGAACACTATCAAACGTCAAACGTGAGATAATTACTGAGGGTTCTATGACGCTCTCGTTTTTTGTTTTGGTGGGCTTAACGATACTCATAACTCTGTTGATAATACCTCCCTGGCTAGCTGATATCGGTTGGATCCTATACGGCTTACCTATCATTATCTTTCGTCCCATTGGTACGTGGATTAGTAAGAGTATGAATCCCAACAATTTATCATTCTAATTCCCCGTCAATCTCCACTGTCAGGCATACAATTAGGCGGAGCCTCATGGGCTGAACTAAACTAACCATCTAATTTCAATCGATCATTATGGTACGTAAAGGGCAGGACATACCCCATAGAACGGGGACGGCTAGAACGATTAGAGCAGGTAAGATTCTATAATCTCACGAGTTGGGTAGATATAGCAGAACGAAGCGAATCAGCAAAGAGTTTGGCAAAACTCCGTTTGTCTGACCTTCTTTTGGGCTATAGTCTCAAAGATAGATTCCGATAGATTCTTGGAGAGAGAGCCGAATAGTTAGAACAGTTAGGTAGTTAGGTGGGAAAGAGTGCCGAATAGCCAGAATGAATAGATAGTTAGGGAGTAGGAGAGAATTCTTATTATTCTAATAGTTAGATAATTCATTATTCTTCTAATCATTCCTTCTAACTATTCATTCTCCGTGAATAAATAGTTGAGAAAAAAATTACACACCTAACTATTCTCCTCAATAGATTCTTGACTTAGAGCTTATGCGAAAAATGTCAACTGAATTT
>CAZXXP010000018.1:13090-18832 GCA_964644785.1 uncultured Nitrosopumilales archaeon | reverse complement strand
ATCCCAACTTCAGACTCTTTGGGGCATCAGTAATTGCACTCAATGCTGGCACAGGAGAACTTGCATGGGCTCATCAAACAACTGCCCACGATTTATGGGACTTTGATTGTTCATGGAATACTGTACTTGGAAATGCAAAAGTGAAGGGTCAGACTAAGAAGGTAGTCATGAAGGGTTGCAAGAACGGAATTGTCCACATACTCGATGCGGCTACTGGTGAGCTACAATATCTCTTGGAGAGTCCTGACATAAGGAGGACTCCTGAGCAACTTCTTGGCAACAAAGAATGGAATGGTAAACTTCTAGACCCTCGGAACAAGGAACTTATGACAAAACCATGGACAAACTATCCAAGCAAGGATCCATTCTGGATGAATTGCAATGTGACTGGATGTCTCGAATCAGACATTGCATTTGATCCAACCAGAAATATGGTATTCGCGGGCACGTACAACAGCCCAGGCTGGAACAGGGTGACTAATGCTGATCCACGTGGAGTGTCACTAGGAGGCGTGATAAATGTGCCTAACCCGCCTTATATACAGAAAATCAATATGACCATTAACGCTTGGGACCTGAATACGGGCGAACTAAAGTGGAAGTACTTCATTGCTGATGTAGGCTTTAGAGGCGGTGTGATGGTGAGCGGAGGGCTAGTATGGTTTGCAGCGACTGACGGAACCGCAAAAGGTCTCGATGCTGATACCGGCAAGGTTGTATACCAGCAGAACCTCGGAATATCACAACTCATTCAGCCTACGATTGCAGCAGATGCTGACGGGAAAATAAAGCTCTTTAGAGTCATAGGAGGGCACGCCTTCTTCGCCAATCTTCTAGGTCCTGCAGGTAGCGGCTCAGTGGTGCCAGGTGCGATAATGGCATATGGTCTAGCTGACAAAATACCAGCGGCAAAAGAAGTGAACAAAGAAGTTCCAAAGGAAGTCATTAAGGAAGTACCTAAAGAAGTTACAAAGACGGTGACAGTAGAAACGGTCAGCCCGATATCCTATGCCATAGTAGGAATAGGAGTCATCGTTGCTGTTATCGGCATAGTAATATCAAGAAGGAAGAAGGCATAGAATAAGGCCTTGCCATGGGGGCAAGGCACCATATTCTTTTTGCACCCCGCTTCTCTAAACGATTGATAAGGATGTGCAGAGTCAGGGCTAGAAGTGGATACGAAAAACCTGCTTCAACTTAAACTGCACCTATCACTTGCTCTGAGGCTGATCGAGTTCTACTATCGACGAAGTAACGATACCCATCAGCTAATGTTATATGTCAAAAAGCTGTGTTGAAGAGAGGAGACTAGGGGTATGGTGAGTTGGGAGATACTGCTACACTCAGTTCATATGCGAGTCATGAAACACCTCTGCCTCCTACGATTCTCACAGTCTTAATCGACGGGTCCTGTAATACTCCATTTTAGTCGGAATATTACAAATTGGGAAGGCTAGGTCGGGCAAATCGACCCACCCGATTAGGTTTAAACCGACCATGTCTTAACAAAAGACGACTCCAAAGGGAAAAAATGAGAAGAAGTCTCCATTACCCACCTCCATGGGTGGGATGCTTCTTATCAGTTCATTTCCGAAATGGTAAGTTCCCTTAATTCTTGTACGCCTCGAAGTAATCATATCCATGATTCAAGAAAAGTATTTGGGTAGCACATAGTTCGACAAACGTCGAATATTTTTGGGGTTCTAAACTCTGTTTATAACACCCCAGATAGCGGTGTGTGCGATGACTAGACATACCGTATCGAGTTTGCTGATTGCTGCCTTCTTAGTTACTTCATCCCTTGCGGTGCTATCTTCTCTTCCCATGGCAAGTGCTCAGAGCCAGCCTGCAGGTGCGAACTGGGAATACATTAACTCGGCTCCGCTGGGGGGATCCTATAACCCACAGACGCAAATCACTAAGGAAAATGTGCAGTATGTTGAAACAAAATGGATCTATCCGTATGTCCGTACTCCCACTGGTGGATTGATTGGTGAAGGTTATGGCGCCGGAGCTCCTGTCATAGTAGTTGATGGGACCATCTATGTTGCATTGAATGATAGAAGGATACTTTCCATAGACGCAGCGACTGGAAAGCTACTGTGGAACAACACATATGGAACATATTTTGACTCTGCAAAGCAGATAGCAAATTACCCGTGGCTCTCGAGAGCTGGTGCCCACGTTCATGCGATAAACTACTACCGTGACAAAGGGTGGCTCATTACCAGTAGCATGGGGGCTTGCGAGCTCTACGCTGTTGATGCCAAAACAGGAAAAACTGCCTGGACACTGAGAACGGAACAAGTATGTGGGACAAATGCAGAGTTCGGTGATCCTGTAAAGGGTGTAATTGGTTCACTAGGTAACCAGGGTTTTATGTCTGGGGCGGGGAGCCATCCACCACAATTCCTTGGTAACATAATGTTCTTTCCTGTCGCGGGTGGGAGCGGTTCTGGAGGAAGGTCATTCGTTACAGCATTCGACATGAGTGATCTTCAGAATCCAAAAAGATTGTACAGAACATTTACAGCGCCTCCAGCCCAAGGAGATCCCAACTGGGCTATTAACGAATGCAAACTTGCTGGCGGGAACGGCTGGTACTTTGAATATCCGAGATACCTTGAAGGCATAAACCACCCAGCAAGGGACAAGGAAGCAACTTATCTTGCAACAAAATGCACTGATGTGCCTGACGACGTTGTAAAGAACGATGGTATTGATATGGTACCCGGTTCCCCAACATTTGGAAAGATGCACACAGCTAGCAATCATGGATCTGCTGTATGGGGTAATTATCCGATAGACCAGGAATCGGGCATTGTGTATGTGGCTTGGGGAGACCAAGGACCATATCCAAACTCAACGCATAGGTACGGTCCAGGTCTGCATGGGAGCGGTTTCACAGCATTCGATGTTAAGACTGGCAAAATGGCATGGTGGTTCCAATCGGTTCCTCACGATTTGTGGGATTATGACTGTTCGTGGGGGGGAATCCTGGGTCGAGTGAATGGACAGAAAGCCTACATCAAATCGTGCAAAAGTGGCCAAGTCTGGGCACTTGATGCGGCTAGCGGTAAACCATTCTGGGTATTCGATGCTCCGACAATAGTAAGGAATACAGGGCTCAACTACGGAGTTGACATTAACAACAATCCTAAAAGTCCTGACGCGTGTTGCAGAATGACAAAGGAGGATATGGGAAAACCGTGGCCTCACTATCCCAAAACAACTCCTATCGAAACTAGCTGTTACACGTTCTGCATAGAATCAGACACAGCCTACGATGGCAAGAATCTCTACATAGCTACTCTTAATGAACCCAGGACGTTAACAATTACACCTGTTAGAGGTTTTGGGAATCAAGGTAATGTAGTACGGCACTACGCTGAAGCGAACTTTGCCGACAAGACAAATACAAACCTCTATGCTGTAGATGTGAACACTGGTAAGGCAAGATGGACGTACAGGATTAATGGCTTCGGATTCAGGGGAGGGCTCAGCGTAACCGGAGGAATGGTTATGGTTTACTCCGGAGATGGTAACCTAAGGTTCTTGGATGCCGAAAGTGGTAAGGTCGTGAATGAGAGGTTCTTTGGCATACCTGTCAACATCATGCCGACAATAGGAGCGGATAAGAATGGAAAGATGAAGATCTTCATACACGTTGGCGGGGGCGGTGGTCTTGTGTTAGGACTCGCCGTAGCATCACCAATTGATGGAACTCTTATTGCTCTTGGTCTCCCTGACAAGATACCTGAACCTCAAGTAGTCACAAAGGAAGTGATCAAAGAGGTGCCAAAGGAAGTCATAAAGGAAGTGCAAAAAGAAGTAGTGAAAACGGTTACAGTAGAAACAGTCAGTCCGATATCTTATGCTGTGATAGGCATCGGAGTGGTGCTAATAGTAATAGCTGGAGTTCTGTTCAGCAGAAGAAAGAAGGCATAGAATAAGGCCTTGCATATGCAAGGCATTGATCTTTTTTTGGCGCGTCTGCTCGATTCGTCAATCGACGTAATTATGATACTCGATCAGCTAGTGTTAAGAGTCCAAAAAAACCCTATTGCGAATTTAGGGCTAGGAGCATGGTGAGCAGGGAGATCCCGCTACGCAAATACTGTTGTACGAGTCATGAAACACTCCTGGCCTTACCAATCAATAGCCCGAAGTTGAAGCCAAAGTCTGCACCTAAAATTGTTTCGATACAACAGAAAATATCAATGGTAGTAAGAAAGATGGAAGGACGCTACATTAACCGCCTCCAATGGGCGCGCTCAAACCCACTTAGAAACTAGACATCTTGGGCGCACAAGCTAACAATTCTTAAACAAGTCCCCCAAAAAAATGGGGATGTTTGATCGGGCGATCAATTAGCCCACTTAAATTAATTATTCCTTCGGGGTTGGATAAGGCTATATAATGATTATTTGCCGAGGCTTCTGTTTTTGCAAAGTGGACAAATAACAAAGCGAATTAGAACCGCATGCATAGTTGCAAAAGCCAACAACGAAGAGATAGACAGGACAGCAATCAAGGTTTCAGGAATTTTGAGTCGCAACGGGGTCGAACCCTATCTAATAAGGCCACTAGCAAGTGGCAATGTTGAGTCGCTTGACAGTCTTGCTTCTGTTTCAAAATCCAGAATCGACATGATCGTCACAGTAGGAGGCGATGGAACAATATTGAAGACAGTCAGGAACATTAGAGATAGCATCCCCGTTCTTGGCATCAACATGGGAGGCAGGGGACTTCTGGCAGAAGTTCCTCCTCAAAATGCAGAGAAGGCGGTCAAAAACATCGTAAAAGGTAAATACATACTTGACAGGAGGATAAGAATAATTGCCAAGGTAGGAAGAAAAGTTTTGCCTCCTGCTCTGAACGAGATTTATATCGATAGACTTACAAAGCTCAGGGCACCAACCTACAAGATAGCAGTTGATAAAGAGCCTCCAGTGTCGCAGAGGATGGATGGGGTTATGGTTTCTACGCCCACAGGTTCGACTGGACACGCACTTTCATTTGGCTCAAGCGTGATGCATGAAAATATGGAAGCGATGATGCTGACTCCTATAGGATCGATTTCACGGATACCGTCTATTGTTCTGCCTCCAAGTCAGATAACTATCGAGTCTACCGATAATTCTAGTGTGCTTATAGATGCGCAGCTCGATTTCCCATTCCGAGAAGAAAACAAGATCGTGGTTTCAAAACACGACAAAGATACCCTTTTCGTAAGGTTCGCGAGCTCGCCTCTCACGCAGCTCAAGAGACTCGGATACTAAGCTTTGAGGATGAAGATTTGCAGACAGATCAAGACCCAGCAATAGTACTGGATTCCACAGCATTCTATGCGGGGCTTCCTTTCTCCTCCGCAGTCTTATGTTATACAAGCCCCCAGATCTTGGGGGAGGTCTCCAAAGGCAGAGGCCTTGGCGTCAAGGTTTCCGCACTAATGGAGTCTGGCAGGCTCAGGATTGTCGATGCAGACAAGGAATCTTTCAACAAGGTGCTGGAGGCTGCAAAGAATAGCGCAGACACGAAACTGTCTAATGCAGATATTTCCCTGCTGGCTCTGGCCGTATTCCTACTGGCTGGAGGGAGGGAGGTAACAGTAGTTTCAGATGACTATTCAATACAAAATGTTGCAAGCCATCTGGGCTTGAAGTTCTCATCAGTCATGACCCAGGGAATTGCTAAATCGGTCAAGTGGGTGATATACTGTAGCGGCTGCGGGAAGTCGTT
>CAZXXP010000018.1:4389-13068 GCA_964644785.1 uncultured Nitrosopumilales archaeon | reverse complement strand
GGTCAGTGACCATTACGGTGCTTGCGCTCCCTGAATCGCACACATCGCAAAAAGTGCGATGTCTGCGGCACGGGAATAAAGAGAAAATTCGGCACCAACAGGCCTGCCTGATTACTTGTAAACGTCTTCAGTTGGACTCCCTTCCGCCCGTAGCGCTTGAGCCCTTACAGACTTCAATCTCTCCTCTATCTTGGTAGCTTCTTCGTAGAGAGGCTCCACGTCGATCTCCATGTTGGGGATTAGTCTGCTCATAGTCTCGATTATCTTTGCCGCGGCCCTGTGATCTGGGACCAATGGGTGAGCCTTTACAAGTAAAGCTATCACGTCAAGATTAGCCCACCGTCCTTCGTTAAGAAGAACTGCGGGTGCCCCGGTTATCATTCCAACATTAAACACCTCAATACCTGCCTTGACCAGCATTTCTCTCGCCCTCTGCGTGCTTCCAACGCCAAGGACTGGCGAATCAGTTTTCATTTCTTCCTCTTCAAAGAGTGGCTGGGTTACTGACGTGATTATCATTGATGCTTTTTGCTCAACAGCCCATTCGAGCATTTTCTTTGCAAGAGGTCTGTCAAGAGCGGGCGGAGGAGTGAATTCAGCAACGAAGACTGCTATTTTCGGATTCATACCTGCATAGATTCTTGCAGGAAACTTTGGCCTGCCATCGAATATCATCGAAACAGGAGGGAAGTTGTCCGAGTCTAAGCATGCTATCTGATCTAGTCCCTTGGCAGCGACAAGATAAGATGAGAATATGGCACCGACCAAACCTATGTTGGGGAAACCATCGATCACGATTCCCCCACTAAGATCATGTTTCTTGAATTCCCTGACCTCTATCTCGATCATGCTTCTCCGCCGCCCCTAGTTATGCTCAAATGGTAGATAACTTTCTCTTTATTGTATTGAAGTACCGAGGAACAATCCAATCAAGTACCCAGCCACGGCAGCTGCCGTTCCTATCAAAAGCATTTCGACCCCGCTCTTCCAAGGGCTGCCGATCGTGAGTTTGGCCTTGTAGGCCCCTATCGCAAAAAGAAAAATTGCTGAAACTCCAAAAGACCACCAAACTGCAGTTTCTACAGGAAGGAAAAAATACGATATCAGTGGAATTAACGAGCCTACGAGAGACGAAAAACCAACAATCAGTGCGGATCTTGAGGGGCCATCTTTGTCCTGCGGCACAAGTTTCAGCTCTTCAGCCATCATGATCTGCAACCACAATTCCTTGTTAGAAGTTATCTTCTGAACAATGCTCTCCAACTCTTCTCCCTTGAAGCCCTTCTGGGCGAACATCTCGTACATCTCTCCTCTTTCGTGGTCGGGAATTAGCTCGATGTGCATCCTTTCGCGCTCTAGCTCGCTGTGGTAGAAATCCCTGTAGGCCTTCGTCGAGGTGTAAGCCACGGCACCCATGGCAAGGGATTCTGCAAATGTCGCTGCAAGGCCCGCGATCAAAACCGTTCTTGTGCTCATAGTTGCCGTTGCAACGCCGAGCAGAAGGGCAAGAATGTTCACCAGGCCATCCTGAACTCCAAGGATGAAGTCTCTCAGCTTGGAGCCGTACATTTTATGGCCGCCTAAAGGCTCAGCCTCCTCTCTTGCCTTCAGCTCATCCTTACTTTTGAAAAGTTTCAATCAAGTTTCACCATGGTGGAATTATTGTAGAGATATTCTGGCATCCAGCGCTTTGCAACCCTTTCCTGCTGTAAATACTACCAGAGGATTAATATCAATTTCCTGCACCTCGGGCAAGTCGATAACCATCTGCGACAACCTCTGGACTGCATCAACAAGGCTCTTCACATCAGAGGGTTTCTCCCCTCTTACACCTTCAAGGAGTTTATGGGCTTTTATCGACATCACCATCTTTTCCGCTTCATGCGCAGCGAGCGGTGCAACCCTGAATGTAACATCCCTCACAACCTCAACGTAGATGCCTCCCAAGCCGAACATCAGGAGAGGACCGAACTTGGGATCCCTCTTCATTCCGAGTATGGTTTCCTTCCCGCTGTAGACCATCTCCTCCACATTTACACCCGAAACTTCCGCCTCCGGATACCGCTCTTTCACTCTCCCCAAAATCCTCGAATACGCTCTGGCAAGTTCACTAGCAGTCTTTAGGTTCAATTCCACCCCTCCTGCGTCAAATTTGTGAACTATGTCTGGTGATGCTATCTTTAGCACAACTGGATAGCCAATCTTTTTCGCTACGCGTTTGGCCTCTTCAGCGCTTTTCGCCAAGCCATATTTTGGCAAGGAGAATCCATAGGCCTCAAGAATCTGCAGGGCCTGTATTTCAGGAACGTATGTTCGCCCCTCCTTTCTTATCTTCTCTATAACGCTCCTTGCCTTCTTGGCGTTGACCACAAACTTTCTTGCAGGCTTCCTCGGCCTTTCTCTGAACTTTTCATATCCATAGACTGCTGCCAGTGTCCTTGCGGCATCTTCAGGAAACTCGTAGTTAGGTATCCCGTTTTCATCAAGTATCCTCCTCCCTCCCGTGACATCGAAATACCCGATAAAACACGCAAGGACTGGCTTCTCCCATCCCATAGTTGTTCTCACTATAGTTCGCGCAATTCCTTCAACATTGGTCTGAATCTGCGGAGTGAAAAGGCAGATCAAAGCATCAATATTTCTATCTTTTATGACGGCGGAAAGTGCATCCTCATAGCGCTCTTCCTCTGCATCTGCAACAAGATCGATGGGATTATTCAAGCTAGCATTGGGAGATAGCTTTCCCCTTAGCTCTTCAATCGTTCTCTTTTCAAGTTGAGGGAGGACAAGACCGTAACGTTCACACGCATCCGCTGCAAGGATTCCGGGACCGCCTGAATTGGTTACTATGACCACTCTATTGCCTTTAGGCACAGGCTGGTTTGAGAAGGCCTCAGCAAGCCTGAATAATTCTTCCATAGTTTCCACTCTCAACGCCCCAGATTGTGCAAAGATTGCATCGTAGACATCTTCGCTTCCTGCAAGGGCTCCCGTATGTGACTGGGCAGCCCTTGCCCCTGCAGCTGTCCTGCCAGATTTCATAACAAGAACGGGTTTCTTTTCTGCTATACTGTTGGAAACCTTCATGAATTTCATCCCATCGACCAAATCCTCAACGTAGAGTAATATGACGTCAGTTCGAGGGTCGTCTGCAAGAACCTCCAGCAGATCGCTCTCTGTTGCATCAGCCTTGTTCCCCATACTGACGAACTTCGAAAAACCGATACGCTTTCCTTGCGCATAGTCCAGTATTGCAGCGCCAAGTGCACCGCTCTGTGACACGAAGCCTATGTTTCCCCTTCTTGGCATGGCCTTTGCAAAAGTTGCGTTCAGAGAGACTTCTTCGTTTGTGTCTATGATGCCTAGGCAGTTCGGTCCGATGATTCTCAATGCTTTTGCAGCCTTAACGACATCTTTCTCCAAAAGAGCCCCTTGACTGCTTACTTCCTTGAACCCGGCAGAAATTATCACGGCCCCAGCAACGCCTTTCTCCGAGCATTCTTCAACTACCTGCAGTACAGCGGCGCTGGGAACTATTATGACCGCAAGGTCAACGGCTTCGGGAAGATCAAGAATGCTTGGATAGCTGTCAACTTTGAGAACCTCTTTGTAGTGCGGGTTTACTGCGTATAACCTTCCCTTGTACCCTCCATTTATGATGTTGGAGAGCAGAGAATATCCCAGTTTCTCCTTCTTATCAGTCGCTCCGATTACTGCAACTGAAGAAGGCGAAAGTGCCTTTTCTAGAGCGCTCTTCTGCATCCATATCTAATATGGGGAGGGTGATAATATCTTTAGAGCCTACTGGGGCTTGGTACAAAAAGTAAGCCTTGTTCAAAAAAGCCGTTAAACTGGTTAAGAGAGATGGTTTTATTCTTTAATGTCTCTCAAGGGCGTGTTTCAAATTTTTCAAATCTCGCTCGACCAATCCAATGTCCTCAGCAAACTTTTCTTCTGACATTTCTGGTGTCTGAAAGACTGTAAGCATCACCTCACTTCCATCACCGTTCGGCACAACACGCATTGGAACGAATACCTCCACAGCAGGAGATGTGTTCACATGATGGTCAAGAATACCAAGATTATTTCTTTCGACAAGACGTATTTTTGCTGGTCCTTGTGGAGTTTCCACAATCCAACCTCCATTCAATTGTTTAACTGACAGACAGAACATCTTGGCCCATGTGGGGAGATTCTCGAGATTCGAGACAAATTCATATACCGTCTTCGGATCACGGTTAACTGAAACGCCCACCGTCGTTGATTTCAACAATCCCATTTTTGCAAATCCTCATTATTGACGATTATATAATTTATGTGTGATAAGTTCCTTTGGAATATCACTTTTTACATAAACCTCATCATCCGTTGAACGATGTCACTAATTTCAATTTGTTAAAAAGTGGTTGACCTGTTAAGAAAGGTGATGCCTGAAAACCATTTTCTGAACAAGTCCGCCTAATGCGATAACCTTATCATTTATGATTAAGAATCAAGGCATAATTTGAACGTCGATCCTCTCACTGCCCCTGCGGTAGTTCTTGCAGCCGCAGTCATACCAGCCTACATTGGTTTGTTCATGGCATTGTTAATGGTAAAAAGAATCGGAGCCAGATTCACCAAATATGCCGCAAGCGTAGCATCGGGGATTTCCTTTGCCTTGTTCTTTGATCTAGTTGCTGATGCGTCGGGGCTGGGGCTCAATCTAGCATCAAGGGCATCCATCACCCAAGCGATTTTCATCGGAAGTTTCCTTGTAGGCATATTGGTTCTTTTTACATTAGAAACTAGAACCTCTGACCGTGTTTCAGTTCCAACTTTTCTGGTATACATAATATCGCTAGGCATAAGTTTTCACAGCATTGCTGAAGGCATAGTCATAGGATACGACATAAGGACTGCCGGCTTTTCGGATGAATTGTCAACAATCGTACAAGGGCTTTCATTTGCCCTCCACAAGGCCGCAGAAGGGTTTGTCATCGGCTCTTTTTTTACCAAGCAAAGTAGGTTATCCAACGGCATCTTTGCTGGTGCGATAGCCTCACTACCTGGGGTCTTGGGAGCATATTTGGGCGCATTTGGGATACCGGGGATAGTTAGTTCGTACCTTTTCGCAATGGGCGCTGGTGCAACGATTTACATGATAACTAAGCTCATTCCTGCAGCGGTTTCTGGGAAAAGCAACATTTCTGTAGCGATGGGCATAGCATTGGGATACCTTTTCATATATGGAGCAGGATTAATTCATAACATTTAGGTGCTTTAATGAACCGTTCATTGACAATAGTTCTTGCAATTGTAGTTGTCATTGGAGCAATTTCCGTTGCATCTTTGTTAATATCGCAAAGACCAGTACCAGAAGATACTAATGCAGTCGTCATTAACATGACATCTAGGCAGTGGGCCTACACGCCCTCCGAAATCAGGGTGAAGGAAGGTCAGACTGTAATTTTGCACATAAAGAGCATCGATGTCCCGCATGGCTTTGTAATTGAAGAGTATAGAATAAACGCTTTCCTGACTCCGGGCGAAACTGTGGATATCAAATTCACTGCTAACCAGGTAGGCGAATTTCAATATTTCTGCAACGTGTTCTGTGGCACAGGTCATCCTAATCATAAAGGGAAGCTGATAGTTGAGAAGTAAGGTTAGGACATTTATGGCAATCACCGCTCTTTTACTATTGCCCTTGATTCCTTCCTCCGCAGCACAGGTTCCTAAAGTCGAGTGTCAGATTGAATTCTGCTATATTCACATATTCAGCAAGATGAATTACGATCCTCTTGAGATCGTCGTAAGGCCTGGGGCGAACATAACTTGGATAATTCACGTTGTAGAGCCTTTCACCGTGACGAGCGGGAATGGCTCAAGCGATCCCAATTCTGGCAAGCTATTCGATTCTGGTGTGATAAGACTTCCTTTCAACAGCACTTTCAGCGTGAAACTCAAGGAAAGAGGCGATTTTTCATTTTATTCAAGATTTTACCCCGAACTTTTAGGGAAAATAACAGTGAGAGGCGATGCGTTTGTCGTTAAAGAACCTGCAAAGATAGAAACTCCAAAACCCCAAGATCAGATAAGAAACATTCTAACCCAAAACAAATCCATGCAGATTCTCCCAGAAAAGACATCGCCTTACATAGTCGAATATGCCCTCCCAGATTCGAAATCTGGACCCGTCGCGATAGCTGCTGACGACAAGGGGAACATCTGGTTTGTAGAGTGGAATGCAAGCAAGCTAGCAGTGCTATTTCCCAATAACAACACCCTGAAAGAGTTCAGAATACCAGGCTCGAATGCATCTCTTCAGGTTTGGAGTATTCTGATCGAAAAAGGGCAGATCTGGTTTGGAGAGTCTGAAAGCAATTCTGTGTGGAGGTTCTCTGCTAGCAACGAGACATTTCAGCAATATATAGTTCCGACGCAGTATTCAGGTATTGTTCAACTAGTTATCGATAAATCTGGAAACATCTGGCTTACAGAATTGTATGAGAATAAGATTGCCAGGTTAGTTACCAAAGAACTTTCCGCAGGTACTTCGAAAGGGATCATCGAATATACTCTCCCAACTAGCAATTCAGGGCCGGCAGGGCTGGCAATAGACAAAAGCGGAAACATTTGGATAACCGAAACATTTGCAAAGAAGCTTGCACGTTTAGATCCTGAAACCCTGACCTTCAATACTTTCGAATTCCCCGCAACTGTCTATTCGCCTCTTGGCATTGGTGTAGATCAGAGCGGCATATGGGTAGCTAGCCACGGTTCTAACAAGATCGTAAAGTTCGACCCTTTGTCAAAGTCTATGAAAGAATACTCTACATCGCAGGCTACAGGTTCTCCAATTTCGCTTCCATACTGGATTCTTATTGACAAGCAGTCAAACATATGGTTCAACGAGCATGCGGGAGGCAAGATAGCAAAATTCTCTCCAGAATCAGAAACTTTGGTAGAATACGTAGTTCCTAACGGACTTAACTCAATACTACACATGGCTCTCGATGACTCTGGCAATGCGTGGTTTGCACAAAGCGTTACAGGCAAGATAGGAAAGATCGATACATCGACAAAGCCATGGTTTGAAGTATCCCTTAGCAGCAAGATATTGCAGTCCAATGGCGGAAACGTCAGCCTTGGTATTACCGTATTTTCGGAGAATCCCCAGAAAAAGGAGCTCACCCTTGGGTTGATGAACGGACAAAGCATAACGGGGAAGTTAGGGAACATTACGTCTTCGTTCAAGGCAAGTAAGATCTCCAAGCAGGGAGCGATTTCAGAATCACTATTAGTCTTAAGCCCCAGCAAATCTGCGCAAGAGGGGAACTACAGTTTTACCGTTTCAGTTGCAGACGACTCAATAGTCAGCTCTGCAGTATTTGTGCTAAACCTTGACTCCATTCCAAAAGAGCCTTTATCGAAAGCACCTGTAGCACAGCCACAGAACAATCCCCCATCAAGAGAACCTGGAAAGGAACCACCGAATCTTTCAGAAGTGCAATCTCCTCATGATAACGGGCAACCAGTTTCGTTAACGACAACATTGCTGATAATAACACCTGCAATAATTCTATGCGGAGTTGCACTGTACATTCTGCAGCGAAGGGGCAAGCGTTCTTAGGCGCGCGTAGAGTATTGTATTCGAAATGGCTAATGAGCTAGTTCAATTGGGAGTCCTGCTAACTTTTGCAGGTATAGCCATCATAATCGCTGCCTTCTTCCTCATGTTTTCCAAGCAAAGAGGGAAAGGAGGGGTTCAGGGAGGGGGCGCAGTGCTGATAGGCCCTATACCTCTTGTATGGGGCACCGACAAAAGATGGATGTTCATCGCCATTGCATTATTGCTGGTGATTATGCTTGCAAGTTTCGTCATGCCGTTTTTGGTGAGGCTCTGATCATGAAGACGGAGGGTGGCAACCTCGTTAAAAACTGGAACGTGATGCTTTTCGTGCTCGGCTTTCTGGTTCTGCTTGGCGGAATGATATTGGTAATGGCAGGAAGTGCTCAAAGCAACATAGAAGGTTCGTTTGGAGCAATCATCTTCATCGGCCCGTTCCCCATAGTATTCGGGCAGGGCCCCCAATCACCTGTAGTGCTGGTAATAGGCCTGATGATAGCAGTTGTAATGGCACTGATGTTCCTCTCAACAGTTTTGTCAAGAAGAAAGGTAATACTCGAACAGTAGATGGGAACGATTTCACAAAACAGGCTTTTTGCGGTATTGGAAGTATGCGAAGATGACAACTATAACGCCTATGGCAGCAGCCATACCCATTATGGGAAGGCCTATCAGCTGTTCTTCTGGGCCGACCTTCTGCTCTTGAGAGTTTTCCAGAGCGGACTTTGCCTGCATGTCTGCAGGAACTTCGCTTCTCGATTTTATCTGCTCTCTAGCATTTAGAGTATTAGGTATGATGACACCGATTTTGTTGTTGCTGTTGTTGGGGAACCAGACTCTTCCCTCATTGTCTGCATAGATGAACCTGATAACAGTTCGTGGAGTAGGGAGGTCGTATTCCTGCATGCTCTGCGTAGATTGCTCGAATTTTCCAACCTTGAAAGATCTTGTCATGCTGAACCATACGTTGTCGTGGATGTCAACCCATATCGCATAAGGACCAGATGACTCGGAACTTGTTGTGTATTCCTTCATCTGGCTTGTTTTAGGGTCGAAACTTCCGATCT
>CAZXXP010000018.1:0-4379 GCA_964644785.1 uncultured Nitrosopumilales archaeon | reverse complement strand
ACCTTTGCTATCTATGGCAATTCTTCTGGCCCCGCTCTCCTCCGTAGGTGTCGGATATTCTGTGATTCGTCCTGTCTTAGCATCGACCTTACCGATGCGATGGCCGGTAAGCTCCGCAAACCAGGGGTTGCCTTCAGAGTCCATGATTATGCCGTAGGGCGATGCAGCATTGGTTGGAGTGGCAAACTCCTCTATGTTTCCCGTCTTCGTGTCGAGCTTTCCTATGTTAGAAGCCCCAATTTCGGTGAACCATATAACCTCCTTTTGAAGTATTGGAGTATGAGGCCCAGAATTCGGCGTCGGAGTTGGATATTCATCTATTTTACCGGATTGCGGGTTGAGCCTGCCAATTTTGCTGGCTCCCATTTCGGTGAACCATACATTTCCTTGGTCGTCGACTAAAAGACCGTGCGGCCTTGCCGATGGAGTCACCGCATACTCTTTGAACTGTTCAGTCTTGGGGTCAAACCTTCCTATTTTATTCGAATTGATCTCGGTGAACCACGCTATACCATTTCCGTCAACTACTATATCATGTGGCCCAGAGTTTCCTGTAGGAATTACCCATTCCTTGATTGCAACTTCTGGAGGTTGTGCCTGAGCAAATTGCATGATAAATAGTATGGTGACAATTGCCACAGCAAACCGCATTATAGCTATTATTGTATTTGCAACTTATATGTGTTTGACTTTTCTTCAGGAACCTTTGTTTTGGAAAGCTCCATAATGCAGGAATGAATTTCTCAGTGAAGTGTGCAGGGTTAAATACCAGAAAATAAGCTTCGGTGCGTATGACTCATCTATTAATGTTACCGAGTCTTGTTGTGATGTCAATGCTACTCATAACATCTCTCTCGGCTGCATATGCGCAGGCACAGGCGGTCCTTGGTGCAAACTGGGAAATGGTCAACTACGGACCACTTGGCGGCAGCTACAATCCCCAGACGCAAATAACCAAGGATAACGTTCAATATCTTGAGACAAAGTGGGTCTTCCCCTATCAGCGTCCAACTAATCCTCTACCAATAGGTTCTACCAGTGTGGGAGCTGGAGCAGCATCGCTAATTGTCGATGGAGTAGTCTATGTATCGATGAATGACAGGCGGATACTTGCAGTTGATGCAACTACAGGCAAATTAGTTTGGAACACCTCAGCTCCAGGTCTCATTAATGACAGAACAAAAACACTAGCTACTTATCCTTGGATAAGCTCTGTTGGCGGACATGTCCATGGTATGAGCTATTACAAGGATAAAGGCTGGCTCATACAGAGTGTCCAAGGATGCTACATAACAGCCATCGACGCAAAGACTGGAAAAACAGCTTGGTCAATGACTCCAGATCTGACGTGTGGTACCAATGCTGAATTTGGCGATCCAGCAAAAGGCGTAATCGGATCTCTTGGCAACCAAGGCTACTTTAGCGGGCATGCTCATCCCCCTGCATTTCTTGGAAATATTATGTTTGTTCCAATTGGAGGCAGTAGCGGTAGTGGTGGAAGGGCGTTTGTGACGGCATTTGACGTCAGCGATCCCACAAACATAAAGAGGCTCTACAGGGAATTCATTATGCCGCCAGCACAGGGTGATCCTAACTGGACGATTAACATGTGCACCAAAGCAGGAGGAAATGGCTGGTACTTTGAATATCCAAAATACCTTGAAGGAGTAAACTATCCAGCCCGCGACAAGGCACCAACTTATCTTGCGACTAAGTGTACCGATGTTGATCCTGAAGTAGTTAAGAACGACTGGATCGACATGGTACCTGGTTCAAAGACATTCGGAAAGATACATACTGCTAGTGCGGTCTCGCCGGTATGGGGACATTATCCCATCGACCCAGAGACAGGAATAGTATACATGGGATGGGGCGACCAAGGACCATACACAAACCTGACTTACAGATACGGACCAGGAGTGCCAGGTAGCGGAATGACGGCATTTGACGTGAAGACAGGAAAGCTGGTATGGTGGTTCGAGGCTAATCCTCATGACTTTTGGGATTATGATTGCTCATGGGGAGGTATATTCGGGAAGACTGCTGCTGGACAGAAGATATTCATCAAAGGGTGCAAAGCAGGTATAATATTCGGTCTGGATGCAGCCACTGGTAAGCCTGTCTGGGTCTTCGACCCGCCAACAGTCCTAAGGAACTTGGGGGCGAACTTTGGTGTTGACACGAACAACAATCCAAAGGGCAAGGATGCCTGCTGCAGGCTAACAAAAGAAGACATGAGCAAACCATGGTTCCATTATCCGAGCAAGACAACTGTTACTGCGAGCTGCTACACATCCTGCCTGGAATCTGACATAGCCTCTGACGGGAAGAAGGTCTACGTAGCTTCATTCAATGAACCAAGGTCAAAGACCATTACTAACGTCGTTGCATTTGGCAATCAGGGACAAGACTTGAGGCAGTGGCAGAACCCAGAATTTCAGAAGTATCTCAATACAGACATCTACGCTATCGATATTAGCACTGGAAAGGAAGTCTGGAGACACCATATAGACAATTATGGTTACAGAGGTGGACTGACAGTGACTGGAGGAATGGTAATAGCTTATGGTAGCGACGGAAACCTCAAGTTTATCGATGCTGACACGGGGAAACTTGTGAATGAGAAACTCTTCGGGATACCAGTAAACATCCAGCCCACCATGGGCGCCACAAAAGATGGGAAGATGCGACTCCTTGTATACGTGGGAGGAGGACAGACTACATACTTCGGTAACGGTCTCGGAGTAGACGGGTCTCTGGTGGCATTCGGACTGCCTGACAAGATTCCAGAACCACAAGTCGTGATAAAAGAAGTCATAAAGGAAGTACCTAAGGAAGTAGTGAAAGAAGTCATAAAGGAAGTACCTAAGGAAGTAGTGAAAGAAGTCATAAAGGAAGTACCTAAGGAAGTAACAGTAGAAGTCATCAGCCCACTATCATATGGAATCATAGGATTGGGAGTAGTCATCGCAGTCATAGGCGTGGTTCTCTCAAGACGCAAGAAAGCCTAAAAACCGATAGCCCCGAAAGGGGCCTAACCTTTTCTTTTGATGATTTTCTTTTCCTCCAAATATCATCTTATGTAGGCGATCTTCACAGGGTTACGCCCAACTCGATAGGTGTTAAGAATATTCCAAAACCTAAAAAGCAGATGAAAACCTCAACGATCTAACCGTGAATAGTAAGCAAGAAACTTCTCTCAATAAAGCCCAGCAAGACAACCAGAACGCTGCGAGACTCTTGTCACAATTCATTGGAGCGTCGTTCGGCCCAAAAGGGCTTTCGAAACTTAGGTCCAGCGAACACGGTGATGTCTTTATCCTGCAGGACTGCGAGACGATGCTGGAGAAGGCCGATTTCAAGCATCCTGTGGCTACTATGATGCGGGATCTTGCAAAATCCCTTCACGCAAAGTGGGGCGACGGCTCTGCAGCTGCAGTACTTCTTGCCTGCTCATTGATTCACAGGGGGTTTGAATTAGCAGATAAGGGTATCCACCCTTCAAAGATAGTTGAAGGTTATTCTATTGCCAGTGACGAATCATTATCGTTTTTGGAAGAGACTCATGTCAACGCTTCTGGAGATACTATGGACAGGTTAATCCATACATTTTTTTCTTCTAAGCTCGAGCAAAAAGAGGCTATTCATCTGACTAACGCTCTATGCACAGCAGTTTCAAAACTGCTTGACGGTGGTGAATTTGATGCAGAAATGATAAAAGTTGTTGCAAAGGGCGGCGCTTCAGTCTTTGAAAGTACTATACTATCGGGAGTCGCTGTTGAGGCAGAGGTTCTCAGCGGAATGATGCCCACCTCGGTATCAGATGCCAGAATTGCCATCGTTGAAGAGCTGCTGGATGTAAGGAAGACCAAGTTCAGCGCTCAAGTGCAAATCAGCTCTCCAAAGTCTCTCGGCATCTTGCAGAATCAGGAAGACAGAATGGTAACGGAGCAGGCAGACTCAATAATAGATTGCGGAGCAAACGTTCTGCTTACACACAAGGGGATCGAGGAGCCTGCATTGAGCATGCTCGTAGATGCCAATATTCTTGCAGCGAGGAGAATAGGCATGGTAGACCTGAAGAGAATCGCAAAAGCATCCGGTGCGACGATTGTATATTCTACTAAAGATCTATCCGCGGCTTGTCTTGGCTCGGCAGAATCAGTACAGCAGAAACCTTTGGGCGACAAGAAGTTCATCTTCATAGACGGCTGCAGAGATCCAAGAGCAGTTTCCCTGATCCTGAGATCGCCATCCCAAAGAGGCGCCAATAGCCTTGAAGACCTTGCAAAGCGCGCAGTTAAGATCATGGAGAATTTCCCGCAAAATCCAATCTTGGTTTCTGGAGGGGGAGCGTCGGAATTCGCATTGCACCAGCA
>CAZXXP010000017.1:314-18944 GCA_964644785.1 uncultured Nitrosopumilales archaeon | reverse complement strand
CTGTGAGGCGAGGTTGTTAGCTGGATCAGGGTACGGAAGTGGCAGAGTTACCTCTCCAAACGTGAATTGCCTTATTGAAAGTACGAAGGAGAATCCGGCGATAATAGCAATAGAAACCAGAATCCTTACTATGCGCTTGCGGAGCTCTTCTACGTGTTCCAGTACAGTACGCATCGCGTCAGACAATCTCTCACTACCAGTCAGAATACATTTGCTTAACTACCTTTTTCTGTGTGATAATCAACAACCTCTCAATACTAGCATATTCGACTACTAAAGTAGTCATCTGCTATTGTCGCTCTATGTTGCAACGCCCTCTCTCCATCTTTTGTGTAGCGGGGTATGATAGATGGCAATGCTCAATAAATAATCTATGATCAGTGGGAAAATGCAGAGGGACAAATATCATTCAATGCGCATGTAGCACATCGGGGCTTTCTTGCATGACACACGTTCCTGCCATGCAGTATCAACAGTATTGCAATTTTGTTCCAGAAAGTCTTGGGCGTTATTGCCATCAGATCATCCTCAATTTCATCAGGATAGTCGCTTTGGGTCAAACCGAGTCTCTTGGACAGCCGCTTGACATGTGTATCTACAGCTATTCCTTCGTTCTTGTCGTAAGCGACAGAAAGTACGATGTTAGCGGTCTTTCTGCCAACGCCAGGTAGTTGCAATAGCCCTTCCATCGTGTCGGGAACCCGTGAACCGAACGAATCAACGATGATTTTAGAGGCTCCCTTGATGTATTTGGCCTTTTTGTGATAGTAGCCAGTCGACCGAATAACATTTTCAAGTTTCTTAGTATTTGCAGAAGCGAAATCCTCTGGAGTCCTATATTCTTTGAAGAGCTTTTGTGTGACTAAGTTGACCTGCACGTCGGTGCATTGAGCCGAAAGTACGGTCGCTACGAGCAGCTCAAATGCGTTATTATGATTGAGAGAGGTCCTTATTGCTGGATAAAGATGCTTTAACCTAGTTACTATTTCCCTCACGTGTTTGGTTGCCATTTAGGTCCTGATTTCAACGAACATCAGCTTATCACCACTACAACTAGCAGGCAAGTCATACGAGAAATGTCGTTAGCGGCCCAGAATGCAGCTTCAGTAACTCCTCCAGGGCTCCTGATGGAAAGCCAAGCCAACGTTATAGCGGTAAGAAACCCAGCCAAAACGACAACCAGTCCTCCATATCCTATGAGAAGAACTCCAATTGCAAGGGAAATGGCAAGGGAAGAAGCGATGCGAACTCCTCTCCTGCTTCCATGCATCTTTTCCCCGAACAAAACACTCTCTCCAGGAGCGGGTCTGCCCATCCACGCAACAACCACCATGGCAAGCTTTGCAGAAGTTTCAACGACTATGATGTCCTGAAAGTAGCTCAGGGGACTAAGATTCGCAATGCTCAAAGTTGTTGCTGTTAGCACTACAAATGCAAGGACGAAACCTCCAGCGTTTCCACTATGCATTACAGTATTTTCCTTAGAAAAGCCCCTGTGCAGCTGGCCTTTCCCAAATCCTATTAGTCCACTGGTGTAGCGAATTCCATTAACGTAGACTAGAAAACCTAGCCCAAGGATTCCTGTGATAACAGCAGGAAATATCAAGCGAAATACTCCGACTACCGCTGCCTCCAGAACCCCTGTGACAGAGCCTATCAGAGGAACCAGAGGTAGGTAGTTGGCCGCTTCCGTAAGTGTAATTTCTTCTTTAACCGGGAAGGCGGTGAAAGACGCAAAAAGTGCTTTGATTCCTTGTAGGGTTCCCAAGTTCTGCTCACATCTTTCTGCCTCCCCGAATATAACGCTGTAGGTTTACGGAACAATCCTCCAATCATGCTTATCGCAACTAATTGGCAAGACCAGCAACAAATATTGTATTAAGAAGGGATATATGTGTGGCTGGATAATCCAGCCATATTCATGTCTACAAAGAAAATCTCATTAATTGCAATTGCTATCATAATTATTGGTTCAATTGCAGGTTTCGCTTACCTGCAGACTCCTGGTGAAACAAAGAAAGAAGTGGCATATCCGCTTAAGATAATTGACGATTTGGGGAGAATTGTCACAATAGGGGAAAAGCCCACAAGAATGGTTTCCTTGGTCCCTAGTGCAAGCGAAATAGTCTATGCTGTTGGAGCTGGCAATCTTCTGGTTGGAGTTGATCAGTTTAGCGTTTATCCTGATGAATTATTTCAGAGGATAAAATCAGGAAATGTTACCAACATTGGTTCACCCTTCATTCCTGATCTGGACAAGGTGGTATCTCTAAACCCCAGCATAATACTCATCAACGGTCCAAGTCAATTCAATGCCAAACCGATTCAAAGACTTTCAGAGCTCGGGTATGCCATCGTGAGCTTAAATGCCCAAAATATTTCCGGAGTATTTTATGACATTGAGATGATCGGGAAGGTAACGGGAAATTCCGAACAAGCATCCAAATTTGTTTCAAGCCTGAAGGACAGGGTTTCCAAGGTCGAGTCTGCAGCCAAAGGATCTCCAAAGGTCAGAGTATATATAGAAAACTCTAAGGATCCTTTCTTCAGCGTCGGGCCGGGATCGATACAAGACGAGCTGATAAACAAGGCTGGAGGGATAAACGTATTTTCTGATCTGTCACAGAGGTCTGGCCAAGTAAGCCCTGAAGCTATAATTGCTAAGAATCCAGAAGTCATAGTGCTCTTCCACAGGCTTGACAATTCTACAGAACTTGTCAAAAGCAGGCCCGGGTGGAACGTTATCGATGCTGTGGAGAAAGACAGAGTGCACTACATTTCTAACGAGAAGGAAGTGGCGGCGTATGGTGCACCAGGACCAAGGATGGTTGATGGCCTAGAAAAGATTGCTGTATTGATCCACCCTGAAATATTCAAGAGCGGAATTAAGAATCCCAACATAGTGCTACTGTTGAAGGCCAACTGAGATTTGAGCGGACTTACAGAACAGCACCTAAGGCGGATTGCTAGCTGGAAGAGGATTCTGATAGTTCTAGCTTTAGCGCTTGCCGTAGCCTGCATCTTCAGCCTTAATGTTGGGTTTTCGCGGATACCTTTTCAGAAGGTTATCGCTGTTCTGCTACAAAATGTACCAAGTGTGAGCCAAGCTCTGAACATGCCCGAGCCATCGGCTGCTGAATCTGCAATTTTGCTGCAGGTGAGGCTTCCGCGAATAATTGCTGGAATACTTGTTGGAGCCGCACTCTCCGTTGGCGGTGTTGTGTTTCAGGCCATATTCAGAAACCCTATGGCTGATCCTTATGTCATCGGTGTGTCTTCTGGCGCCGCTGCTGGAGGTGTAGCGGCTATAGCGTTCGGCCTTGGAGCTACATTATTGGGTCCGTTTGCGGTGCCCGTCATGGCATTTCTAGGTGCATCATTGACAGTGATATTGGTGTATAGGCTTGCAAGGATTGGAGGAGCAACCCCTGCGATGACCCTCCTGCTGTCTGGCATCGCCATTAGTATAGTCCTATCCGCATTTGTCACCTTAACCCTCTTTCTTGTAGATCCTTACAACATGCTGCAGGGGATAATCTTCTGGCTAATTGGCAGCCTCGCGTCCATGTCTTGGACTGAAGTTGTCGTTGCTGCGCCGTTGATTTTGGTGCCTGCCATCCTTATCAACTTCTTTGCAAGAGATTTGAATGTAATCTTGCTAGGAGACGAAGAGGCAATGCATTTAGGAGTCGAGCCCGGATTCTTAAGGAAGACGGTTCTTCTTCTTGCGTCGCTTGCTGTAGCTTCTGCAGTCGCAATAAGCGGCATCATCGGATTTGTAGGGCTGATGATCCCGCACATCACAAGGCTGATCGTGGGTCCTGATCATAGAATCTTGATCCCCGCATCGATATTCGGAGGAGCAACGTACATGGTGGCCGTTGACGCCATAAGCAGAGTCATCTATCCGCCGATGGAGTTTCCCGTTGGCGTAATAACTTCCCTTCTTGGCGCGCCCTTCTTCCTGTACCTTCTGCGGAGGAAAAAGGGAAACTACAGAATATGACGTGTTGGACATGGTTGTGATAATTGTCAACGATGTTGATTGCTACTATGGTTCCTCGAAGGCGCTCGAAAATGTCAAATTTGAAATACTAAGAGGAGACTTTGTCGGGATAATCGGGCCCAATGGGTCGGGGAAGACTACTCTCCTGAGAGCCATAGGCGGCGCGCTGAAGCTAAGAAAGGGTGTAATCTTCGTTGAAAATATCGATGTCAGCAGAATAGGCAAACATGCACTTGCGAAGAAGATGGCTGTGGTTCCTCAAGACACAACCGTTCTGTTTGATTTTAGCGCCTTTGACATTGTTATGATGGGAAGGAACCCATATGTTGACAGGCTGAGGTTCGAAAGTGAGAAGGATGTCCAATCTGTCAAGAGAGCTATGGAACTTACGGACTCTTTGCAGTTTGCAGACAGATCTGTAGGGAGTCTGAGCGCGGGAGAAAGGCAGAGAGTCGCTATTGCGAGGGCTTTGGCCCAGGATCCAGCCATCATGTTGTTAGACGAGCCTACGAGCCACCTTGACATCGGCTTCCAGCTAGAAGCTATGGAGCTCCTGCTCAAACTCTCGGAGAAGGAGAAACTTACTGTAGTATCTGTATTCCATGATCTAAATCTTGCAGCTGCATATTGCAAGTGGCTTCTGCTGCTGAAAGAAGGCAGAGTCGTGTCATATGGCAATAGCTCCGATGTGCTCAAGCCAAAAATCATCAGGGATGCTTATGGTGTGGATGTTGAAATCAGGAACCATCCGCTTACTGGCTCACCATACATAGTTCCATTTACCAGAGTGTCCTCCAAAGCTGAAAAGAAAGATTTGAAGGTGCACGTGATATGCGGGGGAGGAACAGGTTCACCATTATTCAGAATCCTCTCTGAAGAGGGCTACAGCGTCAGTGCTGGGGTATTGAGCTGGCCTGATTCTGATTATGAACATGCGGGTGTTCTTGGCGTTGACGTCATTGGAGAGGCACCTTTTTGCCCCGTAGGAGAGCAGTCTTCCAAGGAGAACCTTGCTATGATCAGAAATACTGATGCCGTCATCCTTACCGATATGCCCGTCAGCACTGGCAACATAAAGAACCTTGAAACATTCAAAACTGCTATTTCTGAGGGAAAGCTTGCCATTTGCATCGGCCAGACGCCGCCAGAGAAAAGAGACTTTGCTGGAGGCAGGGTCACCGAACTACTTTCAGAGATTTACAGTATGAAGGTTGTCAGAGTTCCAGACGTTCGGGGTGCAGTGGATGTTCTACGGGGTATCAAGTGATGTGGATTTTAGGACCCCAGGGAAAATTTTCCTACGGTCGCTCCAGAATAAGACGAAAGTAGTAGATGAGCAGAGTACTTCAGTCATAGTGGTACGTCGCAGGTACTAAACATGACCTCGCGAGTGACTATTTCCGGGCTGACTCGACAGGTGCAGGATAGAAAGAAGCACGGATTAGTTATGAAAAAATTGCTTGGTCAATTGCACTTCAAATTTGGCAAATCTTTAATCTTTCATAGCTGTAGTGCTGCCCGAGCGGCATTAGTCCAGCCTGGCAGGACGTCAGCTTCCCAAGCTGAAGGTCGCGGGTTCGAATCCCGCATGCCGCATTCCTTACGGTTTCTCTAATAGCCTCTATGAATGAACTAATGTTGAAGCCGCGGGGCGAGGAGGTCATCTACGACATCCGGGAGCTAGTATCTTTCACTCCCTTTCCGCCAGCATTTTCTTCGAACCTCCAAAAAGATCCCTGCACAAATATTTTCGCATCAGTTTCAATACTTCTTTTACATCATCACGAATTTTTCAAATGCCAACAATTATTTTCGAACAGGTCTCACAGGATATGCAAACGATCTTTGCACCAGCATACCAGCGGAACTCCTAGTGTTGACGGAGAGTTCGTTCGTATCCTGCTTGCACAACGTAATCAGCACCGGCCAGCATTTGAAACCCTGTCTTGAAACATTTGAAACCTGTGAAAGTTTCTGTAAAACATTTGAAGATTTAATAGTCAAAGTGGTTTCCTTGGATTTTGAGAATTTGTCCAGAAAGCTACACCCTAGTCGAACAAGCAGGTTGTCCAGCTCTACCTAGAGGGGTATACTCAGAAAGGGATAAGAAAACGCGTGCTCAAAAGCCTTGGCAAAATCCCGAACATATTGAAAGAGTCTTAGGAGTGGATGTGAATTAGAGCTGTTGCGGCGGCTGAAAAATACGGTATAAGAGATACAGTCGAGACAACACACGATCTGAATGCAGAGCGTATAGAAGCGTTACCTCCAAATAACGCATGGCAGGTTGGGTCACATTACCTCGATGTTGAATCCGGGACAAGCGGATGAAAAATTGGAATGTGGAAGAACTGAGCGCCATTATTTAGTACAGGTAACTTTCGGGAAGAAAAAGTGCTTGCTTGGCATTTTTTACACAGTGGGTTAGGCCTTAGAGCTTTTCAACCTGCGATGATTTATCTTGTCGCAGATGCAATGTCTCGTGAACTTAGATAAACCCGAGAAATAATCCACTGAACCTCGACTCGAATCCCGAAATCTGTATTATCTCAGAATGCCAAGTCGGGTTCTGATAACTCTGCGGGTGCGATAAGAATTAAGGATGCACGTCAGGTAATCAATAATGTTAAAGGAGAACAGACAAGCTATCAGAGCCCTAGTTTCGCTATTTTTTATTGTTCTAAAGGAAATAACGGTAGAAACAACTGAACGTAGTTACCCATTAAACCTAAAGATGTAAAGACCGAAGTTCCTATCGCTTGCAAGAATGTACCTTTCTCCATTAATCCCATGAATTTTAACCCCCCAGAAGTCCGTATATGCTATCAACCGTCCTTCTTTGTCAAGAAGATCAGGAGCTAGAAATAATGCAACTTCTCTCGGTTCTTTGGGGTTGGAGAAGTTAACCACTCTGATTCCACTCGCGTCCCAAGCTATGAAAGCTAGATTGCCCTCTACCTCGAAGTTATGGATGGTATGATTTCCAGCAAGCGGAGGATTTTTGAGAACATTTGGAACAGCAAATCTTCCCACCTCAGTAACTTTGGCTGGATTGGACACGTCATACAAGTGCAGGTAGCCCCAGCCGTCGAATACAGCTCTTAATGTTACTCTAGTCCCATCATTCTGTTTTATCGCTAGCCCAGCAACTCTCTCTATGAACAGGGTTGGGATAACTTTTTGAAAGTCGCCATGATGGCTTCTTACAAGTTCTTCACCGTCGCCAAAGATAACGGCGTTTGCGTAGCCCTTGCTAGCAATATTGCTCACCTTCAGGTCAAGGTAGCAGCCACCTTGCTCTGCCAACGCCATGGGTTTCTCCCCAGCTCCTAATTCTTTGAACGCAGCGACTTGTGAAACAGGTTCGATGTTGTTAAGTTCGCATCCCGAACCTACATAGTGAGTAGGGCCTCGGACAGTTCCGTTTGCAATAGATGAAGCCTCCAAGCCCGATACACTCCTTGCCCTATATTCCTCTCCTCTGAAAGAGCCTCCATCTACGGCAAGAGTAAATGTAAACGGAAAGAGATCCTCGTCACCCATTAGCACTAGATTTCCATCTTCGCTTGGAAATACTGAATGAGAATTCCCCTCCGGAGGCTTTCCGGTTAGAGGATCTGGATCTAAATAGTGGCCTCGCCCAAGGAGGATCGGCAAACCAGGATCAGTTATGTCTAGAATGATCAACCCAGCATCCCAGTACGCTAAGTATGCAACTGTCTTACCCGCATAGTATAGATTGCTGTGGCTACTTGGAAACGCTTTAACCCAGAAATCATGTATGAACACTCTCGCGTCGTTGCCCAGGCCAGCTGCATCCAATCCTAGCTGAGCGAGAGTTGGGCTACTAGCCTCCCTAGGAGTTTTTGGATTACTAATGTCTAGAATGTGTAGCCTGGTGTCTAGTCCTACATCGGCTATGAGTATGTAGGCATGGATACCTTGCTGGTAGATGAAGACATTATGGATAGGAAAGGTATAGTACTCACTAAGAAAAATAGCCTTCCTTGGATCAGTTACGTCGTAAATCCTGACGCCGCCTCTTCCACCAATTTCATTCGTGCACGGCTCATTAGTGTGCACCAGTAGATCACCTTTGAAATACTCGGTCTCTAAGTGAGCTACCTGAACATCATATGCTCTCGTATTGGCTGGGGATTCCAGGTTCCCAACATAAACAGGACGAGAAGTGTTAGAAATGTCTACTATCCGTATGCCCTTTCCTGAACAGAAGGGCTGATCAGAGGTTCCAACATAGGCATAGTTTCCGAATGCCCAGACATCTGTAATGGATCTCTTTCCTGGGTCCGCTAACCCGTCACCATCAAAGTCGAAAACGAATCGTCCAACTAGCTCAAGTGTAGGCTTAGTTTTGGAACCCTGGACCAATTTTTCTGGCTTATCCACGGGGTCATCTCTCAAATCGGGCACCGGAGATTGCTTTGGTTGATACAAATGAGGATGGCAAAGTAATTCTCCCCCGTTCGATAGGCAGTCTGACTGAAACTTTGGAGCGTCCTGAACCTTCTTATCACTGCCAACCGAGGAATTGTTAACAATAAACCCGAAGGGTACTAACAGTATGGTCAGAAGGGCGACAGCAGCTACTGATACGAGTAGCTTATGTTTCCTTAGTAAGAACGCAATACTTTGTAAAATCAGCCCGATTTATTTAAGCCCATGCGTTAACGATCTCGAGTTCTGCTTGCCCAATTGCAGAAGACATAACGTGACATTGCTTGTTAATCGGGATCGTCAAGACAATGCCATCACAAGTTTGGATTCAGTTACTTCTTGCGCTTCGTAATCCAGAAAGCTGAAAAGACCGCCGCAGCTGCTATGACTAGAACAATATAGATAGTCATGTTAGTTCCATCAACTGCGCCAGCAACTTTCGGAACTTCTCTAACATCTTCCTTCGGAGGTTCATTCTTGATAGGCTGTGCAGTTTTGTCGGGGAGCCCGAATGCCATAAGAGCCCCCGGTACTGGATCTCCTATGGCACCGTGGAACGTATTTGCAAAGGCAGTTCCTCCTACGACTTGAAACAGCATCATCTCGCCATTTTTAGTGGCACCTATTGTAGGAGGGATGTTCAGCCTCTCTCCAAAGAATCGCTTTAACAGTAACTTCCCCGTTGCACCTTCCAAAGCGTAAAGGTTCCCGTCAGGCGACGCAGCGTACAACACACCTCCACTGACTGTGAGACCTCCCCTATGTCCAACTCCGTCAATGTAATAATTCCACTTGGGCTTTCCTGTTGAAGCGTCAACGGCCCAAATAGTTGTATTTCCCTTCCTATATTCTGGTGATTGCAGATAGAAGCCCCCTACATTGAATATCCCCTCCGTGTTTGAAATTTGCACATACCCCCAGAAGTTGTACGTCGCGACATAGATTGTATTTCCATCATACGCAATATCCGATTCAACGCCTCCGTTTGCAGTCGGATTCTCCCAAAAAGGCCCATTAGAAGGCCAGTTCTCCCATCTCCTCTGAAAAGTTTCAGGGTTTCGGGGATCCCAGTTTCCTATCACGCTATCATCGCTTGGGCCAGATCTCAGCTTGCTATTTGCATGGAAGGGGGTAAAATCACTTCTCCGGTACGATGGCGCATTAAAGTACCAAATCATCTCGCCATTTGAGCCATCAAAAGCGTAGAGAATCCCGTTCTTGCAGGCTTTGAAGACGACCTTCCGCGCACCTATCTTCCCAAATACAACATTCCAGCCGCAGTCCCAGTCCCATAGATCATGCGTGGTCGTCTGATGAGCCCAGACCAATTCCCCATTTTTGGCATTAAGTGCAACAACAGAATCTGAGAATAGATTCGGCCCCGGACGATATGTTGCATTGTTGCCAGGTGTCGGCTGGCTGACGCCAAAGTAAACCATGCCAGTTTCTTCATCTACTGCCATCTGGCCCCATACTGTTCCTGTACCTGCTCTGCTAATGTTTCCATCGTAAAACACACCCCAAGGAGCCATTCCTTGAAACTTCAGCATCCCAAGATCTCCCCAGTCGTTCTTGAGCAATTCGATAGGAATCTCAGTTGCCCTTATGCCTTCAATCCAGACCTTATCCCTTACTCTTACCACCCAGTCTGGATCGCCTCCAGCAGGAGGTGCGGTGTAAAACCTCCACTTGAGCTGCTTAGAAGTATAATCATAGCCAGCGACGAAACCTCTTCCCGCTATTCCGTCCATCAACGATGATTGAACTATCAGAATGTTACCAGTTCTGTATAGTGCAGGTGGATAACCGAAGACTCCTCCATACAGTCCGGAATTACCAGGTATGTCAGCGCAAATATCCTCCAAAGTCCATGACAGCTTCCCAGACCGAGCATCTACTGCAACAACATCACACTTAATGCCTGAAAATACCAAGTTTCCATCAATGTAGTAAAAGCCGTGCAGGTGACCAGCTACACCAGCTAAAGGCAGGCTTTTCCTAGCCCCAGCCAAATCTGCTTTGTACTGAAACGTCCATACAATCTTCCCATTAGATGCATTGAGCGCTATAAGGCGATAGTAGTTCGTAATTATGTAGACATTACCGTTTACTATTATCGGAGGGGTTGTAGAGCCTTCTTGAAATTTTACTCCATAATATCCCTCTCCTACGTTTATGGCTGACTCAGAATTTGCTCGAATTGGATATGCCCATTTTATTTCAAGAGATTGCACATTGTCTCTGTTTAGCTGAATTTGAGGGTTGAAGTTGGTTCCATTGGAATCGAAGTTGATATATTCCCAGTTCGCTCCACTATTACTGGCAAATGCAGGCAGGATCTGGACGATAACTAACAAGGCAAGGAGTATCCTCCAAAACCCTCTTCCCGACCCTAGATTTCTTTTCGTGTTTCATGAGGACGATAAGCGCATATTTGTCCTTAGCTGAGTTTCTGCAAATGTGGTTTCTTTTTGATCTAATAGTGCTCTTTATTTGTCTTAGATTGCTTCTTTGGCTGTGCAAGTAGCTTTGGTTGCGACGCTACAGATCTGACAGTTGCGGTCTGTTTGAAGTTCGGGTGTAGGAGGCTAAGTTGATCGAGGTGCGGCCTTGGGTTCTGATACTTGAGGTTGAGTCTGTAGAGATGTTTTTGTTTGAGCAATCTTGGTTCCTTTGGCAACATCATCCATCGTCAGAGTTAGAGGCCTCTCTCCTCTGGCCTCTTCATAGACCATGACGCCTTTCTTAACCGCATCTTCCCAGCAGAAAGCTTTGTATGTCGAATGTTCAACTTCGTTGGTTCTGGCATTAATTTCCAGTCTGCAAAGAGAAATTACGGCGGGCTTATCGCAATAATCGCATTTCATTCCTTAGCCCTCGATAGTTTTTGGTGAGTAATTTTAGTTTTCCTATTGCACTCGGTGGCCAATGAGTTTCGTAAATCCATTCATTAGAAACAAACCCCCACATAACAAGAGGTTTATTACTACCCACGGAAAACCAAACAAGACTTGAACCCCGCCACGAAGAAGTTTCTTATCATAGTTGTTGTGTCCGTCGCCATTGCAGGAACTGTAATAGGCATATTCGCAACTCAAAGGGCAACGCAATACGCACAAAATGAAACATTATGCAACGACACCAGAGCAAAAGTAGTCGAAATTGCCAAAGACCCTAAAATCAAGATCGGAGAGAAAAGATCCATGCTTGACAATCTGATATCGGAGACGAACAGAAAACTGCCTCAATACCAGTTCCAATGCGATATTACAGTTCCTCAGCTCGTTGGAGAGCCCTAAATCCTCGCCTTTCCGTTGACGATAGACAGCCTACCACTAAAGTGCTCAGCTAGGATTTTCTTTTGACCCCTCCTGAGTATTTCTGACAGCGTAGGCTTGGATATCCCGAGTAGCTTGGCAAATTCAGCTATATGCATCTTCTTTGGGTAATCAAAATAGCCCTTCTCGAGCGCTATCTGCAGAATCTCTTCCTGCCTTTTGGTCAGGGCGCTCTCATCCTTTAGTTCGACTATGCTATGAATTTTAGCATCGACACCTCCGCTCTCCAAATTGTCAAGAAGCTTCTTCAATCCGTTTCCGCTGCTGAGAACCTTCCACTCGACAAGCCCATCAGATGTGGACTTGGCAGAGACCAAGAAACATTCAGAAGTTGCAAAAGATCTGCAGGCAGTACACTTGTGCGTCTTTAAGGAGCCCATCACAAGACCTTTCTTAGTTTCTATGGCATCCACTTGGTACACATACGGGTCTTTTCGCATGTCATGCAGGAGTGATTGTATGTACTCGGGGGGGGCCGAAATTTCAAAGAGCTCGTGAACGCCTCCTGTTCCTTCCACAACCCTGCAGTCCAAAAGCTTTACCATTGCAGGATACTTGCTCACTATCGTTTTTATCCATGTGTGAGGTGGCTTTACTAGGAGCGTTGCCTCCTTCATCATCTCACATAGTGAAGATGGAGAATATGAAGATGACTGGAGCCGAACAAGTTAGGGACAACCAATAATCCAAATGTTTGGTATTTAGGGTACATGCCACCAAGTTCTCCGATGAACCTGCTCACCGAGGAGCACAGAAAAATAATTTCAATGGTTCAAGGCGTGGAAAGCGATCTCACTTCTTTGAAATCTGGAGGATCAAACAGTGACACAAAGCAGCGGATTGAGAATCTGATAGAGTTTCTGCAGAAACATATTGCCAAAGAGGAGCAAGTGCTCTTCCCTGTCCTTTCAAGAATGCCTGGCATGGATAGAATGGTCATTAACGCCATGCACCTTGAGCACAAGAAAATGAACGCAGAACTTTCAAGAATTGTGAAGCATCTTAACAGAGCACCATTAAACCAGTCTCTGCTGACTAGCCTGCAGAGGACATTTAATCTGCTGAAAGCCCACATTTCTAAAGAGGATAACGTTCTATTCTGGCTTGCAGAGATCAAAGTTCCCCAACACCTTTACTCCATTCTCATAAAGCAGATGGACGGCATGGATCAGTCTACAATACGTCTTAAGCACTGATCTATTTCTCCTCAAAGAAATGTCCCTGCAGGTATATCCAATCTCCCCTGCAATTGGCGCATTTGAGCGTGAACGCTACTCTAATGTTTCTCTCTTTGGCCTCTCCAGCAATGAAAAATCTGCCGCCCCGTGCACTTTATGTTCTTACCAGACAGTCGAACTGTAGGGAAACCCTTTTGTTGAGAGCTAATATAATGCAAAATTAGGTTTAGCTAGCAGCGATGGCAAACACGCCCCGCAGAAATTCTGGGAAGGCCTGTGACATCGTGTACCTCCAACCAGTTCAGGACACGCATGCTCAGATGTATCTTGAAGCAATATGGCTTATACAGGAATGGACCCAAAACCATGCAAGGGTTTCTGCAATTGCCGAAAAGCTCGGTGTCACTGATCCAAGCGTCGTAGAAATGCTGAAGCGGTTGAGAAGGAAAGAAATGATTCAATATAGGAACAGGGAAGGCGCAAGACTGCTCCCGAGAGGCCGAACAATAGGCAAAGCCATGGCGAGAAACGGAAGGCTTCTTGAGGTTCTTATGAGAAACAAACTGGAAATACCCGTAGATCCAAGGGCCGTTAATGGAATCGAACATTATCCTACTGAGAGGTTTGCAGATGGCCTCTGCACAATGCTGAACCATCCCAAAAAGTGCCCTCACGGCAATTTGACACCGCAGGGAAAATGCTGCAAAAAAGTTTCTCGAAAATAAAACACGAAATTGGGATAAAGTAGATAAGTTCCTAAGTCTAGGTCGAATCAGTTCCAATGGGCCTCTTGATGCAGGTTTCAGCACTGCTAGCAGGGATAAACATGGTAGTACTGATAGCCCTGCTATCTCTATATGTCAGAAACATGAGGAAGATAATGTCCTCATTTACCATAGGTCTGGCTCTCTTTGCAACGTTTCTTTTAGTCCAGAACGCACTGAGTTTGTTCTCTTATGGTATGATGTATGTGCACTTTGACGAAGTCATAGAGCCGTACCTTGTTTCGATAAACGTGGCCGAGGCCGTAGGGCTATTGATTCTTTACAGGACTACATCTAAGTAAGCTTGAGCAGTTTTGACACTATGCCCTGAAACGAAAACGAAGTTATCAGATACCATACAAACACGCTAATCGTATTCTCAGGCCCGAATGTCAATGGATAGAAAGGTATGAAGTTCAATGTGATTGGAGATCTTGCAGCAACTACGTTCATAGCGTTTTCACCAACTATAGCAGGGAAGCCGAAACTCCATAACAGAAAGAAGGGTGCCATGAACAAAAGTGTCGGCTTCATGTTCGACATTGAGATCTTGCTTTGGTTAATCTTCATCTGCGCTCCTTTTTTCTTAAGCTTGGTAACTTTGTCTTGGTCGCCGGATTTCATAGCTTGCCTAAGCTCCTTGTTGTAAGCGCTGAGCTCTGCAGTCATGCGCTTGATCTCAGTGACGTTAGTCAGGAGACGTCTACCAATACCATAGACCAAGGAGACTACAAGCGAAAGGATAAGCACTATGAATGTCACTCCGGGTATCGTGTTTATCATTCGATGGCAGCTATGAAATCGCGCCCTAAAATCGTTTCGCTTACCCGATACCGATATATCGTACTATCGCATGTTGGAAATTGACAAAATTGTCCTCGATTGGAGGATCTGAATGGCTCTGGATCGCTCTTGTAGCAGCGGTTCTGCTGTTTGGCTCTAAGAAGCTCCCTGATGTTGCACGCTCACTTGGCAAGGCCATGGGAGAGTTTCAAAAGGGCAAGATGGAGATAGAACGCGAAATGCGAGCTGCTGCTCAGCAGGTCACATTAGCAGAAACTTCTCGCCCAGCTGCTCAGGTTCCTACAAGGAAGGAAGAGATTCAGAAAGCTGCGGCTGCTCTGGGAATTGACTCAACTAACAAGAGCGAAGAAGAGCTGAAGAGGGCCATCAAGGAGAAGCTCGTCTAGATTTTACCCTGTATGAAATTAGAGCGCTCAGCATAACTGATATTGCGAATACGCCGAAGCCTGCAAGAAAAAGCTCGCTGACACCAGCAACTTCTCCAATGTACCCTCCGACTAAATTTCCTACTGCGAGTCCGATACTGAGCATCATGCTGTACAATCCCAGTGCTGAACCCCGCATCTCTCCTCTCACCCTGTCCCCAACGGCTGCAAGCACCGAAGGAACCAATGCAGAAGTAAGAAAGATGAAGAGCCCCAGCAGTGTGATGTTGCTGAACCAGTGCGGATATGTGAGTGCTAGTGTTATTAGTAATCCTAACTGACCTATCACTCCAATTACAATCACCTTCTCCCTTCCAATCTTATCCGACAATCTTCCGAAGCCCGTAGCTCCAACACCAAGGATCACTAGTCCTGCACCAGCCAGAAGACCAAGGTTGCTGGATCCGAAGAGCTCTCCTTTCGGAAATATCTTCGGCAGGAAGAACGCCAAGCCGACTATTGTTGTTATGCCCAGCCACATCGGAAGGAGAGCCTTTGTTTCAGAGTCGAGGTTGTGTAGAGGGTTCAGCGGGTTTCGTTCAGAGCTCTTCGGATGCTCAGGTTCCTTTAGAAACACCAGTGATACAACTGCCGCCACAAGTATCAGCGCACCAATTACCATGAAAGAATAACCGGGGTTACTTTGAAACTGCACTTCAAACCTGCCAGCTAGCAACGCACCGACAGCGTAGCCAGCAATATTTGCAAAATCAAAGAATCCCATGCCCCCGCCTCTGTTCGATGTCCTTGTCAAATCAGTGATCATGGTAAGGGAGCCTATAGTCGTTGTGGCGGCGGCCAAGCCCATTACAGTATGAGCAATCGCTATCGCGGTAATATTGGATGTTAAGCCTATGGAGGCCGTAAGCCCGGCCATCATGAATAATCCGATCAGGAAAGGCTTCCTCCTCCCTCCCCTGTCAAGGTACCTCCCAACTGGTAATGCAGAACCGGCTTCAAGCATAGGGTATAAGGCAAGAACAATGCCCGAAACGAGAGGCCCCGCATTAACGTAAGATGGAAATAAGATTACAATGGCGCCAAAACCGATTCTCGTTAAGAATACAGAAAAATAGAGCACGCTGAGCTCTCCGACAAGCATCCTTGTCCTCGGGGCTTTCCGCTGCTCATGCACGAAGAACACAGCCTGAGGCAGTTTCTTAAACTTGCCCTCTGCTAGAATAGTTCGATTATCAGTTTCGTAATTTTACCATCTTGGAAGAAGAACCTTGCGGACGCCCTTACAATGTCCGAATTCCCAGGCTTTGGATACGTATAAGCAACATAGACTTCATTGCCCCTAGCGTTGAAAGATACCATATTACAACTAAGAGGATCTGTTAGGAATTTGTCATAGTACTGTTGAATCTGATCTTTCTCTAACGTAATATTGTTCTCATCTACCAGTATAGCGTTAGGCCCAAACATCCCCATGATCGTTGCTACATCTTTTTTCCTCAGAGCGTCAAAATAATCGTCAAGGTTTTGCTTTGTCCAGTCAGCCATTTACGATCAGGTAATTCGCTTCAAGTTTCCCATATTTAACTCGATCTTGTTAGAGATACTTCATTCAGCATCCAAACCTTCTTTCGAGTAAGCCCTCGTCAGCATGGCCAGCAGCTCAGATATCCTAGCGTTGATTTCCTTTTCAAGTTTTGAAGCTGTTGACCTGAAGACCTCTCTAGTGGTCTTTTTTGACAAATGCTGTTCGTAAGCCTGCAGGTACTGTTGGACGACCCTTTCGAGGGTTGTATCCATATTGTTGATATCGTTCAAAACCTTCTGCATTTCTGGCGCCTTCTCCATAATTATCTTCTTGGCATCCGCAACCCTCTGCCCTGTCTTCGACCTTACCAGCGCGATGTCCTTCTTCATGTTATCGAACTTGTTTCTCTGCAGTTTATCTATGTCGATATCTTTTAGCTCTCCGACTACAGTTCCTACGATCGAAACCTTCTCTTCATACGCTTTGACCAAGTCAAGCCGGCTCTTTTTAGCTTCCAAAACTTCTCCCTTGCTCCTAATCGAATACCCAACCAGCGAGACCAGAGTTATCACAAAGAGCCCGGTAGCGATGGGGAATACGTTGGTGGAAGCCCAAGAAGCACTGGGCCTCAATTTATACTCAACGGAACCTGAACCTATCGGCGTCACCACCGGCAGTATAGCAGGGTTCTGACCCTCAAGCAGCCTGTAGTTCTGCGGAGATTCAACGTTTATCGCAACATTTCTAATGACAGAATTTACTGGAGACTTCAATGGTATGCTTACAGTAAGCGAAGATCCATCGCTTGACATTGCCTTGACGATATATTCGTACTGAATCACCTTTTCCTCAAGGTACTGTATCGGCTGCCCGTACGCACTCTGCATGTCAATTCGATCGTTGACAAGGTTCAGCACGAGCGGCGTCCTCAATGGAGGACCCCGAATCTCGATTATTGTCACGTTCTTCACGCTATAAGCAGGAAATATTCGGAGCGAGGTTATTGCGCTTACGCCCTTGTTCAAAACCTTAAAGCTGTCTTTGACAAAGACCTTGCCTTCAGTGCTTACTCTTATTGTGCGGCTTACGCTTGAAAAATCGGCAACAGTGAATAGAAAGATATCCGGCCTGGGCTCGAAGTAAATGTAATCGAACTTTGCATTATCCCTAGCAACATTGCTCTTATTTCCAACGGTAGCCTCAAAGTCATGGAAATCTCCTTTTGAAAGACCGCCAGTAAAGTTGCTGAAAGTGGTGCCTCTCGCTATTACCAAATGCGTTGTCACTTTTTTCAGAATCACGTCTGACGTAGGGAAGATTGGGAGTAATGCCCTGTATTTGCCGAATTCGAACATATCGGCAAGCATAGACGTTGCTATCGTGGCCGTTATGGAGACATTGGCGTTGGCAGGAACCTGATAGCCCGATTGAGGGGTAATTCTAAGCTTAACGAAGTTCCCTTCCCTTGCCACAGTATTCGAGAAACCTGTAGGCCCGGAAACGATAACATCAAGTATTTTTTGGTCGTATTCTGTTGGCAGGTTCAATGTCAGAGCGGGAAGAGAGATTGCAGACGTTGTAGGATTGTATACAACAAAAGTTTCATTCATAGATATTGTCCCAAGCTCTAGAACCATGGGATTATTTTCTAGCGAAATCTCTAGGCCCTGCGGGACTTGGGCGTTCGCATAAAGGAATGGAGTAGCCAGCGCAAAAACCATCAGCACGGCCAGTATTTTTTGCGTCATCGTGGCTCATTTTCAGCATAGCGTTATATCATTTGCGCCTTGCTCTGAGATGGGGATTTCTATGCTAACTTATCACGGGAGAATATTCGCAATAGAATAATAGTGATAGCTAAAATTATTAATGTCCATAAATGATGTCATAATCTATGAGTATTAATTATGCACACCCAGAAGTTCTGGTTGATACCAACTGGGTGCTAGAACACCATAAAGACGCCAATGTTAGGATAGCAGAAGTTGACTATGATCCGGTAGCGAACTACAACTTGGGCCATGTGCCTATAGCTGGGCTGATAGACTGGAAGAAGGACATCAACGACCCCCTGAGGAGGGATATATTGAGCCAAGAAGCAACTACAGAGCTGTTCCAGAGAGTCGGCGTAAGCGACGACACAACACTGGTTCTATATGGAGACTACAATAACT
>CAZXXP010000017.1:0-304 GCA_964644785.1 uncultured Nitrosopumilales archaeon | reverse complement strand
AGCGTTTGCTTTCTGGGCTTTCAAGTACTACGGCTTCAAGGATGTTAGGTTGATGAACGGAGGGAGGAAGAAGTGGCTAGACGAAGAGCGACCCATTGCAAAGGAGGTTCCAATTTATGCCAAAGGGAATTTCAAGGCTTCTAAGCCCAACGACTCATTGAGGGCGTATATGCAGGATGTCATGAATCTAATAGGGAAGAAGGGACATGGCCTAGTTGATGTTAGGGGCCCGAAGGAATTCAGCGGAGAGATTCTTGCACCTCCAGAATATCCAAACGAGCACGCCCAGAGAGGCGGGCATATA
>CAZXXP010000016.1:15489-19231 GCA_964644785.1 uncultured Nitrosopumilales archaeon | reverse complement strand
TATCAACCCCATGTCTAGCCTCACAACTGCTGTTACTCGAACAACCTCCTTCACTTGAGCCTCCAGAAGCAATTCGGCGAGAAATTTGAATTCTTATTTCGGCTGGTCGCGGGTGATTTTGTTAAATTGGCTAATTCAAGAATGGAGAGTTGCCATCTATGGTAGAGATCTATCATCAACAGCACCTTCTTTTTTGATATTCGCCTCCGCATCCGCTGGAATTGCTCCAACGTCATTCGTGAACTCCCATAGATTCCTGAGGTTTCCTTCCAGATCGATGCTACTGCCGCATCCATTTGGTGTCCAATCCTGCTCAGCAACTGTCCTCTCAGCAAGGCCCCTTGAGCTCACCTAGAGTAAGTTGACGACCGGGATCTGTAGTAAATTCCGGATCAAGACCGTTGGGGCCCAAATCCCCCGCTAGGATCCCGCATCAGTTACCAAAAGAAGTATTTCCCCGAGTGTTGCCTACTGACGCCCTGAATTTCTACAATATCGTCGGAGCAGGATCTGGATTAGAGCTTCCCTTTTGGGGAATATCTTTGGACAGGAAAAAGTACAGGTTGGCCGTCACGCTAATCAAAAGTAGAGCCGCTAAAACAGCGAAGTTTGAGCGGGAGATCGCCTAGCTCGCAGATGTACAGCTATCCTCGTCTACAGTTTGTCGTACCTAACTCTACATCCGTATTCGAATATCTTTAGTAATGCGGAGAACACCAGGAATCATGACAGAAATCTAGTACTGACAACTTCCTCGATCTTCCCCTTCACGCTAGCCGGGATAGCACCGCTTTCCGCGTTATATTGCCATACGTTGGCAACAGCGACGGCCAGGTCGACACCACTCCCACGTCCATCGGGTGCCCAGTCTAATTGGGAAATGGCCTTATCCGACAGGTCTCTGGGCGCACCAGTTCTCTTACTGTAGAGTTCGGATGCATGGTCGGGGTTTTCCTTGAGGTACTTTACTATCTCCAGCGTCGCGTTGACAAACTTCCTGACAAGTTCGGGATTTTGCTCTATCATGTCGTCAGTTGCATATGCAACAATTGAAACAAATGGTTTTGGTAACACGTCGCGCATTTCGAGGGCTACTCTGAATTCACCCGAGTCGACCAATAACAAGGCAACGCCATTTGGAGTTCCGTAGATGAAAGCATCGATTCGTCCCGTTTTTAGAGCCGCGATGTTACTCGGAAGGTCACCAACTGGAACAGGCTCCATTTTTATCGAGAACTTGTTTGCCAAATACAGAGCCATGCGGTACGTAAAATGGTCTGGCGAAACGACGCCAATCTTCTTCCCATCAAGATCTTTGACTGATTTGATACGCCCATCTGTCTTTACGAATACCTTTGCGGGTGCCTCTCCTACATAACCAGCAACTATCTTAACAGGGACGCCAGCGGACCGTGCAAGAATTATCTCGCTGGGTATCGAAAAGCCGATCTTGATTCCCGAAGCGACCTGCTCCTTCAAGTCGGCAGCAAGAATAGCTCGTCCAGGAATCGTGACGAATTCTGGGGCGAGGCCGTTCCTCGCCCAAAATCCCTTGTCTTTTCCAGTATCCATCAAAAGGAACGCAGCTTCGGAGTCACCAAAGTAACCGCCGGCTTTGAACTTCTCGAGGGTCAAAGATGGTGCTGGTGTAGAAGTTTTTGGTTGAAGAAATAGAAAAAAGGCCGCGGACGCTGCACTGAGAACAACTATCACCACTACCGCTATCGATAAGGTTCTTTTCAGGGTCGATGATTTCCCTAACACTTTGGCGGCTTAGTCCTTGCGGTGATAAAAGCGTTGACCAGTTGTGAATTTCAATTGAAAGTTATCTTCTGATAACCCAAAGGCTCACTCTGATGTATGTACGAAGAAGACAAGCGCTCCAAAGGATTTGGCTGACAAACCCATGTTGTAATTGATCGATTCTCCTGCGAGGCATGGAACCGGGTAAGACTTGTTTGCTGCGGTCGCTAACTCTTGGCAGTCCGAGGATGAATCTGAAGCAATTTCAGCCTAGGTGAAGATTGAAGATGTTGTTGATGTTAGGTTTTTGCTATAATCGTCAAGACGGGAGGGGTAAGCCAAGCTATACTAACTTTCAGGAACTGCTCTTTAAGACGTTAAACGAATGGTTGCTAATCCCACGGCTGGAGCCGTGTGGGGTCAGAACAATCTGGGAAAGTCATCATATACATCCTTCCTATGACCTATGAAAAGAACTATGATAGTTCTGGTCTTCCTATCTATTTCGTAAATCGCTCTATGATCGCCGATCCTGACCCTCCAGAACTTTGAGCCCTCAAGCTGTTCTCCCTTGTTTGGAGACTCCTCCAACTCCTTCAGGGAGTTCCGTATCCTGTTTTTTAGAATTGGGTCAGCTCTTTCTAGGAATCCTGCGGCTTTAGGGTGCAACAGGACCTTAAAACTCAACTAATTTTCTCTAAGGGTAGCAGGAGTTCTGGCCTCTCTTTCGCTTCTTTACTTCTTCGCAGTAGCGTTTTGTAAAACAATCTTGTACGCTCTATCTCCTGATAATGGGCGACTATTGTCTTGATAGCATCGCTTCTGCTTGCGTACTTTCCTTCTTTAACCCAATTGTCTAGCGTCTTTGCTAACTCCTTGGGGAGCCTAACCTGCACCGGAATCGTTGCCATGCAACGTAAACGAGGACGTTTACCTGATATAAGGATTCCTTCTTCCATGACATTTACGAAAATATCCAGCTTATGCAGCCAGCCGAGCGGCTAGAATCGACTCGAAGATTTGAAGAAGCTGTTGATGTGAGGTTCTTACCCTGAAAAATTGTCATAAGCAGAATTTGTCGAACCAAATAGATAGTGGTTATATCCTGATCCCGACATTTGCGAGTTCGTGGAGAAGAAGACATTAGCTTTTGGTGTTGTAATGGGAAGTCTATTGACTGCTATACTATTAACATCCTCATCGCTTATTCAGCCACTATCTCCTATCCAACCAGTGACCTCGCAAAAACCAGCACAACAACTAGAGAAGTTCAAGGCAGGAACCTTCACGTACACCTGTGATGCATGTCACTTGGTTGCGGAAGCGGGGAAAGAAAAGGGCATTTGGGCGAAGTACGGGCTAGATCCCGAGTTCGTGATAGTCCCAACGTCTCGGCCCGTTGAGGCAGGGGACATTAAGCAGCAAGTTGAATCTGGAATCAAGATTGGCATATCTATAACCTCAGAAGTGCTCCTCGCCAGGACCAATGGTGTACCTGTAAAGACTGTTGCAGGGTATTTCGGTAGATGTCTGTCCTGCAAGACTTTCGTGAAGGCTGACGGTCCCATAAAGACAATCAAAGACTTGGATGGAAAGAAACTGGGTGTAGTAAGCACCACCAGTTTTACAAATCGTCAAGCGCTGTACATCTCAAAGAAGCTCGGAATAAAGACTGAGATACTAACAGTAGGAAATCTTACGAATCAAGTTGTTGCCTTAAAGGTGGGACGTATTGACGCCTTCATAACTGGAGAGACTGCTGCTATGAGACTCGTAAGTTCGGGAGAACTTAGAATATTGATAAATAACACCGAAGTCACCGCACCGAATGGTATTACCGTATCTCAAGGCATTTGGGCTACCGAGGATCTTATTGAGCAAAATCCTGAGTTTGTGAAGGCTTTTGTTAAGGCTACATTGGAGACGGTTAATTATCTGAAAGAGAATCCTAGCTACGCCGCAGATCTCTATATCAGGAGGACAAATGCGCCTAGAGATT
>CAZXXP010000016.1:0-15479 GCA_964644785.1 uncultured Nitrosopumilales archaeon | reverse complement strand
GACATCGTTGCTGCGCAAATTGATTGGATTCCAAACGGCCGTGGTGGAGGTAGCAGGGACCTGGCTCTTGCAACTGCAAAATTGTGGCAATACACCATAGACACTGGAATCGTATCAAAGGATGTTGATTTGAAAATCGAAGATACTGTAGATGTCAGGTTCTTACCTTAGACTATCAACTTTGGGATAGCAAAAAAGAGTAATTGGGGTCGATATAGTAAGAGACGATTGCAAGACAAGCGTGTCTGCATCAAGTATTCCCGGCCAACTTAATTAGGGTTGCAGAGCCAATCGGTCCAGCTCTCCCTTCACGTACGGATTTCCATAATTTACCCTTACCTTCATTGTCGTTCCTCCTCGCCCCCGCTGCCCCGAGAGCCACCTTGCTTCTGCTAGCCCGCGCCTTAATAGCTCGGCAAGGGCTATACCTGGCTCTCCGCTTTTTCCATATAGCTTGGAGATTGGAAGCGTTGCACCCTTTGCAATTTCTGAAACGGTCCTCCAGCCGGCGGTGTCGATAAAGATCTTCTGAATAGTGTAGTCTTGGAGAAATCCTACGGCGAGGAACCGGAAAGACTTGGATGCATCTTCTTGGTCGAACATCAGAGCACGTGGTATCCCTTGAAGAGCTGTAGAGGTAAACTTTTCACTTTCATCCTGTTCGGGTTGGGCTTCGTTCCTTATTCTTGCAAGAACACCGAGCACGGCTTCCCGTGTTAGTGGTTTTCCGATGAAATCGAATATTCCCAAGCTGATCAAGCTCCTGACTATCTGGCTTTCCCTAGGTTCTGAAGAGATAATCACAATTTTTGTATATGGGTCGATTGCCAGAACCCGCTGAGCCAGCTCTTGGCCTCCAATGCCTGGGAGGTACAGATCCAGGAATATCACGTCTGGATCACTTTTTTCAAAGATCTTCAAGGCTGTTTCTCCATCCTCAGCTTCGAGAACCTTCTCCAAACCAATACTATGCAACATATCTTTCATAATAAGCCGTATTACACGGCTGTCATCCACTATGAGAATCGTGAACTGCTCTAATCGGAACTTCGGGGATTGAGGCTCCATAAGTCGTTACCCCATGTCTTGGTTGGATTACAATAATCTTTCGGAGTTTCTCGTGCACATTTCCTGAATTAATTGCTGGCATTCCTTATCAACCACTAACAAAGTATGCCTTCCTTACAGTTGAGTGAAGCAGGATACAAGGTAAGGAGTTGCCAGACAATGTTCAAGAATATTCATCTTAAATCGAAGCCAAACCAGGACTAAATATATCTTAATACGACGATCCAGATTGTCTCCATCCCTGCGAATATTTACGGGTCTCAGATCATGTGACATAGACGTCCTTTAGACTAATTCTTGGTAACAGTAGCCTACTAGCAAGGTATTAACGAGAAACGTCGATATCACCAGGTACTGGACACAATATGACCAAAAGCGGTTCGAAACTTACCTGTTCTGCGGTAGAAAATCTTCACGTATTTTTTTTATATTACCGCATGACCATGGAATCAAAATCAAGTTCCAAATCTGTAAGAAAATCTGCCATGAGTACTATAGCTGGAGTAATCCTGACCGCAATAATGGTTGGAAGTGTAGTGAGTGGTGCGAGCTACTTCTTTGTTTCCAACAGCTCATCATCATTTGCGAGCGAGCTTAGAGCCTCAGACAGCAAGGTGAATTCCCAGATCGCTGCTGTTCAGGATGACAGTAGCAAGCTGAAATCGCTGCTTGGATTCATACAAGATGATAACGGTAAAGCAAAGACTCAGATCAATGATCTTAGCAAGAGGATTTCTGACCTTAATGATGATAATGGTAAGCTCAAAGCTTCCAATGATAAATTAAGTTCTCAGTTTGGAGCTGTGCAAGATGATAATGCCAAGCTCAAAGCAGCAAATGACAAGCTGAACCCTCAGCTTGGAGCTTTGCAGGATGACAACGGTAAACTCAAGCTTGCGGGTGACAAACTCAACTCTCAGCTTGGAGCTCTACAGGATGATAATAGCAAACTCAAGGGTGCCAATGATAAACTGAATTCTCAGCTCACTGATGTATCAGCCAATCTTAAGGCCTTAGCTGATGCAGCTGGCATACCAATCAATAACCCAGATGAGCTGAAGAAGCTCGTTGAAGAGAGGAAGCTCATTGAAGCTGCTAAGAAAGAAGGTAAACTTGTATTCTATTCAATATCTGATGCTATTCTAAATAATGTCGTACGAAGAGATTTTGAGAGTAAGTACCCCGAGGTTACTGTCGAGTTTGTCACAGGTGGAAGTGCAGCTCTGGCTGACAGGTTCATGAGTGAGTTTGACAAGGGCGTGAAGTCTGCAGATTTCCTCAATGTTGCTATAGGCGATGTATCGCGCATTCTTGGAAAAGGTGAATATTTGGCCAAATACCAGCCTAAGAACACTGAATACATTCCGCCAGAACAAAAGGACAAGGATGGAAAGTGGACGATTAATACAATCGTAATGTTTACCTTAGCCTATAACACAAAAATCGTTTCTAAAGATCAGGTACCAAAGGGCTACAGTGATCTAGTAGATCCTAAGTGGAATGGCAAGATAGGCCTATTAACCGCCAGGGCATCGACCGCGCAAAATGACTTTAACAAGGCCATGGAAAAACAATTTGGAGAAGATTTCATGAGAAAGCTGGAGAAGCAAAACCTGCAATACTATGAGAGAGGTCCAGATGTCGTTACGGCCTTGGCTAAAGGGGATATTTCAATAGCAATTAGCGTCCCAGGCTTCGTGGAGCCCCAAAAGTTGGCTGGGCAGCCAGTCGATTGGGTAAGGAATGCCGACAATACCTACTTTTACACATTCGCACCGGTAGAGATTGCGGCAAATGCCCCTCATCCTAACGCTGCTAGGCTCTTCCTAGATTACTGGTTCTCTAAGGGGGCGGCACAGGTACGAGCGGATGCAGGAGCCATCCCTATTGTACCAGGTATCAGGCTTGCAAATCCTGATTTGAGTGTTGAGGGCAAGAAATTGAACTATCTCAACCTACAATCAGATGCTGAAAGACAGGCATTAATTGGAAAGTACCCTGCGTTGGCTGCGGAGAAGTTCAAGGCAGATGGTTTCTCTGCAACTCTTGACGTTGCCTTCCTCATAATAGATGCGGGCAAAGAGCAGGGTATTTGGGCGAGAAATGGACTTGATCCCGAGTTCGTCACCCCGATTGGACGAACCGCAGGACTTCCAGACGTCAGGGCAGGAGTAGCTGCAGGTACCAAGATAGGCTTTGCGACTCCGAACACCGTAATATTAGCTAGGTTGCAGGGTGTGCCAATAAAGATTGTCGCGGGCTATTTGGGTGAGGGGAGGACATTAAAGATATTCGTGAGGGCTGATAGTTCCATAATGACTCTAAAGGATCTAGATGGTAAGAGGGTGGGAGTCACCGCCATAGCTAATGCGGCTGGTCAACTGGTTGGTTATGTCGCTGTGAAGAATGATATAAAGATCGAGAGCGTTCCTCTAGTGAATTCCACGAACGCTGTGGCAGCGTTAAGAGCAGGTAACGTCGATGCAATAGTGGTAGCTAGCGTTGCACAGACCTATGTCGACTCAGGTGAGTTCAGAATACTTGCTGTTGCGTCAGATATCCAGCCTAAGCCTTTTGCGGGGGTCGCCGTATATGCATCCGATGATCTTATACAACAGAATCCCGATCTTGTAAAAAGGTTCGTCACGGCAACTTTAGAAACAGCAAAGTACCTGAAGGATAACCCCGACTATGCTGTTCAGCAAGAGATGAAGAAATTGGGCCTAACCAAGCAGACCGCCGATAAGGCTGTTGCCGACCTCACCTGCTGTTGGTCACCAAGCGGGCTAGGGAGCGGGTCAGACCTCATTGTTGCTATAACAAATGCATTGCAGTGGGGAAAAGATAGTGGCTCAATTCCCGCAAGCACCATCCTCAAAATCGAAGATCTTGTTGACATTAGATTCCTGCCGCTTAAATGAAGTAATAGAGAGTTTCCAAACAACAACCTACCGATGGCCCTCGGAAGATAGGGCCAACCTTCATTTTTAGTAAACGCGAGGGGACCTGATATGGACGCTCTTGCATAGGGTCAAGTTCCTGTCCACTGAAATTCCTCTCAACCAAAGAGAAGTTTTTCCCAGTAAGTCCCCAACCCCATTAGATTTGACCTACAAATTTTCTGCCCAGATTCAGCGACGTACTAGATAAGAAAATAACTCGGCGAATAATAAGAGTTCCGATAACCGTCAAGAAGCCCTATTGTGGCTCATCTTACCAAATTGATAATAATTATATCCACATCCAGGCTTTCCGCAGGTGTGGAAAAGAAACCACTGGCAACCTTTGCTCTAGGCATCCTGCTCGCTACGGTCATGGTCTCAGCACTCTTCATGACGCGGCAGGGAGGTTCCAACGAGATGCCAGCCTTATCATCAAATCCGCCTTCTGCTCTGGAGAAGATTAAGGTGAGCCTTCTTTCATTGGCGGACAGCACAGTCCTCATAAGGGAGTTGGGGAAAGATACGGGTATCTACGCCAAGAATGGATTAGATCCAGACTTTTCCCCCGCCACCAGGCCGATTGACTACTGATGACCTCAAGCGACAGGTAAATTCTGGAGTCAAGGTCGGCATTTCAACACCAAATGACATAATCATCGCCAGGGACGCAGGTGTGCCGATCAAAGTGGTTGCTGGTCATCTTGGCGAGGCTTGGGGAATAAGCTTCTATGTCAAAGGTGACGGTTCCATAAACAATGTGAAAGATCTTGATGGAAAGAGAATAGGCGTGATCTCGCTGACTCATACCTCTTCTAGACAGGTCTTATTTATGAACAACAAATTTGGGATAAAGGCAGAACCTTTACCTCTTGTGAATACTACCAACATGGTTGTCGCCCTGAAACTAGGAAAAATTGACGCTTTCTGGAGCGGTGATCGTACAGTTCTTAGGCTCATTGATTCGGGAGAGCTGCGAATACTGGTTAACATATCTGACTTCATTACAAAGCCCATGCTGACACAGGGATTGTGGGCAAGCGATGACCTGATCGAACAGAATCCTGATCTTGTAAGGAGGTTTGTGAAGGCAACTTTGGAGACAGTAAGGTACCTGAAAGAAAACCCATCCTATGCGGGTGAGCTTTATATTAGAATTTCTAATGCCCCGAAGGATCTTGCGGACAAGGTTATCCGCCTTATAGACTGGCAGCCGAGCGGCAGAGGCAGCGGCAATGATCTTCTTACAGCCGTAAAGAACAATTGGCAGTTTGAGAAGGAGTCAGGTACAATTCCTGGGAACTTCAGCCTAAAAATTGAAGATGTCGTAGATGTAAGGTTCTTGCCTTAGTTTCCACTTGAAGCGCGCGCATTAGTTTCTATCCATTCACACGCTTTTCCACGGGGTAATATCCCACTCGTCCTCCCTTGCTAGCCAGCCAGGATAGGAAATGAAACAATTGGAAAAGACAGGCAGGGCAGACCAACATACCCAATGGGATTTATTTTAGTTACATTTGGTTTGAGACTGCAGTTGGTCGCTCCATCCAGGTACCGCAGAATGAGATTTCCTCTTAGAAACTAAAATAGAGGTGTTTTGGTAAGTAACCAAAATTTCCGGGCTCAAGTTATTAATGGAGTTGCATTGTTGAGGTAAAACATAGTCATAATTCTCGTGCGGGGCAGAATCTTAGAGAGATCATCTACATTACCTGTTTCCAAATGATTAGCGACAAAATCAGATGAATATGGGCTCTTCTTGATGGCAAAAATGGATACCTATTTTTACACACCTATAACATGCATGGAATCAAAATCGGTTACCAAACCTGTTGGAAAATCTGCCATAACAACTCTGGCTGCAGTGATCATGACGGCCATACTAATGGGGAGTATTGTAGGAGGAGCTGGGTATGTCTATAGTACGCAAAGAGATACCATAGCTGCCGAGCTAAAGTCCGAGAACGGTAAGTTGAGCACTAAGGTTCAGACATCGCAAGATGAAACTGCCAAGCTGAACTCTGGGATCTTGACTATCCAAGATGATGGTAAGAAACTCAAGTCAGTCAATGATCAACTAAGCTCTCAGATTAAGGCCGTTGCAGAGGATAACAATAAGCTGAAGTCAACCCTTGAATTATCACAAGCTGACAACAATAAACTGACGTCCCAACTGGGGGCTGCTAAGGACCAAAGTGTAGGACTGAAGTCTTCAATCGATCAATTGAATTTATTGATCAAGAATTCCGAAGCAGACAGCAGTAGGTTGAAATCTCTTACTGACACTCTGAACTCACGAATAAAGACCTCGGATGAAGATAACGCTCTGCTAAGATCTCAGATAAACGATCTTAACAATAGAATATCTGATGCCAATGAGAAGATTGTAGCACTCTCTAGAAGTGCGGTAGCAACCTTTGCATTTATTCCTAAACCCAATATTGTCAAAGTGGCCGTTCCTGCTGGCGTGACAGTTCGCTTCCTAAAACTGACCACGGTGGATGGACTCAATCTAAACGGTGCACTATGGGAGCCACAGGACAAGAAGCCAAATGTCGCTATCTTGGTGGTTCCCGGTACTGGTGGAAACTACACGGGTCCAGGTCAAAGGCCGGTGGTAAGCTTTGTCGCAAGTGGCCTAGCTTCCAAGGGTTACGCCGCTTTGGTTACTGATAATAGAGGTTCCGATCAAAATGTCGGAAAGGATAACGTGTACGATATCCCGAAGGACTTGGGTGCGGGGGTAAGTATTCTGAAGAGCCTGGGATATAGCAACATAATCCTTCTCGGAATTAGCTTGGGCGGTCAACATGTAGTGCATTACGAAACAGTCGCTCGGGATCCAGCTGTCAAGGCTTTGATCTTATCTGCTGCTGTTACCAATAACCCTTGGAGGACGAGAGACGGAATCTCAAGCTACTTGAAACCTGCAGACGCTGGACTTTATGATCGCCTCTATACTTCTGCGAAGGACATGATTACCCAAGGCAAGTCTTATGCAATCCTATCCGAGCAGATGCCATTCACACCATGGGTAAGGAGCCTCTTGATTCCCGTCAGCGCAATGAATTTCATCTCTTACTACTCACCTGAAGGCATCGTAACAACGGCACTCATAAAACAGGTCCCTGTTCCGATACTCATGGTAAGAGATCAAGCAGACGCACAGCATCGTAGTTTTGAGGCTCAATGGCTTCTGGGAAATGCAACCGCACCCGGTTCGCAGGTACCTAGTGCTAAGTTAGTAGTCTTACCAAATCCAGACTCGCCATCAGCAGCAGCGCACACATTTGATGTAGGCAAAAATGGGCAAAGATTCCTCGATACCGTGTCAGCATGGCTTGACGAGTTAAGACTAAAATGAGTGTTTCGTGGAGGAAAATGGCTTCCAAGTGCCGTGATAACAAAAGCTAGTGCGGTGATGATAGGGGAGCTGGGGGATGTCTTGCAATTGTTCGGGCCAATGTGCCCGGATAATTTTTCATCGGAGCTTGGTTTTCGACCTTCCCCGTCTCAAGTATCGAGAACGATGGAATAGCCACGCCACCAAACGAATTTTTCCTAAAGATTCTCAATATTTAAGAAGAAGAGTAAGGGCAAAGAAGAGAAATTGAATCTGATAATATGGAGGCGTTTAGCTCGCTTAGCCCAAACATAGGCCAAGCTGATGTTGATGGGTGAAGTCATTTTCTCCCTTAACCTGATCGCACTTGGCTGGCTGGCTACACTAGCGGTATCCCTTCTAACCCTTTTCTATGCAATAAGAATTCCCCTGAAGAGAACTTACAACTACATTTACATCTTGTTCGTAGTGGATACGGTCATATGGAGCAGTTTGGTTTTCTATTCTCAGACAGCAGATAGCACGGAGACATTCTATGCAAGGGCTTGGTGGAATCTTTTGGTTGGTAGTCCTCCGCAAAGACTGGCAATTCTCTATAGTTTCACAATATTTTTTGTACACTCCAAGCCCGGTCGAATACGGTATACCCTTCTTCCTCTATTCGCCTGGGCTTTTGCCTTCATTGGGATGCTTCTTGTAGATAGGACGTTAATCTTCTCACGACCAAGGATCACCCCGATAGGTTTCGGGTCGGGCCCTGGGTCTCTGACGCCATATCTTGCTCCCTATGCAGTAGACATCACTACCACAATTATCACCATCTTAATTGTCGCTCTGCTGTTGGGGCATTACCGTTTACAACGATCTAGTGTAACAAGAGGCCAAATTCGCTACTTGCTCGGGGGCGTACTCCTCGTTGCCGCTGCGGCCTACTCTTTTTATGTGGCACAGTACTTGGGAGGGATTAGTCTCCTCTCCTATTTGTCGGCTGCTTCAATAGCAGTCATGTTGATGGGTCTCAGAAAGCATGGATTCTTCGCCATTACACCTCAGCCCGAAACACAATCCAAAGTCCCGCTAAGGTTCGACCTAGCTCAGGGAGCATCATATCTGGCCTTTGAACCTGAGCCAAAACAATCCTTTGAAATTTTTTCAAACTTGGCTCTAAATGGTAGAAATGGCCTATGCATTACCAGATCTTTTCCTGAAAGTATTCGGGAAACGTATGGGTTGAAAGCAACACCGATTCTATGGTTGACCGAAGAGAAAAGTGATAATGTAATTGCTCCGTCTGATCTGAATGGTCTCCTAGTAACAATCCAAGTTTTCTTGGAAAGAGCTGAGCGACCTGTTGTAATATTACAGGGCATCGGGTTTCTAGCATCAACAAACGGATTCAGGCCTGTCATGAGGCTCATTGCACGATTGAGCGACGCAAATCTTCGGAGAGATGGTATAATGATCTTCTCGGCGGTGCCAGGAACGCTGACTGATGGACAGATAACAATGTTAAGCGAGGAGTGTCCATCACTGCAAAGATTAGATGTTTCGCGCAATGGAGAAGCTGTTACCTCTCCTCTGCAACCCCTACAAGAAATTCATCCACTTCTTATGAAGAATGCGTCTGTACCAGCTGAACCTCATACGCAAGAACCGCTGCAATTTAGGTCGGATGAAGCAGAAAAGGTCTTCAAATACTTAGCGAAGGCTTTCCTGATGGATTACACAGTTCATAGGATTATTGTTGATTCGGCGGGTTGGAGAACGGCAATGGAGATTGCCGACGGGACAAAGCTACCAGCCCGCAAAATGTATGGTCGGAACGGGGGACCCGGTCAAGCAATCGCCGAGCTCCTGAAACGGGGATTAGTGGAGACTCGATGGGTTACGGGGCAGAGAGGTCGTGGAGGAACAGTCATGAAGGTGAGGGCCAACCATACTAATCCGTATGTGAAGGAAGAGATAGATAGAATGGCAAGGCAACCGTGATTCTAAGCTTACCTTGGAGGATAATAGAAAGCTTGCCTTATTTTTCCTCCAAGGCAGTTAACCTCTATCCATTTACACGCTTTTCCATAGGGTAATATCCCTCCGACCCTACCACTTTGGGTTCTCTTGTCATGGCAACAATAATATGACGTGGCGATAGGAGCAGACAAATGAAATTGGACTAATCTATCTCCCCTCTAAATGCTTCATCAATATCCGAACAGGTCTTCACATGCTCCTGCATCTCGTCCTCCGCAGATTTTGGATATTGACCATGGAACTTTCTTCCGCATCGTGGGCAAATCGAGATACTAAATTCCGACATTCGTTTCCTATGGCTGGTTAGGCTAGTATATCCCTTTTACAGTATTATTTTACCTTTCAGGATAAATTCAGAGAAAGCTCTTTAGACTGGGCTTTGATACCTTCTTCAACCAAATCTGTTCTGCTTTTGTCTATCTCCTGTCTCAAGCTCTCGCTATACTGATGTAGTGGGATTCCCAGTGAGCAATGAATGGTCACACGCTTTGTAAGTAATCAAACCAGGAAGACAATAAGTACTATCTTGAGCGGAGGAATTTAGAAAAGGTCTAGCAAGGATTACATAAAGCGACGATTTTTCAGGAGCAGAGAAGCCTAATCAGTGAGTTTTACTTGACTTGCAGGAATCCGCAATTTTTCACCTCGTGCTAAGACGTGTCTTTGAAAGACCGTCCTAAACTTAGGATTACTTACTCTGGTTCTTGTCCCCGTGATAAGCCCTACTTTGAGCCTTATCCAGCTTACGTTTCCGCTGCTTCTTCGTGCCAACCATTCTTAACGACAATATCAGTTAATCTTGCTACTTTTAGGTTTTTCCAACGCCGAGGAGTTAAGTCTAGATTGAAGCTGACCAACGCAAAGTTACAAGACTCTTAGAAGGTAGGAGATGGATAATTGCTTGCATGTGAAGACCCACAATGTCCGAAAAGATTTGTTTCGGCCCTTAGACCATAGGAGAGCCTTAGTAATACAAGGTTCCGTTTCCTGAGCCTTGACGTGGTTCATCAAAATATTGACCTCTTTTACAACCAAGTCAAGTTAATTCGAGACCAGTTCAGCCGAGGCGTCTGGGTTTGATCTCTTTACACTCGCCAGAATCTCTTGCGCGTATTTCTATTTATCAATCTCTTCTTGCAATTGATGATCGATGTATTTCTTATTGCCCGCAATAATGCTAACCAAGCGAGAAACACCCATGAATTACAGCGGAAGCGTTAATACTTTAGAAATAGAAAACATTAGAATGACGAGGATTGCCCTGTTTTTTATCCAAGTTTTTCAGGTGGAAATATCCTCCCGATTCCCATTAAATCCAAAAATCATGAAGAAAATTGATTAATTTACTTCAGCAAAGTTGTATCCCTTTGTCGCCTCATGAGATACATTTTCTTCCTGCCATTTTGTATCCCACTCAGCAAAACCATTAAGCAGATTATAGAATTCCCAACCCTTCTTAGTCATTATGTATTCTACTCTGGGAGGAGTTTCAGGGTACACCATCCTTTCAACAATACCCCTTCTCTCTAGCCCTGCAAGTCTTTCAGAGAGAGAAGTTGCGCTTATGCCATCTATTCTCCTCTTTAGTTCATTGAACCTTGCAGGCTCTTTTGAGCCCAAAGACTGAAGTACTGGAAGAGTCCATCTCTTTGTCAGATCTGCAAGCGTAGCACTTTTAGCATAATCCACATTAGAAACATTAGCATCAGTAAGGTTAAGAGCTTCTAACTTAGTCAACTACCTAACACTTGGTTAGTATTTAACGACTACCATCAATATAAATTTGCTGATAGATTCTATCAGCAATGGCTCTGGCACAACTCGAAAATCAGGTAGTTGAAGCGGTCGAAAAGCTCAGCGAAAGCGTGGTAAGCATAGACAGCATGAGGCTCGCAAGAAACTTCTATGGCGTTGTCCCTCTTGAAGGCGCGGCCTCGGGACTCATAGTCAGCGAGAACGGGTACGTCATCACCAATAACCATGTCATCGACGACGCCACGAGGGTTCAAGTTAATCTCAAAGACGGCAGGTCTTTCATTGGAGAGGTAGTTGGAGGGGATCAAGCCACAGACATTGCACTCCTCAAGGTTCAAGCAGACGGCCTTCCTGCAGCGAAGCTCGGAGAGTCAGAAAAACTGAAGGTCGGCCAAATCGCGCTGGCGATTGGCAATACGCTAGGATTACCTGGAGGGCCTACAGTTTCTCTTGGTGTGATAAGCGCCCTAGGAAGGCCACTACCCGGAGCGGACTACATCTACGAAGGCCTTATCCAAACTGACACAGCAATTAATCCAGGAAATAGCGGTGGGCCTCTGGCAGACATCTACGGAAACGTCATAGGAATCAACACCGCTATGATACCGTTTGCTCAAGGAGTAGGCTTTGCGATACCAATCGATGCAGTAAAGCGAATCAGAGAGCAGATAGTTGAAAAGGGCAGAGTCGTCAGGCCTTGGTTAGGCATTTCAGCAATAGACCTGAACCGCTCTATAGCAAGAAGGTACGGGATTCCAATAGAAAAGGGAGTCTTCATAGTTGACATCGCTCATCGCAGCCCAGCATATGAAGCAGGCCTTAGAGTTGGAGATGTTCTGGTGCAGGTAGGTTCAGATGAAGTAAACCAGATGAAAGATCTGATAGCTGCACTCTCAAAGACTCAATTCAACAAGGACATCGAACTGTCAATAGTCAGGACGGGCAGCACGTACACAGCATCAGTAAGACCAGTAGAGGCCACTCCTCATGCAATAAGCAGGAGAAACTAAACTCCTACTTTATTTTGTTCCGTAAATCGAATAAACAAGCAGAGCAAACCCTATGCAGTTGGCGAAGGCGCTTATGACCACGGCCTCCAATAGTGTAAAGCCAACAAACTCGAAGAGAAATCCAGCAACAGAAGAACCTACAGAAATCAGTGCAAAGCCGATAGACATGAAGAGCATCCCTCTATTGGCACGTTTCCGATAAGAAACGAAACCAAGGTACGTAATAATGCCGCCTAGCAATACTATGATTATCTGAAGAATCCTTAAGACATTAAGAAGATCTGTCATTTTTCTCACTCAAGGACATCCACATGCTTTCGAGCTTGCCGACAGCGTCTTTGTTTGGGATTACATCTATTTCGATCTCTCCGCTTCTAAACGAGATCTGCATCGACCTTACTGCGCTTCTGTAAAGATCGTATCTCTTACCGTCATCCGTCAAGACTCCTCTTTCAATTACCAACAAACCAGCTTCCTGCAGCTCGCTTACTCGTCTATAAGCCGTTGCGATAGGAATGTCATTAATCCTGCTGATATTGTTCACGGAGTCAGCCTTGTCTATCAGGGCCATTAAAATCTTGAGCGAATACTCATCAGCCATGGCTCGCAGCAGAGCCTTCTTTCGCTCTCCATCCCTAATAATCATGGCTAACGTCTATACGGTTTGAAAATCAGGCCTGATAATACTATTGATAAAACGCTTCATTTAATTCGCTAATACAACTTTATATTCACCAAAATAGTCCAATTATCTCAATGATCTCGCTGGTCAGTTCCGTCTCCCATCCGAAAGGCGTGCTAAGGGAGTCCCTGAAGGATATTGAGGTTGTCAGAGGAACGACGCTACTGAAGAGAGGGTTTGCTCACATGCAGAAGCATGGAGTGATCATGGATGTTACTAACGTAGAGCAGGCTCAGGTTGCGGAGGAAGCTGGTGCAGTTGCCGTCATGGTGCTCGACAAACTGCCCTACGACGTAAGGAAGGCTGGGGGGGTTGCCCGGACTGCAAGTTTGAAGGTTATTGAAGACGTATTGAACCATGTTACCATACCCGTAATGGCAAAGTGCAGAATTGGACATGCAGGAGAGGCGAAGATTCTCGAAGAAACTGGAGCCGACATGATCGACGAATCAGAGGTTCTCACTCCTGCAGACGAAGAGCACCACATCTGGAAGTGGGATTATACGACTCCGTTTGTGAACGGTGCAAGAGACCTCGGAGAAGCACTGAGGAGGATCGAAGAGGGCGCGGCGATGATAAGGACCAAGGGCGAACCGGGTACGGGAAACGTTGCGGAAGCTGTCAAGCACATCCGACTCGTTAACAATGAGATTACCAACGTAAAATCGATATTTGCAAACAACGACAATCAGGAACTTGTCCGGGCCGCAAGGGAGCTGAAGGTTTCCTACGAAATAGTAGCCGAAACTGGGAGGTTGGGAAGATTACCCGTAGTTAATTTCGCTGCTGGAGGCATAGCGACTCCTGCAGATGCGGCATTAATGATGCAGTTGGGCTGCGACGGCATCTTTGTAGGCTCTGGAATTTACAAGGCGGAGGATTCTTTGGAAAGGGCAAGAGCCATAGTGCTGGCAACGACGTTCTACGACGACGCAAAGATAGTCGCAGAGGCTCAAAAGATGGTCGATGAAAGGAAGGCGATGATGGGCCTAGATGCCAAAAACATGGAGTTCAGGATGCAGGATAGAGGGGGCAATATTTGATGAGAATAGGAGTTCTCGGCTTTCAGGGAGACATCGAGGAGCATGTGGCAGCGACAAGGGAGGCCCTCAAGAAACTCAACATCAATGGAAGCGTACTAGTCGTAAAGACTCCAGACGAGTTAAGGGGGATTGATGCTCTCATAATACCTGGAGGAGAAAGTACAGTAATTGGAGGATTGGCGTTGTTCAACAAATCTCTGAGCGTAATAAAGGATAAGGTCAGAGAAGGTATGCCTGCGTTTGGCACGTGTGCAGGGTTGATAATGCTCGCTAACAGAGTCTATGATAGAGTCGTAGGAGAAACTAGGCAGCCTCTTATTGGAGTATTGGATGTTCTCGTGGAAAGGAATTCTTTTGGAAGACAAAGAGAATCATTCGAAACAGAATTGGACGTTTCGATAAATGACATCGAGAGGCTCAAGGGTGTCTTCATAAGGGCTCCGAGCATCAGGGAAGTAAATCAGGGAGTGGAGACATTGGCCAAGCTCGATGGGCAGATAGTTGCAGTAAGGCAAAACAAAATCATGGGAACCTGCTTCCATCCAGAGCTCTCTGGGGATACCAGATTGCACGAATATTTCATCAAGATGATCGGCTCATAGCCTACTACCCTAAACAATTTCATTAGGCTTAAATCGATTCCACTTGGCAGAAGCAGCCGTTGCGGGGGTCGCCAAGCATGGTCAAAGGCGCGAGATCAAGACGCGTGGCTCAGGAGCTTGGTGCTAAGAAACCTCGTCCGTTAGCGGTTCGTGGGTTCAAATCCCACCCCCCGCATCTAAATCTGTTATCTCATGTTTGAAGTTTACCAGTAAACAGATGTCAGAATGTCTCTTGATTCATCAAAATCTTGTAATGTTATTCATGTTTGGGGTATACGCCCTTGCGTTGAGCCTAGGACTGCGAAAATATACGAACGACAGCTGGAACCTAACTCCTCAAAACGCTATAACTGTGAATGTATCTATAAGATAGCTTCATTCCGAGGGAGGGATTAACAACTAATATCTCGTATGTATTCGCTGGAATCGATATTGAGATTTAAAGATCCACCATTACATGTGCCGGTTTGTATTCCAGCGATACTTTTCCAAGAAACTGTTAGTTGATACGTAGCACGATTAGGGAGATTAATACTGTATCTCCCATTCGTAACTTCGGCAGAAAACGCACCAGTATTGGATTTGAGATCTACCCTAATGGGAGAAGTACCTACCCCTACAGTTTTCACCGTTCCAGTTACCGTCACCTTGGGATAGTTTTCAACAACCGAGGGAACTAATCCCCTCGATCCAAAATATAGAAGCGCGAGAAAGCCAACAATCACAACAACCGCAATAATTGCAACAGTTCTCCCCTTAGCCATTGCGAATCATCGTAAAAATTGCGATGTAATCCTTCTTTTAAACCCAACGTTTTATCTCAGAAACTTTCAAATCCCAGAAATTTTGGAAATATTTTAGGCTTTGTTAGATCGATTTGCCGGCTCAACCCTTCTTTCCTTTTTTTAGACACGCCACTAGGCGATACGAACCTAAAGCTGGGCAATCACCCGCCGCATCTAAATCTGTTATCTCATATTTGAAGCTTACTGGTAAACGGATGTCAGAA
>CAZXXP010000015.1:0-19328 GCA_964644785.1 uncultured Nitrosopumilales archaeon | reverse complement strand
ACTTCCCCCGTCGATAAATTACAGGAAGATATTGCAGGGTTTGGCTGAAATATCTGCGTTTAGCAAACATGTCATGCTTACCCTATCTGGCAGGTTAGCACCTCACGAAGGGCCAAAAGACGATCCAGCGCACCCTGCAATATACCCAACGGGAGAGACTCCAAAGAGGCAGCTTGAAGCAAAAGAGTTCAAACTATACTCTCTGATCGTAAGGAGGTTTTTAGCTGTATTTGCAGAAGCAGCGCTTAGAGAAAGGACTTCGGTAATAATCGGCATAGCGAGTTACAAGTTCAAGCTAAACGGACGAAGTACTATCAGTCCCGGATGGCTTGAATTCTATTCAGATTACATAATGCACGAGGATAAAGCTTTGCCCGATTTCATGGAAGGCGAGAGGGTAAAGGTTCTCAAAGTGAGCATGCACAACAAATTAGAACAACCTCACCCAAGGTACAACCAGAGTAGCCTTCTGGCAAAGATGGAAGAAGAGGCTATAGGGACAAAGGCGACCCGGTCCGAGATAATCCGAACACTATACCACAGGGGATACATTTCTGATCCTTCCATCATGGCTACGGCTATAGGCTTTGCAGTTGTTGAAACCATGCAAGCTTACAGCTCTGCAATTCTATCTGTTGAAATGACGAGGGAGATCGAAGGCTCTCTGGAGGACATAGAAGCGGGTAAGATTAATGGAGAGCAGGTCATAGGAAAGGCTGTCTTGGAGCTCAACGGACCGCTATCATTGATGAAGAGTTCAGAAAAAGAAATCGGGAAGCGTCTAAGCTATGCCGTAAGAACTACTGTCGCTTCGGAGTATGTTCTCGGAAACTGCCCAGTCTGCAAAGAGGGAAACCTTTGGATAATAAGATCGAAGTCCACGGGAAAGCGGTTTGCAGGGTGCACGAACTATTCAAACGGCTGTAGGGCATCGGCACCTCTGCCCCAAAAAGGCATTATCAAGCCCCTAAAGAAAGAATGTAATACTTGTAAATGGCCTATGATCTCAGCAAGGTTTGGCAGATACCCAATGAAGTTCTGCATCAACATTTCGTGTCCGACAAAGAAGAGTGCAAATAATGTCTGAAGAAACGTGTCAATTTTGCGGAAGACAGGCAACAAAGACGAGCAAGGGATATTCATTATGCCGTTATCATATTTTGGCTTACGGAAGCTTAGAAACAGGTTTTAGAGCTTGGAAGGAGCGCATAGGGGAGATGGCATGGACAAACTACTTAAGAAGGGTCTCCGAGTTGGCTGATACTGGAGAATGGGTTAAGGACATAGCCCGCGCAGAACTGCAAAAATTGGAGCCGTGATGTATTTGGGAATCAAAAGTAGCGTTGACAGAATAACGAACAGGTTTACTCAGAGGGCAAAATATGTCAAGATTGGAGGCAGGAACTTTGGAGACTTCCTTGTATTTTTCGTTTCGGGCATTATCCCCGCATTGTACCTTCTTGTGATATTCTTCTACTCTGGGGGTGTTGTAAATGCGCTACTTGAGGGCTCGAGGGGCAATCTGGCAGGCATACCTGTCGTTCCTAATAGATCTGCACAGAGCACCACCGAAGTAGTGCTTAACGCTTTCATGATGGCAATGGGCACCACTGCCATTTACCTGATGTACAGGGGCGGAAGGCAGACCATGAGGGGAAGGCTGGGCAATTCGTACATTATAGGAGGCATAGCTCTCCTGATGATCAGTTTCATCATAGGCATAACACTGCTGAGATTGAAGGGCTTTCAGTAGATTTTCAAGGGTACTTCTAAGCTGCTAACGTTTCCACCTTCAAAGATTTCAAGCCTCATGGTGGCCTGTATTATGGAGGCTCTTATCATCAAGGAGCTGTGATAATTCAGAATTCTCCCCCCAGAATATACAGTGATCCATTCCGTATCTACCTTCCTGAATATTTGGTGACTAATTACTAATATTGGAGCGTCAGCTTTCTTGGCAAATTCCCTGAGCATGGCAAGGTAGAAGCCGAGTTTCCTATTCTTTGGCGAAAATTTCGTTACGGGACTGACATGATAGAAAGTCGTCACAGAATCGACCACTAGAATGTCAAACTTAGGCTCCGTCCATGACAGCAATGTAACAAAGGCATCGTCAATTTCTTCGCTCTTCGGATAAATGAGAGTGAGATTTTCAGGCATCGTTCCTTTCTTCAGAACTGAAGCCGTAAAGTATGAATCGATGTCGAAATATACGACAAATTTCCCTCTTTTCAGCATGTGCGAAACTACAGAATCTACGAAATAGTTTCTAGAAGATGGCTCGCTGCACAATAGCGAATTAATCGACCCCCTCTGTAGTATCGAGTAGAGCTCTTCAGCTGCTATAAGATTGGGCAATCTAATGGAGCGACCTTCGCTGATTTCGGGCCTCTAGTATTTAAGAAGGGAATTGGGATTTGTTCATAAGCCAGCGGTGATATAGATCAGGTCGAGCAACAAGAATGTCCTTCGCCCGGTTGCAGTAGCCACTCTTGACGGGAAGGCTTATTACAAGATCACTTCGATTCTGAAGAAAATCAAGGTGCCTTTTACGAGCATGGCCCCGGGTGCAGAAATTCCCGAAGGAGTCAAACTCGCAATCACAACTGCTAAAGAAAGAGGCCGGCTTTCTGGACTTGATGTTATTTCGCTGGAGGATATTGAGAGTGATGAAGACCTTGCAAAGCAGAGGATTCTCCGACAGTTACAGGTTTATACAGATGGACCTCTTGTGGTTGGTGTCGATCCAGGAAGAAGGATTGGAGTCGTAGGTTATTACGGCAACTCTGAAGTCTATGGAGAGGTCCTCGGCTCTTTCGAAGAGGCTATTGGGAGGATTTTGAAACTGCTGAAATCTGGGCAAAGAAAGGAGAGGATTGTGCGGATAGGTAATGGGAACCCAAAGCTAGCTACTGAACTTGCAGAGACACTAAGGGCTAGAGCTGACAAGGATATCCAAATTGAGATAGTTGATGAAAGCGGAACTTCAGCAGTTATGAAGCCGAACACACGCGCAGTCAGGGATGTAAGGTCGGCAAGGTTGATAGCGTTCAGACAAGGCATGAAATACTAATCAACGATTTTCTACCCTTTCTACCTCTACCGTGCATTTTGTAACTATCGCTGCAATGACTCCCAGAGCTGCGAGAAGAGGGGCTAACGCAACTGTCGCTACGGCTCCTGTAGCACCCCAAGTGACAGGCATGGAGATGAGAACTTTACCCTTCTCGTCTTTTATGACTAGTCGCTTCACTCTTGCATCTTTTAGTACTTCCTTGACCTTGGCAACTAGCGACTCTGCGGATATTTGGGAGACATCCTTCTTCATACCTACTTGATTTCCGCATATATGGCAGAATTTTGCGTTTGCAGGAAGCTCAGATTTGCATTCGGTGCAGCTTGCCATTGGTCTCATCAGATATTATAGAAATGGGATATTAAGTTATTGTCTTTTGAGGTTCTGTTAACTTGATACAATATGAAGGCGCTTCTAAACTCACTTCGAAAAAGGTTTCTACAAGATATGTCGGAAAGAGTTAACAGAACAGGAAAACGATTGTCCAGACTGTCCTCCAGAGATAGAGGAAAAGCCTTGAGGACTATATCAAAACGCTTCCCGACTACCGAGTACCTCATTTAAAGTAAACTTGTTTCTTGTTCTAAAGAAGGGGACAAGGGCAGGTCGGGCAAAATCAACCTGACCCAATTGAATAATCCATATCAGATTTCTGGTTAACGGTTAATAAGAAGGTATAGCAGACCAGTCTAACGCTCATGACTAGCCAAACCGAAGACAAGAAGGCCGAAGTTACAGCAAAGGGGTTGTTCAGGCGCCCAGAAATTTCACGAAAAAACGTCCTAATAGCGCTCGCACTTGTGGCAATATTCGCCTCAGCAATGGTGATGAGAGTTTATCCAGCCAGATATGGTTATTATCTAAACGAATTTGACCCGTTTTTTGATTATTACGCTACAAATCATATCGTAAAGAGCTTTGATGAGAAGGGCATAGCAGGCTTTGCGGAATATTTCAGTTGGAACGACACCAGAACATGGTATCCTGAGGGGAGGCCCGTGGCAAGGACATCACAGGTAGGTTTGCACTTTGGAGGAGCGGTGAGCTACCTCGTACTTAGAAACTTCTTCGGCGCTTCAGCTAGTTTGTACGACTACCTTGTCATGTTCCCAGCAGTCTTCGGCGCTTTGACAACAATAACGATGTTCCTTCTTGTCAGGAGAATTGCAGGTGCAGGAGGAGGACTCTTGGCAGCTCTAGTAATAGCAGTTTCGACTCCGATAATATCCAGAGGGAACTTGGGATGGTTCAAGTCTGAGCCTTTTGCTCTCTTCCTTGCAACTGCGGGAGCATATCTATTCTTAACAATTTACGATTCGAAAATAAACTTCAAGAGTTTCTTAATTAGGGCAGTTCTGTCTGGTTTCCTGCTCGGCTACGCGAACACGGCGTGGGGCGGCTCTCTTTACTTTGGAGCCGTATTCGGGCTTCTTCTTTTGCTCTCTCCATTCTTGGGCGTCGACCAGAGGAGAACTGTCATCGGAGGGACGATATTCGTGTCACTGAATCTTCTTTCAAGTGCCATGTTCCCAAGACCAGGGCCTAGCATAATTACCAATCCCTCTGGTCTGGCACTTCTTGGAGGGCTTGGGTTCTCAATACTCGCCTACATTGTGAAAAGCGTGACCGACCCAAAGGATTACAGGAAGGCCCTGACCAGAACGGTTCTGGCCGTTGTTCTTGGAGCCATAGCATTCGTAAGTTTCGGGCTAGTTTCTGGCATAAGTGGAAGATATCAGACGGTGTTGTTCCCGTTCCAGAGGACAGGGAACCCGCTGGTAGAATCCGTTGCAGAGCACTTCATTCCCACCGGGGCAGAGTACTTTGACGCTTACTATGTCCTTCTGTTCCTTGGGGGTTTTGGAGCAATCACACTCTTTAGAAGGAGAAACCTGAATTCCGTATTCGCCCTCATACTCGGAATCTCGTCGATTTACATCGCATCGTCATTCTCAAGACTCATGGTATTCTCGTCACTTGCCTATGCAATGCTTGCAGGTGTAGGCCTCGCAGAACTCACATCAGCAGTATTTAGGCCGTCAGTTGCAGGGACTGGAAAGAAAAAGCCCCTGATCTCCTCCATAAAGCCTGAAATGAAGTTCCTGTACGCAATCTTCATGATAGCAATACTTGCTTTCCCTGTGGTAGCACCTGCGTCCGCAAGCGAGACAAGGGGGAGTTGGGTGAGGGCTGCTGATACCCCAGTAAGCATCGCAAACGCCGGCACAGGATACAGATCTGAAAGACACGATTGGTTCGAGGCCCTCACATGGATGAGAGAAAACACTGCCCAAAACGCCGTGATAGCTGCGTGGTGGGATTATGGATACTGGATCACGGTCATGGGCAACAGGACAAGCCTTGCTGACAACGCGACAATAAACTCGACTAGGATTGCTACGCTTGCACAAATGTTCATGTCTTCTGAGCAGGGAGGAGTGAGAATTGCCAAGGATCTCCATGCCGATTACATACTGATATTCGTCGCAGGGCAAAAGGTCGAAGATCAGAACCTCGGGAAAGTGTACGTCCTTGGAGGCGGAGGAGAGGAGAGTAAGAAGCAGTGGTTCATAAGGATCGGAGGGTTCACCGAAAGCGATTTCTTGTATGATGATGCATTTACGCCAAAGCCTAACCTCTGGGACAATTCCTTGTTAGGAAAATTGATGCCCTTCAAACTGAACAACTACATAGACGCTGATGGGAAACTGGTTGGTGGGAACTGGGCAAGGGGCAGGAACGCTCTGTACACTTACCAAATGAATTACCCTGCAGACGGGGACGGGCCTTTACGGCTTGTATTTCAATCGTCAAGCATTAATCAGGACGCTCAGGCCGGGATATACACAGGCGTGCTGATATACAAGATAAGCAGCGACTACAAATTCCCATAAACAGAACATGGTGGGCCGGGGCGGATTTTAACCACCGACCTTCGCCGTCTTCTGGAAGAGCTGTCAGAGCGACGTCCTAACCATGCTAGACGACCGGCCCTCAATTGCCATCCCAGTCGTATATCTAATATACGTTTGTAGAATTATTTTCTTGCGAAGCGTTCCCATAGTATTAGTGAGAACACACTGAGGAATGAGCCAGCCATGCCCGAAACTATTGCCATAACAGATTCCGTACTGACTAATATTTTTGCAGCGTAGAATGCCAAGCCATCAGCTAAGAAATAGCCTCCGAACCCTACAATGAAGCCCAACATGGACAGTCCTGCTATTGTGGCAAGTCTTTTCATGCTTGAGCAAGTATCATTCCACAATATAGTCCAAAGTGTACCTAACTGCTGACCCACATGTCAAAAATCATTGTTTTAATCATAACGTAATACCTGGCTCCGTTAACTCTTTTGCCTACTCGCTTGCACCAGATAGCTAGAGACAATATTCGGATAATTTACTTAGCATAGACAATAAACGAAAAAAATCTTGTACACCTCCTTGGAGCGCATATGTATCCTGGGGGTGTAACGAGGTCTAACATCAAGAACCTGTAGAATAGGTTGAGGGAAAGTCCTCGCGTCCGAATAGCATATGCGGTAATGATCTCTTCCATCCTGTTGGTAACCAATCTATCTGGCATGAGTCCACTGAACGCAACAGGTGCTGGTGGCGCTGGGACAAGGACCACAAGCTCATACACCTGTGTGAATACCCCGTGGTGCCTGAGGTACCTTTTAGCGGGCTTCTCTTCCGGACCTTATATCTTGTGTGCACCCATACGGGTGACCTTTAAGGAAATGCTGCTGCACGACCACCCCAACCGCAGTCGATGATGCCGTCTTGCACAGGTCTTTCACTACCGTTCAATGTACTTTCGCTGGAACATTGAACGGGTCAGAGCTGGGCATCTTTCATTTTAGTGCAACGTATACCGCCGATAGATCAGCTTTTCCGTGCCCCCCAGGTGCTGCGCCGTTTGACAACTTTAGATTCAATGTCGTCGAGGGCAGCGGCCTAATGGTTTTCGATGAAATGTACCTGGACCAACATTCACCGTTGACTGGACCCTGCACTTCGGCAGGGCCTGCAAGGCCACAGCAATTAGGTAACATAGATAGCCTAACCAACAGTTAGGCTTCCTCCAATTTTTCAATTGGCCAAATAGCTTCACAAAACCAGTTTCACGAATTCCATAAATACGCGCCGATATCAGAAAATATGCTAAATGCTGCTACCAAGTGAAATCGAAGCCAAGGCAGTAATCCCTTACTTGAGGGCAATCGTTGCTAAAAGACTCATGGAAGTTTACAATTTGAACCAACAGCAGGTAGCTGCGAAGCTGGGGGTTACGCAGGCAGCCATAAGCAATTACATGCGCCAGACCAGAGGGAAGGGGGAGAACTGGCAGAGGGAGAGAGAGATAGAAATGCACTGCGACGTTATAGCTTCGATGATAGCGAATGGCGCTGACGAAATTGACATCATGGAGAGGTTCAACAGGGCTACAGAATTCATCAGGAAGAACAGGTTATTGTGCGACATACACAGAGAAATGGAGCCGCACTATGACATAGAATCGTGTCATATTTGCGACAAGCCGAGTTCCTACCATTAGTAGCCTTTTATTAGCAGATTTTTGATTGTGGTGCAGATGGCAAAGCAGAAGGTAGCCACGATAAGGTTGATCTTGACCAAAAGGCCTAAGGGGAAGAAGAGCCCAAAGACTAATTCAGAGTGGGAGGTCAAACTCTGGGAGCTGTTGCACAAAACCCAGATACATGATTCATGGGGCATAGACAGCATCGCTGTAAAAGACGAAGAAGAGATCGAAGAATGATTCAGGAAAGTTGTTAAACTTCTTCGGTAAGATAATGCAATGATGGCAAAAGGCGCAGATGTAACTTTCTCGGTTGTTCTTAGGGCACAGGTAATAATAGCTGGAGCCGCAATAATGGTGCTGGAGATTCTCAGCAGCAGGTTGCTTGCGCCTTACTATGGTAGCACATTATTTGTCTGGGGGAGCCTTATCGGGGTAGTGTTAGTCGGCCTTGCCTCTGGATACTATTACGGAGGGAAAAAGGCAGACGCAAATCCAAGTTACAACCAGTTTTCATTATTTATTTTCTTTACAGGGGTCTACACTCTGCTCATAACCTATGCAACTCCTTTACTTTTCCAGTTCGTGCTTGCACTCCGTCTTGGAGAACGCTATGGGCCTCTTGCAGCGGCACTGTTGGTTCTCGCGCTTCCATCGTTTATGCTCGGAGGAGTGTCTCCATATGCAATAAAGCTAAGTACAAGATCTCTTGACAGAGTAGGCAGGACCTCGGGCAACCTCTATTCGCTCTCAACAATTGGCAGCATAGCTGGGACCTTCTTGACGACTTTTGTCCTCATTCCTGAACTTGGCGTAAACACTATACTCTACACTCTGAGTTCTATTTTGATTCTTGCTTCGCTATTCGGCCTCGTTTCTCGCCTAAAGGTGCTAGCGGTTCTACTGATTGCACTTTCAATAGGCTTTGCCGTCACTCCCCAGGTACCTAGCGGAGGAGTAATATTCAGCAAGGATACGTTGTACCATAAGCTTGTGGTTCAGGACGATGTGATAACGGGCCTCAGAACACTAATTCTTGATAACAATTTCCACAGCGCAATAGACTTGAGAGATAGGGACAGGGTCGTATACCCTTATACGGGATTTTTCCACATAGCGATGGCATACAATCCCAACATAGAAAATGTGCTTTTCATTGGTGGAGGAGGGTTCTCAACGCCAAAGAGATTCCTGAATGATTATCCGAATGTCAAAGCCGATGTAGTAGAGATTGATCCCGATGTGGTAAATGCTGCAGAGCAGTTCTTCTTTGTAGAAGAAAGCTCAAGGTTGAAGATACTCACCGAAGATGGCAGGACTTATTTAGCAAACACAAACAAGAAATACGATCTAATTGTACTCGATGCCTACGCAAAGACCTACATCCCATTCCACATGATGACCAAGGAATATTTCCAGCTAGTCAGCAGCAATCTGAGTGATGACGGTATAGTCGTCTCAAACGTCATAGCGTCTATAGACGGAGATTCTTCGGCAATATTTCATTCGATGTTGAAGACGATGCAGTCTATTTTCCCAAACGCCGATGTATATCCTGTTTCTGGAGAAATTCCACTAATTCAAAATATCATAATCGTAGCACCGAAGTCGCCTGAAAGATTTCCCATAAATGTCCTGCAGGAAAGAGCGGCAACGATTGTCAAACTTCCGAGGATTAATGAATATCTGGCTAACAGGCTTTCGAATAACCCTTCCACGGACGATGCACTTTTGTTCACTGACGACTACGCGCCTGCAGAAAACCTGCTCAACCCTCTTACTGGGAGGACCTACGTCAAAGAAATCGAATTTGCAAACAAAACTTTAGCATCGGTGCCTCAAACGATAAACCAGCCAGCGGAGTCATTGAGATTCGAGCCATCTACAGCCATAATCACTGCCATGGTAGCAACCACGGGCTTCATCATACTTGCCGTAAAGTCGCAACGACGCAAGAAGCAAATAAACCGTTATTAGCAGTTCGGAAATAGGTCCGACATGCCTCGACATGTGGACGTAATTGTTATCGGAGCAGGACCCGGGGGGTATGTGGCAGCTATTAGGTTGGGTCAACTCGGCAAGAAAGTAGTGCTTGTCGAGAAGCACAAGCTTGGAGGCGAATGTTTGAATTATGGATGCATACCTTCAAAGGCTCTGATAAATGCGAGCAAGCTACTCGATAAGGCGAAGCACGCTTCGCAGATGGGTTTGCAGTTTGACAATGTTAGCGTAGACTTCAAGAAACTCCAGCAGTGGAAGCAGACCGTAGTCGACAAGCTCGTTTCTGGTATTGGATTTCTGCTGAAGGCAAACTCAGTGGAGCTAGTTTACGGCGAAGCAAAGCTTCTAAGCAAGAAGCAAATCGAGGTAAAAGGGGAAAAATTTGAAGTGTTGGAAGGTGATAACTTGGTAATTGCTACAGGCTCTTACCCCCTCTCGATTCCGAATTTCCCCATAGACGGGAAGGATGTCATTTCTTCAAAGGAGGCCTTGGAACTTGAGAACAATCCGAAGAGGCTTCTCGTAATTGGGGGAGGGGCTATAGGGTTAGAGCTTGGAACCATGTTTGCCAAGTTTGGAAGCAATGTTGCAATAGCAGAGGTTACTCCATCGCTATTACCGGGAACTGATAGAGACATCGTTGCTGTGGTGCAGAGGGGTGTCGAAAAACTGGGCATCAAAGTGTACCTTAACGCCTTGTGTGAGGGTTTCAACAAAACCTCTGATGGTCTGAAAGTTTCAATAAAGGTGGAAGAAGGAATTGTTAATGAAGTTGCGGACAAAATTCTCGTTGCAGTAGGCAGAAAGGCCAATATTTCAGGCCTGAACCTTGAAGGCATTGGCGTTCATCTAGATCAAAAAGGCTTCGTTAAAGTAGGTGAAAGGATGATGTCAAGTGTTGAGGGAATTTATGCAATTGGTGACATTACAGGTCCTCCGTATCTTGCTCACAGGGCATCGAAGCAGGGCGTAGTTGTTGCTGAGACTATAGGAGGGTTGGCAAGTGCATACGAGCCTCAAGCACTCCCTTCGACTGTATTCAGCGATCCCGAGGTTGCCAGCGTTGGTCTTAATGAAGAAGAAGCGAAAAAGCGGGGTTTCGATGCGGTTTCAGCAAGGTTCCCCTTTGCAGCATTAGGGAGGGCGTTGGTAGCTATGGAGACTGAAGGCTTTGTCAAAATAGTCATGGACAAGAGTAACAAGCAAGTTCTGGGCGTTCAGATAGTCGGCCCTAATGCATCCGATTTGATAAGCGAATGTGCACTTGCGATAGAAATGGGCGCAACTGCTGAAGACATTGCTCTGACGATACATCCACACCCAACACTTCCCGAATCCATAATGGAAGTTGCTGAGGCTATTCTCGGGAAGGCCATTCATGTAGTCAATAAGAAGCAGGTTTAGACATTCCTCTTCGAGAGAATATTCTCCATGATTTTGAGGCCGTCCTTGAGCTGCTTTATTGGCGAAAGAGGGTTGTACCCTGGTTTATTCTTGTCAAGGCTTTCGAGAACCATCGGGGGTATGTTGTTAAGATAATCTTTACCATAGTCAAAAAGTGCCATCAGGTCTTTTGTTTCTGCCTTCTCCAAGTCTACTCTTCTCCCGTGGTAGAATTCTCCTTTGCTATCAACTAGGGTTACCTTCTCGTTACCTCTAGCTTCCTGCATCACATCCCCCCAGAACTTCTTGTCGAATTCAGATGCAATGATCTGCTTGCTCTTCAGCTTCTCTGCAAAAGCTTTACACTTCTTCCTAACATCGTTCTCGCTAATTTCAAAAAGCCTGCTGATCTCTACAATATCCACTCCTAGTTCGCGCAAATAATAACAACCGTCTTCAACTGCAAGTTCCATATCCTCCACTATTATTCCTCCAAGTACTTCCTTGCAGCCTGTAGTATGCTCTTATGATCTAAATTCAGCATTCCATGACTCAAGCCCATGACGTAGAACCTTACAGCCTTCTTTGGCTCAACATTCAGCTCTTTGGCAATCTTCTCCAAACTTTCAAGAATCTCCTGCGGAGTCTTGTATGTGAACGACATTGTTTCCTAGCAATATGGGGTGGCTAATAGGGCTTAATGGGATTTCGAAAGGACGCCTTCACCAAAGAGCTTGATAGTTTCAAGATCGTGAGAATCTGGGAAGTTCACTACTATAAAGTCTAATCCGTTTGCAAATATCTTCCCGAAGGTTTCTGCACACTGATCCGGCATCCCTATTACGAATCTTTTCAATCCGTCCTCCAAAGTAGTTACACCTGTTGCACCCACTGTCGGCTTTCGAGGAACCCATTTCTTGATCTTCTCTCTTACCTGAGATTCGTTCTTGCCTATGATGGCCCTTGCCAAGCCTGTCTTGAATATGGAATTGTAATCCCTCCCAACATTTTTGCAGTGCTGTTTGTGCCGAAAGTTTCGAGGTTACCCTCTCCAGATCCGCCCCTCCAAAGACATTGCACGCGTCGGCGTACTGGGCAACGATCTTGAGAGTGACCTTTTCGCCGTCTCCGCCAACCATAATCATGGGATGCGGCTTCTGTATGGGCATTGGGTCACAGGTAGGACTCTTGATCTGGTAATGTTTGCTCTCAAAAGTGGCTTTATCCTCGGTCCACATCTTTTTCACAATTTGCAGGGTTTCCCTGAGGCGCTGGAACTTCTCCTTCATGGTACCCAGACGGATGCCGTATACCTTGTGTTCCAGCTCGTACCACCCAGCTCCAACTGAAAGAATCAATCTACGGTTGCTCCCATCTTTGCCAATAACGCGGACTCCTGAAGGTGTTGCATGTGACCATAGCTGAGAGTTTCATCTTTTTCATTGTTACTGCTAATGCAGCAATAGTCATCAAGCCTTCCAGTATCGGATTTTAGGAGGGCTTTATGCCAGAAACCTGCATCAAGTGATCCGTGACATAAAAAGAGTCGAAACCGAAATGCTCTGTCTCTAATGCAATCTTTTCCAATACACTGGGCACATCATCGTTGAGAACTCCAAATGTGTGATTGGGTTGCTGGAAGTCGAACCTCTGCAAGATCTTATACATGCAAAGAATTTAGTTAGTAAACTTTACCCGTTCTGCATGGATAAGCTTAAACTCAATTGCTCAATTGGCCTGAACTTGTGGGCACGTAGCGCAGCATGGACAGCGCGGCAGCCTCCTAAGCTGTAGGTCGTGGGTTCAAATCCCACCGTGCCCGCTTATGAATGAAAACTACCTTACTCCGAAAACCTGAATTTCTGCTGACTTGTCGTCTGTTGACGGCACGCCAACGTAGATTCTGCCATACTCAGGGACAAAAATCGAAGTACGACCTCCTATACCGCTTGGAATCTTTGCGACCATTCGATAATGATCAGGATCTTCCTGCTTGATCACGTTTAGAAAGCCTTCACCGCACGATACCCGCAACAATCTTGTGTTAGCATCGTACCAGATGTCGTCAGGATCTTTTGAGATATCGACGTCCGCAACTACATTACCAGACGCAGTATCAAACACAACAAGTTTGTCTGGATCCCTTGTCCCAACAAACAATCTATGGTTTGTTTCGTCTAGCGCTATCGGATAGATTCTCGTAGCGAGTTTCACGGACCATTTGGCAATGACCGATCTTTTTTCTCGGTCAATAACTGTGACTGACCCATCTGCAGGAACATTCACAAATATTCTTGGGCCTGATTTCTCAAGTTCCAGCTCTTCAGGATGACCAGCTAAGGGTATATCACCTACGAGCTCCCCCCTCTCAACATCGATTATCCCAAGCGAGCCACTACCATGTCCTAAATAGGCTATCTTGGTATTTGGGTCGTACCTTATGTTGTCTGCATCTTTAGAAACTGCGATGCTTTTTACAAGTTTCAACGTTTCCCCGTCATAAATATCGACAGTGCCATCCCTCCCATTTGTCACAAGCAGTTTTTTCATTTCGGGGATATAGAGCGGCCCGTGCGGAGCCCGAAGGCCCTTTATGCTCTGTACTGCCTTGTTAGAGTTAAGATCAACCACCTCTACCGAATCATTCCCTACGATTGTAACGAACAGTCTACCTCCCTTTACATCGACGCTGAAATGGTCTATTCTTCCGTTGACATTTGAAAGTGGAATAGTCCCAACAAGGAAAGTGCTATTGTCTTGATTAGGTTCTATCTTCGTTATAGGCTGCTGAGTATCGGTGCCTATGAATAATACGAACCATAGCAATACGACAATCGCCACACCCACTGCAAGCAGGATATAGGTTGTCTTCATGATGCTTACCATCCCCTCAGTTATTTATGATAACATCATCAAAATATGCTACCGAATCAGCCTCAGTCCATAGGCCTATCATGCCTTCTTTGAACGTGTTATCGATGATAGTAGCAGTTAGCAACCTACCATCAAAGTACAGTTTCATTTGATTTCCCACGGCAAATATCTTCATCGTGTGCCATTCATTCGCAGAAACTGTAGCAGCTCCTTCCACTATTAAGAGCCTCTTTCCCTCCACATACTTGTAGAGAATTACAGCATTCTTTTTCGGGTTAGCTGTAATTACATAGTAGTTATCAGAATCAACAAACCTGAAAACCATGCCTGCTGACTGAGCGATTTTGCCCGATACACTCTTGAACTTTGCACTTACGATAAAGTCGCTGAAGCGCTCATTGCTTACTAGCACATAGGGTAAGTGCGAATCCACTGCCTCCTCAGCAGTCTGCATCAGTACGTTTGGTGCGCTTGGGGCTGAAGACTCGCGCTTGACTACCCACACGCTCTTTGTTCCGCTACCTGTATTGCCAATCTGAAGATACGATGGTGTTGAGTCTGCTTGATCTTTATCGAAGTTGAATTCCTTTAAACTAGGAAAATCCCATGTGGTGTATAACGCAAAAAAGAACTTGTTATTGTTATATGTGACGAAAGTACCAAAAAGCCTACCTACAGGCCCACTCTTAAATCGCTCTAGATCAATTAATTGCGGTTTACCAGATTTTAGCAAAGATTTGATCGAATTATACTCGTCGGGCGAAACGGCAGGATACATTGAATCGGGTGGGTTTTCGTTTACCTCTTCACATTCAGGCATACCTATCCTTTCGCAACTTTGAAACCAGTCGTTGTATGTTGGAATGTAGTTTTCTACCAAGTTCTTCAATTTCGGATTGGACGATAACATAGCATCGGTCAGTGTCATTTCAGAGCGTTCATTTGCTTCATGGAAGAAGGCACCCCGGAAGCCCAGCTGGACCGACTTTAAGACGTACCCTTTCGGCGCATTCATCTCCTGCCGTATTGCAGCCTGAACCGAAGCAGAGTAATTTGATTCGACAGATTTTTGTATGTTTTCGCCTACATTAGGCGACTTCTGTTGTTGGGATTGGGGTGCATTAGGTGTTAGAAGAAGAAATCCTAACAAGGCAAAAACAATTACGGCCACCAATATCAAGACGTAAGACGTGCGCATGCCGTATATGCCTTAACTCACGGTAGATAATCTACATATTTATCCTTGGCCCTAGTCCGACTAGATTTTGGTCCCGACCTGCAGTTAGTATTTGGTTTTCATTGGAAGCAGAAATTGCCATGTCATGAAATATCTAGCTATGCATCATCAGGAAATTTATGGAGAAATTTTGTCCCATTCAGAATAAACCTTCACCGAATACTGTGTACCGTTGTACGATACCCAAGTAGCTTGAGATTTGCCTATCGGGCCGAGTCGGAATGGTTGCTGATCTTGGACTGGGCCCAGATGCATCAGGGCTTTGAGGTTTGCAAATTCTGCTCTTGTGATATTTATCACGACCGCGCCAGGCTGGTCTTCCCTTTCTACGCATTCTCCCAAATCGCGGTAAACTTCAATACAGTGTCTTACAAACTGAGAATAAACCTGATCATATTGTTCAATTGCTAGCTTGAGTTTAGGGTTAGATGCGAGATTTGATTTTGTCAGGTTTGCAGTAGATTTGCCTTCACTTTCATAGCCTATGAGGGCAGTCCTCACTTGCATGTTAAGAGCGGCCAGGCTGTAACTTACCGTGACAGACATGTCATTCCTTAAGCTATCGTCTGCAGCCTTGCTCGCGGGAGTTGCCTGCTGTGGGCCATTTGTTAATACGTATGCGACTACGGCGCCGAATACTACAATGATTGCTCCGACTATTGCTACAGTTTTCCAGAGAGCCTTGTTGCTCACGTATGGCAAAAGCTGTTATTTCTATATATAGATTTTCTACCTAAGATTATTTCCAAATCAATTCACTTTGAACCTCGCGGGACCCATTCAATTTCCATATGAATTTCTAGCTTATGCTAAGGCAATCGGCAGACTAGCTATTGGTATCTGTAATTATCATAAGTTAAGAAAATAAGAAATGGGAAAGAGAAACATGCAATGAAAGTCAAGAAAATACCTTTTATATATGTAGAACATCTACGTAGCCTTAAGGTCGATGCTTTTGAAAACTAAACGGTACATACTTCTCCTACTGTCTGTTTCTCTTATTGTTATTGTCGCAGGAACATCGTACTTTAATGCGAATCTTGGTCAGAGCAAGACCCAATCTACGTCAAAGGAGGGTCTAGGTAAAGCCGTTGCCAGTCCTGTCGAAGAAACCATAAGGCAGGACATGTCTGTTCCGTCCGGATACAACATCAAAACTATTTCTTTCAACGTAAGGAGAGCTTTTGTAGGAGAAATGCTTAGCGAGGCTCGTGCCCAACTTACTCCAGCAAGTCTATCATCCTATCCTAAAGTCAAGGAGATGATGGTCGAATATGATGACCAATACCAGAAATGGTTTGACTACTGCATGAAGACCTTTTTTGATCTTGGCGAGTGCGAAGAGAACGGCCACTTTCAGCCCCGTGCAATCTCTCAAGATATCAAGGAGGGGGAATACAAGGATCTGAAAGCCCTAATAAATCCTGATAATCCCAGGGAGGACATACGATCCCATATCAGAAATGTCGCCAGAACTTATGGAAGCGGGGTCTTGTATAACGGCACGAAATACTGGATATCTTTCTCCTCCGAATGGGTTCCAGCGGATCTTTTTTCACGGCCCTTTTCCAATAAGAAAGTATTCAATTTTGATCAGGACCAACTTGGCAAAACTCCAACGTACTTGCAAATAGGGAAGACGGGAAGCGGAACAAGAAGCGAGTGGTCTATCGTTGAAGACCGGAATCCACCTAGCCCTTCAAATGTTTTGGCCCAGATGGCCGATGAGGGTTTGGACTTCCACTTTCCCTATGCTTTGATGAGCGAAGGCAATTACAAAGATTTGGCAGTAAGCGTCAGTTTCAAGGCGGTTTCAGGCAAGCTTGATCGCGCGGCTGGCATTATCTTCAGGTTTGTTGATTCTAACAACTATTATGTCTTAAGGGCAAACGCGTTGGAGAATAACGTGATCCTTTTCAAATACGTAAATGGTCAACGCATAGCTGTTGCAACTGCGGCCGAACCCATGTCCTCGGGATTGTGGTACAATTTAAGGGTCGTATCCATCGGAGATTCCATTCGGGGATATCTAGATGATAAACCGTTGATAGACGCAAAGGATGCTACCTACGCGCAGGGATTAGTGGGTCTTTGGACAAAGGCCGATTCAGTAACATACTTTGATGATCTTAAGATTGAATACTAATCGTTAATGGTTATTGGATATGACTGAATTACAGAGGGTTTAGGCATGGCTGCCCAATCCGAGGTATCTAAAGTTCCGGACTTCGGATGGGTAAAAGGAAAAACAGCACTCCAGGAGCTTACTTCTACTTCGACAGACCCTAATGTGGTTGCTAACGAAAAAGCCAAACATTCAGGAGACAAAAGACGGACTAAGGTGATGGGTGATTTGTTTATCTAAAATTGTCAGCTTCAAAAGATGGTCGTCTAGGAAACTGCCGAGCAATTACATAAACTCATCACGCTTAACCAGCTATCAAGTCATTCTCCTTGCCATTGCAATTATTGGCGCAGGAATATTGTTACTGTATTTTCCGGAGCCAAAGCCCCTTGTTTCGATCCCTCTACCTGACAATCTAATTGAAATTAATGTAACAACGGTCAGAGCTTCGAGAAATGATGTTAGCGCCTTTCCTGCCTCGCGAGTGAATGTAAGCATTTATTCTTTGAGTGCAGATGGTCGAATTTCGAAGTATGATTTGCAAGCGAGAACGGATACCAAGGGTATTGCGCAGACCAAACTGTATGACGGTAAATATATTGTGAAAGTTGCTGACTGGACTCCACAAGAAGTTACAGTAAACGGGGATGCAGTACTATACATAAGAAAGTTCGAGGTTGAAGACGTACCGACCATTCGAATCGCGATATCTTCGAAGGATTGGATAATCGCTCCTAATGATCTTATGGAGATTTCATATTCAAACTCCTCTAAGAAGCCTATTCTGCTTAACGCTGTCATGTTCTAGGGGAGAGAGATAGAGAGCCTCCAGTGCAAATTCAAAAATGCTGACAATACATCTACTAAAAAATGTGGTGTATCAACAGAGATAAAGCCGGGAGAGAAATGGAGCGAAAAATTCGAAAACCCTTCGCACAGATTCATTCCACTGGAAGAGGCTAAGAGTTCATTGGGTATAACCTTACGTTTAAGCTATGTAGATTCGGAAATTAAGTTCAAACCTGCCAGCAGTGAGGTCCACTGACTTCATGACTCAGATACGTGAGCTTAGAACGTATATCTCAGCAATTGCTGCTCTACCGATTCTGATCATGCTTCTGAATCAGACGGTGCTCTTGAGTTTCATAAGCTCTATCAGTTCTCCGTATTTCCTCTTCACCGTTGCCATAGCAATTGCTTACATTGTATTGTTTGCAAGGGGCTCCTTCAACAGAATAAAGGATCAGGAAATACAGCTTATGATCAAAACTCTCCTTGTGAACCTGCCAGTCTTACCTGCCGTAGTTTCCATAATCGTTACCAGAAATATTGCAAATTTTGTCCCGACATTCTTCGCTTACCTATTCTTTGGTGTAGTAGCATGTATATACCAGATCGTTGCTGGAACAAGAGTCAGCGCGCTCCATAGAATCACGTTTTTCTTTCTAGGGTACGTTCTAGCCATGATAACATACACGGGTTCCTTGGTTGGCCTGCGAACTGGACAGAGTTTTTCGTTACTGCATGCTTTCGATAACCTGAATATGATAACATCGGTCTTTGGCTCTCTTCCTAGCCCTATTCCACTACCCCTTGCTAATTATATCAAAATTGCAATGATGCTTGCTATTCCTGCAATTACCTTCTCTGCACTCGCTGCTCAGGTGAGGCAGACGGAAGTTAGAGACAGCCCTACCAGCGAGCCTAGGTTTGTGAGCTCGCTCAGACCTGCCATTGCTCTGCTAACGGTTGTTGGTGTACTGGCAATGTTTCCGGTGCTTTTAGCTTCAAGGATGCTTGCCGAGTCCGTTCCATTCCTAGTTACGGTATTACCATCTCTAACCGCTGCTACGTTGGTCTTGTTAATAGTAAGGGCTACACAAAAGGACTAGGGTTCAACTATTTTTAGGGATCATTGATCAACTGACCTACTTCAGCATAAAAGTTTTGCCCGCATCAAAGCTGTCAAAATGGATCTGATTCTTCATAGCCTCTCGTTTCTTGATAAAGTAATCACTGTCCACCTTGGCAATATCTTATCCGAGAATTATTACACCCCCTTAAGAGAATAAACAAGCTGATCAGGA
>CAZXXP010000014.1:11329-19761 GCA_964644785.1 uncultured Nitrosopumilales archaeon | reverse complement strand
CAAGGTGAATTCCCAGATCGCTGCTGTTCAGGATGACAGTAGCAAGCTGAAATCGTTGCTTACATTCATACAAGATGATGGAAGCAAGGCAAAGACTCAGATCAATGATCTTGGCAAGAGAATTTCTGACCTTAATGATGATAATGGTAAGCTCAAAACTTCCAATGATAAATTAAGTTCTCAGTTTGGAGCTGTGCAAGATGATAATGCCAAGCTCAAAACTTCCAATGATAAATTAAGTTCTCAGTTTGGAGCTGTGCAAGATGATAATGCCAAGCTCAAAGCGGCAAATGACAAGCTGAACCCTCAGCTCGGAGCTTTGCAGGAAGACAACAGCAAACTTAAGGCTGCCAATGATAAACTAAATTCTCAGCTCACTGATGTATCTGCCAATCTTAAAACGATAGCTGACGCAGCTGGCATACCAATCAATAATCCTGAGGAGCTGAAGAAGTTCATAGAACAGCAGAAGATTATTGAGGGTGCAAAGCAGGAGGGCAAACTTGTTTGGTACACTACAGCAGGTGTCCAAAATGATGCCATAAGAAATGCCTTTGAAAGGACGTATCCATTCATCACTGTCGAACTAGTGACCGCCGGAGGTACGCCTCTCGCTAATAGATTCATTAGCGAGTTTGACAAGGGCACAAGATCAGCAGATACACTGCTCATAGGTCAGGGAGTAATTGGGATTATTCTAGAGAAGGATAGACTGGCCAAATACGTACCCAAAAACTCAGAATGGGTCCCCACAGATCTTAGGGACAAAGATTCAAGGTACATCCCATATGCTCCTGTAATTTTCTCGATAGCCTATAATACTAAACTGCTATCTAAAGAGCAGGCACCCAAGTCCTTCGCCGAACTTGTAGATCCAAAATGGAGTGGCAAGTTGGGCTCCGTTGATCCCAAAACAAATATCGCGATCGTAAATGTCTACAAGGCCTGGGAGAAACAGTATGGAGAGGACCTTCTGAGGAAGCTTGGAACACAGGGGATACGCAATTATGCTGATTTTAATGTAGCGCTGGATAAGCTTGCTACAGGGGAAATCCCAATATACGTGGCAGCTTTCACGGCTTCTGTTGAGCCCCGCAAGCTAGCTGGACAACCAATAGACTGGGTGAGGACGAGTGACAATACGTACTTCCAGCAATATGCTTGGACGGGGATCGCCGCAAATGCACCTCATCCGAACGCTGCCAAGTTGTGGACCGACTGGTTTTTGTCAAAAGCGGGACAACAAGTCGCAGCAGATAATGGTGCTTTAACATACATGCCTGAAATCAGGCTTTCCAATCCAGATACTACTACTCAGGGGAAGAAACTAGTTCTGATGGAGGCAGCATCAGATGCAGATAGGTCGGCCTTTATAGCAAAATACCCTGCATTGGCTCCACAGCAGTTCAAGGCTAGCGGGTTCTCACTTACGAATGACGTGACGGCGCTTCTAGCAGCTGCAGGGAATGACCGAGGGATATATGCAAAGAACGGGCTCGCTCCTGAATTTGTTTACACGGCCGGCCGCACTACTGGACTAAACGACCTCAAGGATATGATAAACTCTGGCCTCGGGATTGGTTGGGGTCCCTCAGGCGACGTTCTCCTACTACGCGTCCAGGGAGTGCCTATCAAAATAGTGGCAACTGTGACTGCAACATCCCCTGCGATCAAAATATACGTCAAAGCGGACTCCCCAATCATGACGGTGAAGGATCTTGACGGGAAGAAAGTCGGAGTTAGAGCGCTACTACCCGATGTCACGGCCCGATTAGTGCAGTACATGTCAAACAGAGTAGGGATAAAACCCCTGTTGGTCGCCCTTGGGAACACAACACTCAACCTTGCCGCGCTGGAGTCAGGAGCAGTCGATGCAATCTATGATAGTACGTCTATTACGCTCAGCCAGGTAGATTCTGGGAGGCTAAGAATAGTCGCCAATGTCTATGACTATTTCCCAACGCCCTGGGCAGGTCTTGTGGTCTGGGCTACCGAGGACACGATCCAGAAGCAGCCTAACTTGGTAAGGGGATTTGTCAAAGCAACACTGGAAACCGTTACCTACCTGAAGGCCAACCCTGAATATTCATCAACGCTCCTCTCAAAGACTATCGGGATACCGAAAGCCACCACAGACAAGTCCATAACTCTGATCGACTGGACTCCTGCTGGGGGAAATCTCGCTAGCGCGCTGGCGAATATTCTGGCATTTTCGAAAGATGTTGGTGTGCTTCCTGCCAATGTTGATGTGAAGATCGACGATCTTGCGGACCTGAGGTTCCTGCCTGCTCAATAACGACCTCAGCTTATGAGTTCGCAAGGAGTCTATGCCCTTTGTGCAGGGGGATGCGGCTGAGGGGCAATATCGATACGCTTTCATGCTTATCGATCACCGCATCTTTCATAATCCCCCTACTATTAACGGCCGTGCTGCCACTGGCGCATGCTAGTCCCCCCGAGGTAGGCCAATCAATCGCAAACGAAATTCTGAACGGAGAGTCTGTTGTTGCCTCCTCGGCCGAGACTTTGAATCTGACAAAGATCGACGGCCACAATACCTTCCTTAAGAACGTCGTAAGAACCTATGGGGATATCTGATAGGAACTGCCAGGGGTGGGAGATTGAACGACGTAGCCCAGATAATTGAACCGTGATCTCTGTTGGATTCTTTGGATTCTATGGTACTGTAGGATACCACAGGCCATGGGAACTTTTCGCTTATGAGTGTAGTCTTTGAGAATATGCCTCCATCATACCCCGATGATGTTAGGAATATCACAGGAGTCTTGACAATAATAGAAGGTTCAGGGAGGGAGGCCTTGACGGACATAACTGGATACGGAATCTGTACCAGTGAGTACATTTTAAGGGATTTCGGGGTAACTCCAAATTATAGACATTGCGGATATGATATGCGTGTTCCTGAGGTTCGCAACCGTGAAAGCCTGCACAGACTTGTAGCTAACTCAGGCCTGCCGTTATTGCTCCCTGGTAGTTACGCCAAAGAGATGACACAGGAAGCGATGGATAGCATTCCGAAAGAGGTTTTGATTGGAGTACCCAGGGAGGTGCTGGTGGAGATTCCCGTTTTGAAAGATACCGCAGATGGATTGTCGAATTCTGGAGTAGGTTATGAGTTAGGCATTGATGTGTAGCAAAGATATCTGACGTTGGGCTTTGGAATATCGCTGGGAGCAGCCATGGGGGCCGTCTATTCGAGAACCGCCGCTCGGAAACGCTCGGGATTACATCTGTCAGGGAAGAATGGGAAGAGTCATGAGAGTAGGGGCCAACTACGCCAGGCCTTACGTAAAGGAAGAGGTAGACAGGAGAGTACAATAGGCGAGACAACGCAGGGGGGACTTCAAATTCTATAGGAAAGGATCGAGAGAAGATCTTGTGATATTTTCTTTGAACACGGTCCTTGGAACATATAGTCAATTTATGAATGATAGACCTTGCACATTGAATTTCGACAAGCTGTTAAGGTACTTCTCGCTAACCATTCAGGATAAATATCCTCCTTAGCGGCCGACAATGAGGGGAGAAGAGTAGGCGACCTTGAATAGAAATTCGTCAATTGCGGGTGTTTTGATCGTAGTCCTCGCACTCGGTAATTTGTACTTTTTCGCTAGAGATGCCACTCAGCAGTCATCTTCGACACGAAACTGGTCCCCAAATCAAGAAGGGGTACCGCTCCAGAAATTAAAAGTAAGCCAATATAACCCAAGTAGCGAGTCTATCTTCCTTGTAATGGATGCTGGAAAGGAACAGGGCATCTGGGCTCGGAACGGCCTAGATCCTGAGTGGGTAACTATTTCCGGTCGTCCGATCATCCCGTCCGACTATAAAGGGTTGATAGAGAACGGAGTCAAGATGGGTATTACAGCGGGAGCTGATCCGCTCATAACGAGGGCTAGCGGCGTCTCAGTAAAGATTGTTGCGGGATATGTCGGTCTGAATATTGTAACAAAGGTCTTTGTAAGAAGTGACTCGCAGATAAAAACGCTGGAGGATTTAGATGGCAAGAAGATAGGCGTGGTCGCCTCCAATGATCCGTTTCATCGAAACTTGTTGTATCTCTCTAACAGATTCGGGATTAAGGTTGAACCTGTTCCTCTAGGAAATCTCACTAACCAAGTCGTAGCACTGAAGCTTGGCAAGGTTGATGGATTCATGTCGGGTCAGGGAGCAGCACTAAGACTAGTTGATTCTGGCGAACTGAGAGTAGCAGTGCAAATGTCCGATGTCTTTCCCAAACCTTGGGCACTCTTCGTCGTATTCGCAACTGATGATTTGATCGAGAATAATCCTGACGTTGTTAGGAGGTTCGTAAAGGCAACATTAGAGACTGTCAGATATCTAAAGGAATATCCAGGCTACGCGGCTGACCTCTACATCAAGAAAACGAATGCGCCAAGAGATTTGGCAGCTAAGGCTGTGTCCCAAATAGACTGGCAGGCGGGAGGGCGTGGAAGCGGTCAGGACTTAATCTTAGCAGCCTCGAACGGTTGGCAATACGCCAAGGATTCTGGTGTTATTCCTGCTGAGGTAAATATGAAGATCGAGGATGCCGTCGATATGAAGTTCTTGCCATAGCACATGGAGTACTTGGGGTACTTGTCTGACCACTTGGAGGGGGACATCTTTCAAGGGATAGGCCAGGTTGCCTTAGGGGGTACTCCAATGGCGGTTCTGGTAGTAGGATGACCGGGTATGCCAACCTTCTGCTAGAACAATAACTCATTAAATCCGACAAATAGCTTCACAATTTTCTGAATTGAGGACTTAGAAGAAGTGGGTTGCACAAGGAAACAAGTGAGGCGCTCTCCGATGCTAAAGATCCTACCACAGCTTTGGATGACCTAGACAAGAGGAACCCAGGTGGCCATAAACAAATAATCCACAGCTAAGATATCCCATATTGTAATACGATAGGGACGATAAAGAACAAAGTCTTTCCAAGAAGTGTTGATCCACTCTAGGGTTGTTGGAACTGAACTGTCTGAAGAGATATCCATTTACACGCTTTTCCATGGGGTAATATCCCTCCGACCCCACCACTTTACGTATGCGCGCGCTAGTAGAATCTGGGGCAAAGATAGGATACGCATCAGGTGCAGAAACCGTACTAGCAATCTTTCAAGGGGTTCCTATCAAGGTAGTTGCGAGTACGGCAGGCGTAACTACGTTCAAGGTATTCGTGCAGCCTGACGGACCGATACGTACAATAAATGATCTGAACGGCAGGAATATCGGCGTGGATTCTATCCCTGGCCCACAATATGTACAATTTCTGGCTCTTACTCACACATATGGCATAAAAGCGGAGGCCGTTGCGACTGGAAACGCTACTCAGAATCTTGTTGCCTTGAAGGTCGGGCGTGTCGATGCCTTTCTTTCGCCTTCTGTCTCCATACTGCAGCTGGTAGATACCGTGGAGCTAAGAATACTGCTGCGGATGGCTGACATTCTCCCAAAACCATACGTGTCCGCGGATGTGTGGGCCACTGATGATCTTATTGAAAAGAATCCTGATCTAGTTAAGAGATTTGTTAAGGCTACATTAGAGACGATCAAGTATCTAAAGGAAAATCCTGACTACGCTGCCGATCTTGTCGTAAAGAAGACGGGAGCATCGAAGGAACTGGCCCTGAAGACTGTTGGCCAGCTGGACTGGACGCCATCAATTAGCGGGGGAGACCTGATCAAAGCAGTAACAAACATCTCGGATTTGGCCAAGAAAATTGGAATGGTAAGTGCAGACGCAAACCTAAAGATAGAAGATGTAGTGGATGTGAGGTTCTTACCATAAACATGAAGGCGGGAGGGGCGAGCCAAGTAACAGATAATTTCCTGAGTCTCCCAAGAAGCTAAGAAAGGGCTAATCCTCGGTTTCAGCCATATGATGTCATAACAATCTGGAAAAGTCGTCATATACATCCTTCCTATGACCTATGAAAAGGAGTATGATCTTTTTGGTCTTCCTATCTATTTCATAAATCACTCTATGATCACCGATCCTGACCCTACAGAACTTTGAGCCTCTGAGTTGTTCCCCGATGGGAGAGTCCTCCAACTCCTTTAGGGAGTTCCGTATTCTGCTTCTGAGAATTGGGTCAGCTCTTGCGAGGAATCTTGCGGCTCTAGGGTGCAACAGGACCTTGAAACTCAACTAATTTTTTCCAAGGGTACGAGGAGTTCTGGCTTCTCTTTTGCTTCTTTACTTCTTTGTAGTAGCGTTTTGTAAAATAATCTTGTACGCTCTATTTCCTGATACTGGGCGACTATTGTCTTGATAGCGTCGCTTCTACTTGCGTACTTTCCCTCTTTGACCCAATCGTCTATCGTCTTTGCTAACTGCTTAGGTAGCCGAACCTGAACCGGTATCGTCGCCATTAGACGTAAACAAGGATGTTTACTTAATATAAGTATTCCCATTCAGACTTTTGCCAAAATATCCCCCTTATGCTGCCAGTCGATCGGCCACAATCGACACGAATATTTTCGAATCCGACTGTCTTCTTTTGAAACCCCCAGCGTCCCTCTAAGATCGAGGTCTCCTTCTACATCAACAACTATACTATTAGCAGAAATGCCGAGTGCGGCAGCAACCATCTGACACGTAATCTGTGCGCAAGCAGCTAGAGCACCAAGCAGCAGATCGCCTGAACAGGCCGCTGTACCTGGACCTCCTACGCCAACATGCGCTTGTGCCCGATACACCTTGGGGCCAATATCCACAGAACATGCGACCGGGGTATCGCTCTGATTGCTTTTGGCTCGAAGTGTTACTCAAGCACTGCTGGGATCAAGCAGATATTTTTCTTTCAGAGGCTTTTGTACTGTTCGAACATCCATACCCCATTTCCCTAAGCTGTCTTTATGATCTTTTTGCGACTATCCAGCGTTTATGCAAAGTTATGATCTAAGCATCACATCTTCGGCTTATCTTTTATGAAAGTTCCAGTGGAGTACTCGTCAAAGGCCTTCACTAGTTCATCTTGGGTATTCATTACTATTGGTCCGTACCAAGCAACTGGCTCGTTGAGCGGCTTGCCCGCTATGAGAAGGAAGCGAAGACCCCTATCCCCTGCCCTTATCGAAACATCATCGCCGTCTGTAAACACCGCAATTTCTCCCTCTTTGACCAGTTTTTTAGGATCAAAATGACCAGAGCCCTCAACAACATATGCAAACGCCTTATGCCCTTTGACGATCTGATGATCAAACGCTGAAAGAGGCTCTAAACTCACATCAAGATATTCGGGAGTAACGACTAGATCCTGGACGGGCCCCTTTACATTATTGACAGCACCCGCTACCACTCTTACAAGAGCGCCTTTGTAGTCAACCTGTGGAATTTCTCCTCTACCTACATCCTGATACCTTGGAGCCATCATCTTCCTCGCAGAAGGCAGATTCACCCAGAGCTGGAAGCCCATCATCCTTTCACTTTCTTGGGGCATCTCCTGATGAATAATCCCGCTTCCAGCAGTCATCCACTGTACATCCCCAGAGTTTATGGTCCCCTTGTTGCCTAGACTATCTTCATGGGACACTTTGCCTTTAACCATGTAGGTCACAGTTTCTATCCCTCGATGAGGATGCCAAGGGAAGCCTGCCATGTAGTCTATAGGCCTTGAGGAACTAAAATCGTCCAGAAGCAAGAACGGATCGAGTCTAGGCACTTGAGCATGGCCGAAGACCCTCTTCAGATAAACTCCAGCACCCTCCATGGCGGGAACGCTCTGCCATACAGTTTCGACATTTCTTAGCATTAGAGAGAATCATGCGAATTCCAGATATAATAAGATACCATGCAGCAGTTAAGTTCTGCATTTATAGTCGATTATCCATAGTCGGATAAAATGAGATGGGTAACGCGAGAAAGGGCCAAAGTAGACAGAATAGCCTGCCCTTGGCTGATTAAAAAGTTCGTCGACCCAGATGCAGAGTTTCTTTTTGTTCCTGCAGACAAAGTACTTTCAACAGCAGGGAGCGCCAAAGCACTAGCGTTTGATGTTGAAGGAGTAGAGCTCGGGCATCGCGGAGACAAATGCACCTTTGATGCCATAATTGAAAAGTACGGGCTAAGAGACACAGCATTGCTCGAGCTAGCAAAAATCGTCAGAGGGGCAGATACGGATGCGAAAGACCTGACTCCATATTCGAATGGACTGGAGGCAATAGCTGAGGGATTTAGACTGACATCAAAAAACGACTTTGAAAACATGGAAAAGCAGTTTCCGGTGTATGACGCACTTTACGCCTTCTGCAGGAGCAAGATTAGATCCTAATATCGTAAATGCCAGATACATGCTTCTCCGTGAGCAAAGTGAATCGCATAGACCTGCACTGATAGATCAACTATGGCATTGAATCCTAGGTTTGCCCTGCGCAGGCAGGCTTCCGTCCTCCAAGAGTTTCTT
>CAZXXP010000014.1:0-11319 GCA_964644785.1 uncultured Nitrosopumilales archaeon | reverse complement strand
CCTGGAGAGAGATTGCAACTTCGCTGCACACCCGACCATGAAGATGAGACCCCATGCCAATCTTCGGGAATGTTACTCCCTTATCGTACTCTTGATCTCTTGTCTACGGCTGTTCTCATAACTTCTGGATTTACTATGGTTCCCACTTCCTCTGATTTGCACAGCAGCATGGTCATACTCAGTTCATTTATCAGAAAGTTGTCCCCAAGGCTTAAAAACCCCCCTCGATTTTGCCATCAACCATGAAATTATCCATTGTCGTATTGGTTGTGGCGGTTGTCGCTATCTTAGGCATAGTAGGATTCTTGGCACTACCAAAGAGCGTGCCAACACTCGAACTACCAAAGAGCGTACCAATGCTCGAAACGGTGTCTATTACAGCGGTAGACTATTCCTTCGCAGCACCAGACAGCATCAGCGGAGGTCTTGTAAGAGTGACACTCGCGAACAACGGAAAAGAAGAACATCATGCTCAATTGTTCCGCCTCAAGGAAGGTGTAACCTTCGAGAATTTCGGAAGCGCTGCTCAGGCAGCTATCAAAGCCCTTCCAGAGAAAGGGGATGCGGCATTCCTCCCTGTTCTGGCCATGGGTACTCTCGAGGGCGGTCCTGCGTCGATAACCCCTGGTGCGATGACTGACGCTGTGCTGAACCTTAAAGCGGGTCAATACGTCGTTGTCTGTTTCGTAACTGGTGCGGATGGTGTACCCCATGCTGGTAAGGGTATGGTTAGACCTCTTTCCGTAACGGCTCCAACGGCGCAACAGCCAGCAACTCCAGAAAGCAAAGAGACGATTAGTCTGGTCGATTACGCTTTTGCCGTGACACCTGATCTCAAAGCCGGAAAGACCTTGGTTCAGGTGGTAAACAATGGAAAAGAACCACATGAGGCGGCTATTATTCGTCTGAAGGGGATTACGGCCGAGCAGCTTCAAAAGATCCTCAGCGCACCGCCTCCTGCTCTTGGACAAGCTCCACCCGCAGGACCACCTCCGTTCGAGTCTGCAGGAGGAATGCAGGGAATATCACCTGGGGAGCATGCCTGGACTACGTTAGACTTGAAATCGGGTGATTATGTGTATCTGTGCTTTGTTCCATCAGCCAAAGATGGCACGCCCCATGTTCAGCTTGGGATGTTCAAACCCTTCAAAGTTCCTTAAGCCTAATACCTGTGTCCTCGGAGTCTGGAGGGCATTATTTCTAGAGAAGGGGAAAGGATCACCTCGTTAGGGTCAGAGGTGATCAAGACTCTTTTCTTTGGCCATTGTCTCTCCCATCGCGATCGTGTCATGTCTGATCTGCGGCCTGCCATTCTTCCTTTGCAAAGGTTCTGAAAACTAAACCGCGAATAACTGCGCCGTCGCGCAAGAAGAAAGGGAAACTTCTAAAACCATCTAAGCTATCAGAGCCGACAAAGATCAGACCTATATAGTAGAATTTCTGCATAGGTAAGGCTCTCGCATGACTTCTCAACTCCAAAGTACCCAAGATGAGAGAAAGTATACCATTAGAATAGTCATAGGGTTATTGATTATCACGGGAGGCATTCTGGCCGACGCATTCAAATTGTCGCCTCCGACCACAATGCAGCAACCCAATCCACAAGACATTGATCAGATGATGACCATTAGCACGGGGTTTCCCTCAAGCTTTATGGTGATTCTTGGAATTTTCCTTGGAGGGGGGTTAAACCTCTACTCAATTTACAGGTATTCTGAACAAACATCAGGTGTGGGTGACATGGCAAAATCTCGAAAAACATACTTGCTTCTAGGACTTGTTTTGACCGTTCTGGCTCTAGCTGCAGGCGCATACGCCTATGCTACCTAACTCTGCAAAGCATCTTACTAGAAAGGACGCATCAGATTACGGAAATACCTGCTCGCCCGTAGATTCGTCCTCAAGGATTATGGCTTTGTACGGGCACGACTGCGCGGCCCTGAAAACCGTGTTAGAACTATTACCTTTTTCGTCAATTATTGTAAGAGGAGCATAGCTTATGAATGACGATTTCAACTCCTTTTCATCTAGCCTGAAGACTTTGGGAGCAATCTTCACGCAGCTGCCAACTCCCATGCAAGACTCGCGATCTAATCTCACGCGGAGAGCCCTATTCGCATAGTCAACTTCCTGAACCTTCAGTTCCCTAGTGACCCTCCCTATAGGCAAGAGAGAAACTATTATTCCGGAAACCATGACCAGCCACCTAAAATCGGCAAGCGTGGCCCCATAGACAGCGATGGCTATGCCTGCAAACATAACAGTAAGGTCTAGCGCTGCAGGCCTGAGCTTCTGCACGTTTTGCATGCAAGCTCTACATATTGCTGACTAATAAGCGAATTCGAATCATGCAGAATTGGACATTTGTCCAAAACGCTGATGGAAAAGAATAAGTCATGTGCTTAGGCAATTTGAGAAGGTAAAAGTGAGCTCGATTGTAGCTGCCAGAGGACTTGAGGACGTGATAGTCGGACCAAGTTCCCTTACCCTGATTGAGGGAGAGAGGGGGAAGCTCAGCTACAGAGGATATGATGTCGTTGATCTTGTTATGCATTCGACCTTTGAAGAAACAATATACCTGCTCTGGTACGGAAGGCTTCCGACTAAAGCGCAGCTGCAGGAGTTCGCTACAGAACTTGCAAGCAACAGGGAACTACCCGATCAGATCGTAAGCATGATGAAATCATTACCAAAAGACAGCCGCCCGATGGACGTGTTGCGGACTTCAATTTCCGCTCTGGGGCTCTTCGATCAAGACAACGATGATCCATCAAGGGAGGCCAACGTTAGAAAGTCAATCAGGCTACTTGCAAAGTGCGGCACGATTGTAGCAGCATTTGACAACATAAGAAATGGGAGGGAGCCTCTTCCTCCAAATCCGTCTTTGAACCACGCATCCGACTTTATGAGGATGTTGCAGGGCAAAGTACCAGATGCTGACATTGCAAAGGTATTCGACGCATGTTTGGTGATGCACGTAGACCATGAGCTAAACGCTTCAACCTTTGCGGCAAGGGTTACGGCATCGACCTTGAGCGATGTATACTCTGCGGTGACCTCCGCCATAGGGACTCTGAAAGGGAGGCTGCACGGAGGGGCAAACGAAGGGGTACTGGAGATGCTCGACAGTATAGGAACTCCCGATCGTGCTCCAGCATACGTAAAGGAACTCCTATCAAGCAGGCTGCGGGTCATGGGTTTCGGCCATCGGGTCTACAAGACTATCGACCCCAGAGCAGTAGTATTGAGGGAACTCTCGCGCAAACTGGGAGAGAGATTAGGAGACACTCGCTGGTATAAGATTTCGAGGAAGATTGAGGAAACTATGCTTGCAGAAAGGAACCTCAAGCCCAATGTAGATTTCTACTCTGCCTCAGCATACAGGATGCTGGGTTTCGCCAAAGACTCCTCTACTCCAATATTCGCTTGTAGCCGTGTAGCTGGCTGGACTGCGCACATACTGGAGCAATACGATAACAATAGGCTCATGCGCCCAAGAGCAGAATACGTAGGGCCTAGAGAGAGGACATACGTTTCCATAGAGCAGAGAGGCGTCATTTAGAAACTGAATACTTCAGGGAACATCTGCCGCATATGCCATAGTAAGATCCCGTGTTATGATCAATTCCGTCAATTCTGAACATTTTTCGAAAGTCTTGGTAGACCGTCCCGCATCTTACGCAATATGCTGGCTCTGAAATGTTCTCGCCAACCTCTCCTCTTACCATTTCTCTTGATCCTCAAAGATTGCCCTGAACGTCATTAAAAGGCTCCCTACGATCATTAAATAACTCATTTTTGCATTCACCAATTGTCTTATGGCGTTCAAGAACGAGAATACTTGGTACAGATACGTGCAGGAGAAAATGGAGGAGGAATTCCACAGAAACTATGACGATGCAGTTAAAGGCGTTAGATCTAAACTTGGCGGGGTCTTCCCGAACTATATCGGCGGCCGAAATGTAAGAGCGTCATCAACATTCCAAGTTTCCTCACCCTCTGACACCAGAACCACGATAGGCTATTTCCAGAAGAGTTCGAGAAAAGAAACCCGAGGGGCAATCTCTGCCGCAAAGAAGGCGTTCGCAAAATGGAGCAGTATGAAATGGCAAAACAGAGCCAGGATTCTGAAAGCAGCAGGGGACAAAGTTTCTGAAAAGAAGTTCTTCTTTGCGGCCACGATAAGCCTCGAGAATGGCAAGAACAGGTACGAAGCGATGGGCGATGTTGATGAAGCAATCGATGCGATAGGGTTCTACTGCCAAGAAATGGAGGTCAATAACGGTTACGAAGAAAAGATGGGTAAGGCCTTTCCAAACGAAACTGCAAAGAGCATAATGAAGCCGTATGGAGTATGGGGTGTAATAGGACCCTTCAACTTCCCCTTGGCGATACCCGCAGGGATGTCTGCAGGTGCAATGGTAACGGGGAATACAGTTGTGCTAAAACCCTCGAGCGACACTCCCCTTACAATGTACAGGTTTACAGAAGTGCTCGAAGATGTTGGATTACCTACAGGAGTCTTTAACTTCATTACGGGCAGCGGTCCTGAAGTCGGAGCTGAGATAGTTTCTAGTGATGACACCGCTGGAATAGCGTTCACAGGCTCAAGAGCTGTCGGCTATGCGATCGCAAAAGAGTTCGTTTCGAAAAGGCCCAGACCTGTAATCGCAGAAATGGGTGGCAAGAACCCCGTAATAGTTTCGTCGAAAGCAGATTTGCGTAAGGCCGTAGAAGGAACTGTAAGATCAGCATTCGGATACGGAGGGCAGAAGTGCAGCGCATGTTCAAGGGTGTTGGTCTTTGAAACTATCAAGACGGAGTTTCTTGCCAAACTTGTAAAAAGAACACAGTCAATCAAGATAGGAGATCCGACTAAGAAGGAAACCTTCCTCGGCCCCCTAATCAACAAGGAAGCCTATGAAAAATACCGCAATTTTGCCAAAGTTGCAAAGGAGGGGAAGGTTGTTGCAGAAGGAAAGTTGCTTACAGAAGGAGACTATTCATACGGCTATTTTGTCGAACCTATGATAATAGATGGGCTGCCAGAAGATCATAGGCTAGTGCAGGAGGAATTATTCGTCCCCGTACTCTGTGTGCAATCTGTAAAGAACCTCAAGCAAGCAATAGCAATCGCAAACAATACGGAATACGGCCTTACAGCGGGAATATTCAGCGAAGACAAGAACGAGATCAAGTACTTCTTTGATAACATCGGGGCCGGTGTAGTCTATGCGAACAGGACCACGGGCGCCTCTACAGGTGCAATGGTAGGAGTTCAGCCGTTTGGAGGGTGGAAAGCGAGCGGCTCTACGGGCAAGGGAGTAGGAGGCAAGCATTACCTACAGCAATTCATGCGGGAGCAATCGCATACAACAGCATCCTGAAAAATTATTTTAGGGGAAGCAAACAACGGGAGGGCGTGTATTACGACGACCTAATAGCTTCGGAAAAAGACTTGGATGTTCTCAGAGAGACTGATGAGGAGTTTGACAAAGGAAATTCGGCGTACTTCATCAGGCTTCTTGAAAAGGGAGCGAGTATAGCCCTCAGGATAAGAGCAGTCTGCATTCTTGCGGAGATAGGCGATGAAAGGTCGGTTCCTATATTATCGAAGGTCATCAGAGTCGACCCCAATCCATTAGTTAGGCACGAAGCTTCGTTCACTTTAGGACAATTGGGTTATTCTTCTGGCCTACCTGCACTTATCGAAGGGATGCTGAAAGATGACAGCATTCTGGTTAGGCACGAATCTGCAGTAGCACTTGGATCTATAGGTGATCAAAGTGCCCGCGACCCCCTGATGCAAGCGACCAGGGACCCAGACGAGTTTGTACGACAATCAGCAATAGTCGCACTCCTCAATCTTGACTATCTAAAGTCTCCAGGCAAGACAGTGCAGAAGGCATAAGAGACACCAAATTTTTTGTCACGTTGATGCTGACAAAACTGGCCCTCAAGGAATGGGCAGTCGTCGTAGCCGCTCTTGATAGAGGAGAGCAGACAATGCTCCTCAGAAAAGGAGGGATAGCAGAGAAGGGCTTTGACATAAAGGGAAAGAACTTCCTCCTTTACCCGACGTACTTCCACGAGATGGAAAAACACGTTGAAAGCAGGTATCATGGTCTTCTGCAAGAGGCTTCTGTAAACGTGAAGGAAGAAACCGTTACAATAACGAACTGGGCTATTCTTGATGAGGCGATTATGACCAGAGACCTTGATGCTTTGTTGAAGGTTTCTGATCATCATGTTTACACATCGCCATATTTGAAAGACAGGTTCGACTGGCGATCCGAAAATCCCATGAGCGTACTATTTGTGAAAGTTCACCGTCTAACACGACCAATTACGATACAGGTCAAAAACCACTACAGAGGGTGCCGGTCTTGGGTAGATCTCGAAGAGGGTGTTGATTTGGAAAATACCTCCCCAGTTCTTGATGAGGAAGATTTTAGGTCAAGAAAAGAAGAAATCAAGGCACATCTTTACGCTCCAAAATTGACATAGAAATTACCACCCTGCGGTTGTTAATACTTAAGAATCCCTCCAATACTGAACTTTTTAGATGCAGCAGGTTTCTCTGCCTACAAAACTTTTCAGGCTTTCAAGAGCGCAATTTACGCCTCTGATAATAGCACCTACCGCGATAGGGATTTCTGCTGGATGGTTCGTCGAGAAATCTCTTAATCCATTACACGTAGTATTAGTCTTCATGGGAGCTGTAATGCTACAATTAGCTGCCAATATTGTGGACGACGTCCATGACTTCCAAAGCGGGATAGACGACATTTCCAACAAGACGTTCCCTCCAGATTTCGGAGGATGGAAGGTTCTCCCAAGAGGGCTGATGGCTGTAAAGGATGCCAAGCTGATGGGTTACGGCCTATTTGCTGTCTGCATAGCAATCGGAGGATATTTCGGGTATGTTATAGGTATCCCGTCTCTGATACTTGCATTGCTTGGGACATTCTTCGGAATTACCCATGCTGGCCCTCCATTCAAACTTGACTACAGGGGGCTGGCTCTTGGAGAGCTCGGCATACTCCTTGCCTTCGGCCCTATCGCGGCGCTCGGTTCATATTACGTTGTGACAGGAGAGTTGAGCTTTCTTCCAATTTTGGCATCCATACCGAGCGGCCTGCTCACAGCTGCCGTGCTCGTTGATCATGACCTGATATTCTTCGGGCCCTACAAGGAAGGAGGCAAAAGGACCCTTGCGGTAGTTCTTGGAGCGTCAAAAGCGATGGCAGTTTCAAGTTCTGTGGCTGTAATCGCTTACGGAATAATCATCTTTGGAGTATTATCATCAAAGTTCCCCATCACAGTTCTGCTATCGCTTATTGCTCTGCCTTTGTTGATAAGGAAAGTTTTCCTGCAGAGCAAACCTGCTGAAAACCCATTACACTACGTCAAGATCACCATGACATCTTTCATCCTTACAGTGCTGTTCGGCCTTCTAGTCGCCTTAGGGTTCGTCTTCTAATTTATGGGTAAAATTACGAATATCATCTCGTTGAATACGACATGTGAAATTACCCCCGGGGTCAATGAATTTGTCTTTAGAAGCAGTGCTCCCCACACCAGCCCAGCAATCAAAGCGACAAGCATTAGAGGATAGTTGAGGGTTGGAAGATGTACCAGCGAGTAAGCCAAGGTTGTAATGGCATAGCCAGACAACCTTCCAAACTTTGCAATGAAGCCATTTTGGAGTAATCCTCTCCAGAAGATTTCCTCGGCAGGAGAAATTGGGATCAATAGTAACAATCCAATTACGCTCACTGGCAAACCAGTCTTGAAGGCATAGACGTTTTCCGCACCCTGAACTATGACGTCTAATCCTCTTGCAATGTTGAAACCTGCAAAGAAGAAACCGTAAAGAAAAAGGCCAGAAACTATTCCAATGAGAATATGCTTTGGTTTGAAATCAAGCGACAATGCTGCTTTATTTCCGAAATAGGTTAAGACCAAGAATATCAGAGTTGCAGCAGTCAACCTATACCAAAAGTTCAGAATGTCTGTGAGAAATACTCCAGCCCAGACGACTGCAGCCACGGCAAGAGCGGCCACTGTGTAGCCTGTTCTTGGTTGCTTCTGCATTTTCTTCCTGATGAAAATTAGTCTATGAAATATGTTTGCCTAGCACCTGTACTGCTTGAGGAATGTCGCCTATGGGCATGAGAATTGGCAGTTTGACGCCCACCTTCTGGTAGTCTTTCATCCTTGCAAAGCACTGCTCTGGAGTCCCTGATATTGTCAGTGCATCTATTGCTCCATCAGGAACCGCCTTTGCAGCTTCTGGTATGTCCCTTTTTTTCCATGCCTCCCTCAATTTTTGCAAATCTTCATCCTTTACGCCATAGTTTGCAAGGACTTCTGGCTTGATAACTTCTGCTAGCTGGTAGATTAGAAAGTAATACTTCTTTGCGGTTTCCTTTGCCTCCTCCGCATCGTTAGAGACGGAGCACAGAATGTACGAAGCAATATCCTTGCTACCATTTTGATTTACATATGCTACTCTCTTTGCAGTTTCTTCTGGCGTCATCAGTGCTGGAGATATGATTACCCCATCGACAAAAGGAGAAAGCGTCTTGAGGATTTTTTGGCCAAAACTTGCCAAGTAAATGGGAACTCTATGCTTTGGAACCCATTCAAGTCTTAACTCGTTGGCAGTGTAGAACTTGCCCTGCAGGCTTACCGATTCTCCTCTCAATAGAGGCCCGATAATCTGGAGGTACTCTTTGAGTCTCAACATTGGCTTTGTTTCCTGAACTGGGAATACTTTGTAGCCAATTTTCGGTAGCCATGGAAAGCCGCCGAGGCCGAAGCCGAGATATGCCCTGCCTCCAGAAAGTTCGCCCAATGATGCAAAGGTTGATGCCGTTAGAATTGGATGCCTTGTTATCGCGCTTATGCAGCCGCTTGCAAATTTTATTTTTGATGTGTTTAAGGCTATTCCGCTGAGAAAGTTAACAACGTCTCTGATGAAGGGGTTTTCGTGAACCCAGACAGAATCAAAGTTGCTGTTTTCTGCGTCTTTGGCTATGTTGATGACATCCCTGACGGGTATGTTCGGGTTTAGCCCTATTCCGACCCTTTCCATCTAGAATTACCACTGGTTTATGGTAAATAAGGATAGCCATAATCTTGCACCGTGTAATTTGAAGCAATCAGCTTAGGAGCTTGACCGAGTCTAAGAATTCGTTAACCACCCCAGAAGTAATGAGACGTGATGGGGCATGGACAGCAACTTCGTATATCCTACCTCGAACAAAAGTACTGCCCTTTAACAGAAGGTCATCGTTGAGTGCAATGATGAGTTACCTGCCTCTGTGCCCGTCGCGTGAGATACCAGTTTGGCCTCAATAGTTCCGCCTGAATCCCCTGCCTCAATATCGAGAAGATTGTCTAAGAGCTTCCGAGTATCGTTAATATCAAGAGGTCCTGTGTACAAGTCAGAATAACTTGCCCAGAATAGCAACCCTTCAGGTCCCTCCGAATAGTATTGTCTAACATCAAATGTCACACACCTGTTCCTGATAGTTAAGTTGAGCATTGTAGGTTGAGTTGGGAATTTGATCGCAAAGGAACTGTCCTCAGATACGATTTCCGACCATTCTGTTCGGGGGATGCAGGTGCCACTGGCGAAGCATCCTAAACTTAGAAATGTACTTATGGCTATTAGAATTACAACTGGGACAACGTAACCCAACCAAGAGCGCAGCTTCTTACGATGCAACAGTTAGCATAATTGTTGAACGCTTTCTTGAGAAGCTGTTCGTTTTTGGCTTCATATTGCAAGTTTTGGCCTGCAACCAAAGTGGCCACAAAAGGGTTTTAAGGTAGCATAAATCATGCTAGTTGGGCGAATTTAGATGAACCCGATAGTATCCGAATTAGGAACCGCCTAGAAGCGGGCGGGAGGTAGTCTAAGTGTCAAAGCCGTACTTTGTAAAGTTTGAAACTCCACAAGAGCTTGTCGATGCAGCTTACGAGGCACTCCGACAGGCAAAGCAGACTGGCAAGATAAAGAAAGGGACCAACGAAACTACAAAAGCGATCGAGAGAGGGATCTCGAAGCTCACGATAATTGCCGAGGATGTTGATCCTCCAGAGGTCGTTGCGCATCTTCCAATTCTGTGCGAAGAAAGGAACGCTCCTTATGTTTTCGTAGCTTCAAAGGCTCAGATAGGTAGCGCATTGGGCATGGATGTAGGTGCATCAGCGGCGTGCATAATCGAACCCGGAGAAGCAACACAGATCCTCGAGCAGATAGTTTCCTCCCTTGCAAAAGTGAAGAAGATTTAAGGCCGATAACAAATGAGCGCGCACGCGAGGGAATCCGAGGAGCAGGTAACACCAGCAGAAGTTATCCAGATAGTCGCAAGGACAGGAGTCGCTGGGGAGATTACTCAGGTTAGAGTCAGAATACTTGAGGGTAAAGACAAAGGAAGAATTCTAACAAGAAACGTAAAGGGGCCTGTACGACTTTCGGATGTCCTTATGCTTAGAGAAACAGAAAGGGAAGCTAGGAAGGAAATCAGGTAAGGCATATGCTCTCCCTGAAAAGTTGCACATTCTGCGGAAAGCCCGTGCCTATGGGAGAGGGTACAATGCTGATGAAGAATGATGGTACAGTAAACTGGTTCTGCTCCTCAAAGTGCAAGAAGAGCACCCGTATCCTCAAAAGGGATCCTAGAAAACTAAAGTGGTCTAGGTCGAAGGAGTAGTGGAACGCACTCTAATTCTATTGAAGCCTGATGCGGTAGCAAGGGGCTTGATAGGAACAGTAATTTCCCGCTTCGAGCAGAGGGGTTTTAACATATTGGCAATGAAACTGGTCAAGATGAGCAAGTTTGTTGCTGAAGATTTCTATTCTCCGCACAAGGGCAAACCATTTTTTGCAGAGTTAGTTTCTTTCATGACATCAGGCCCTGTTGTCGCGGCTGTCCTTCAGGGCAATTCCGCAGTCGAAGCTGTAAGGAGAATGATCGGAGCTACGAAGTCTCCAGAAGCTGCTGCCGGCACGATAAGGGGGGATTATAGCTTGGCAATAACAGAAAACATCATACATGCATCAGACTCTGCAGAAAGTTTCCAAAGGGAATACAGCGTAATCTCAAAACTATTCTGATGTCCTACTGTTTAGAATGCGCAACGCCTATATCAGAGTATAACCATTGTAATTATTGCGTTGCTCAATAAGGCCCTCTCCAAGGTGGTTTTAGTAGCGGTTTTGGCAGTTGTGGTTGTAGTAGGTGCCGCAGGCTATCTCTTGATTCTTCAACAAACTCCTCAAAGACCTCCTGAGCAGATTAATCC
>CAZXXP010000013.1:5620-20152 GCA_964644785.1 uncultured Nitrosopumilales archaeon | reverse complement strand
ACTGATTCTGATGGTTGGCAGGATAGGTAAGGAACAGTCTAGACTGAGCCTGTCTGAGTTACGAGCCCCTTGAAGAAAGGGGCATGAACGGCGCGTTTAAGGTTTCTGGGGGGGGGGGAACACTAGGAGCTTTTCTCAGATTAAAAGTGTGTAACCTCTACAGCAAGAATGATAAGTTCGGCTACTGCCATTTGCACCGAAGTCTAATGCTAGAAACCTCTTGATAATGGTTTCCAGAAAATTTGAATTCTGTTCCATACGCGTTCGGACCTGTTCCACAGTGTCCCTTTTCAATAAAGCCTTACCGTATAACGGTTATGAACCTGACAGCGAAGGGGCTTGCACTATCACTGACTATCCTGATTTTGCTCGCAGGATTGGGGTCAGCTTCCGCTTTAGGTACGACACCAGAATCGGCCATGAGACTCAAAACCGTAACTGCTCCACCCCAGCAACCATCACAGCTTCCGGAGCAGCGACCAGTACCAGCACCTCAAGTACCGCGAGCGCCTTCATCCCAGTCACAAAATGCCAGCTCTAATCCACCACCAGACGCGTCCCCGCTACTTGTTGTGCTCTCCGCCCTGGACTTCATTGGAAGGGAGGCCTATAGGGGGATGCTTTGGATTGCCTCATACATGAACCTAAACCCTGATTCCTTTACGGGTCGGCCTTCGAATACGAACAATGCAGCGGCCGATGCACAGGAACGTTTCATTTGGAACCATGACCCAATCACGGTATCAATAAGGTTGGATAGCACTGCAGATCCTTCAGCTGTAGATCTCGTCAAGGCTGCCATATCAGATTGGCAGACCAGTGTCCGTGGTAAAGCTGACCTCGCCAATATCCCAGCTCCTTCAGCTCCTTTTGGCATTGTAATCGTAGGCCCCTCTTCACAGGCAGACATTGTCATCAACCTTAAAGACAAGGTAGATCTCTCTTTGGGTTACACGAAGACTTATTCGATGTTTGGAAAGGCCGACCATGCTGAAATAATGCTTCCAACAAAAAGTGGTGGGGGATTACCGTTGGACAAGGCTGACATTCAGAACATTGCGGCCCATGAATTTGGTCACGCGATGGGTCTTAGTCACAGCACATCTTTCAACGATGTCATGTATCCTGACTACTCAGTCTTGGGTACATCATCCGTAACCCATCCTTCCTCCTGCGAGCTCGATAGATTGGTGTCGATGTACTACAAAGATGGATTTGGCCTTCCCAACGCAAGCACAAATCTTGGAACGTTTACCTGCAAGTAAGGATAACTAGCGTTTTTCAGGGGATTGAGTAAAAAATAATACGAAGATTAGGCCAGGCGAGCATAACCAAGAGCTGTGCTCTGATCGGTAATGGTTTAGTCCAAGCGTCCATACTTCCGCTAGGAGAGTTGTAAGTCTTTTGAAGAGTCAGAGTGTACCAAACGTTGATCAATTTCTTCCTTGGACTTTTACATGAATCATGACAGAATAAATCACGTCACCGTCCGAGGCTCCCACGGTCATAGCGTATTCTTCCGGGATCAAAAATTCTTGTAGCTTTAGGGTTAGGTGGAATTTATTTGGGATAGAATCCAGTTTAGGAATTCTTGAGGGACTAAGCTGTGCTGTTGCGTTTAGAATTTTCCCTGTAAAAGAGAAACTGCCAGAAGTTTGCAATTTGATTTCCTTATTTGATAATCCAGAAATTGTAGTCCCGATTTCAAGCTCGTCTCCTGGCTTGGTTAATATTCTCCTCTGATCTACCTCTAGTTTGAACGGTACAGGAATTGAGGTGTTAATCATACCTATTTTGTTCTCAGTCCATTCAGAAAACCATACATTTCCATCTGGCGCTATGGTGAAGTGTAGAGCGTTGACTATGCCCTCTACCCCTATCCGTCCCTTTGGAAGCTCGTATTCAACCAAGGCCTCATTTGCGGGGTCGAATCTTGCTATCCTATTGCCGGTATGTTCGTTGAACCATATATTTCCAGATTTATCGATAGAAAGCCAGTAAGGCAGCGTAGTTGAAAACCTGCCAGTTATGGATGTAGCATACTTTACAGTGGAATTATCCGACTGCGAGAACTTACCAAATAAGCTCCCTCCATGTTCCAAGAACCACGCTCTCCCACGGCTGTCAACACCTATTCCCGTTGGCGAAAAAGTGGATTCAGCTGGAGGGTATTCGGTAAAGGCAGAAGTTCTTGGGTCAAACTTTCCGATCTTGTTCGCAAAGGCATCTGCGAACCAGATACTCCCCTCAGCATCTATAGAAAGATCCGCTGGGCCTGACCTGTTTCTCGGCACCTTGTACTCAACGATTTCTCCAGTAATTGGTTTGATTTTCCCAAGCTTTCCACCATATAACTCCGTAAACCACATCTGCCCTTCTCGATCCATTGCTATTCGCAAAGGAAACGCGTCTTTTGTTGGGACGTCATACTGCTTGAAGCTGTTGTCTGTCTGATTGAAGCTCCATATGGAGTTGTCATTTGTGCTCGTGAACCAGATCCTTCCATAATCATCGACCGTCATGCCCCAAATACTCGTAAAGTTCACCTTCGGAATCTTGAATTCTCTGAAAGCTTTCGATATTGGATTGAAACGTACGAGTTTCGTGACATTGGTAGCAGCTATCCACACCTCACCGTTGTGATCCACGGTTATTGCCATTGGGCCTGATTCTGGGGTGGGAAGAGTATATTCAACGATGTATGGCGAGCGAGTCTGCTTGGGTGCAGTTGTTGCATTCGTGTTCGTGCTTCCTTGATTCTTATCTGCAGGGATAACGAATATTCCTAAGATCAGAAGTCCAGATAAAATAACAGCCGTCAAAAGCAGAATGTATTTCCTCAATCAGATCCACACATCGTTTCACATCTAGGTCTGCAAGTAACAATCAGGTTTGCACTACAAGGGTTCCCTTATGATTAGGGTGCCCTGTGCCACAGAAAACGGTGCAAAAGAATGTGAAACTCCCAGTCTGGCTGGCCACAAACTTCACTTCGATCGTCTCTCCGGGCGGAGTAAACACGTTTACCCGAAACTCTTCTATGGCGAAACTATGTGGCACGTCCAAGCTCTTGATCCGCAGTATTATCGTATCACCCTTCCGAACTGTAATTGTAGTGTTGGCATGCTGCCCGTCAGGTGGATTAGTCGAAAATTTCGCCGAGCCAGAGGGACTGACGCCTACTACATCGAACCTCCATTGCCTGGTAGTCATGTCGATAACAACGTTTTCGCCACTCTGGCTGATTCGTCTTTGTTCAGGCGATGATGGAGCAGTTAGCATAAGAGATGCGGCTATCACTGTGATTGCAGCTATCACACTCAGGGCCAGTAGTCGCCTCATGTCATGACGCACCTTCTTTGTGGGCCTTGGCACAGTGTATGCAACAGAAGGCGGTCTGTCGTGCATTAATCAATTCAATATGACCCGCCATGTACAGTTTGGATCCGCAGTGGGCACAACGAATAAGGCTGGGCTCAATAGCCGTTGAGACTATCTGAGATAACCGCTTGAATATGCCTTCCGAGAACTTTCTACCTTTAGGTGTCATAGAATACACTGTCCTTGCCCTCTTGCCTACATTATCGTGTGTTGCTGTCAAGTATCCAACAGCTAACATCTGGGCTAGGAAGGGATAGACTGTAGCTGGGCTGATCGTCCTTTCCAAGCGCTCACCAAGAGCTGCCATTATAGCATAACCATGCAATGGTTTTTCATACAAAAGCATCAGGACAGCACATCTGACAAGATCAGTTGCAAGCTCACATTCGGCCATCATCTAAATGAATCACCTCTTTCTGAATTCAATTCGAATCTGTTCCCCATCTTTTAGAATATGGTTTCTGAACTCGGAGCCCTTCACGCCGTTGACCAGCATGCTGATGCTGCCACTATCCGAACATCTGTCAAAGATGCAAGTTTCATTGAACTGAACACCCCAGACATCAAATAAATCACCCAGATTGTATATCCTGTTTGCGGTAGACTCTAGATGTATGAGTCCTGAAGTGTCGTGGGTATGCAGTGGGGACATATGGGGCATTTCTTTCATCTCTGGCATAGGCATGCCGTAACGTTCAAGGGAACGATCCTTCCAAAGGTTCGGATCTATGCCAATGTTGGTAGGTATTGCGACCTGCTTACCATCAATGAAGATTTCCAGCCTAGGATGAATATGCATGATTACATCCCCACTAATGACTTCGGGGGCAGCTCGTTGACCGAGTGCAGCGAAAGCACCGGAATACACTGTGTAGGCTACGATGCCAATACCTATCAAAAAGTAAATCGACATCTTAGCTAGTCCGCGCAACCCGTGCTTTACTTTGTTGTGTTGCCTGAGCGCATGTTTATCAGAAAAGCTAGACCTACAAGAGTTGCATCTGAAATCCTTGGACAAGAGCTAAGTACGCCTCCTACCTATATCAGGAAGTGCTCTTCCAATCTTTAGTGGCAACATCCTCCACCTCTTCTATGCGCCTTGCGAACCTTGAGAGGTCCACTGTATGCGTGGTTGTTGTTGTTGGCTCTTTTGAAAGCAGCTTTACAACCTGCTCCGCAGAAATAGTACTTCCTTTCGCCGATCTCTGTGTAGTATGCGTGTTCCGGATCTACATCCATTCCGCAGATGGGATCCTTAACGAGTACTTGAACGAGCCTTCCCTCTTTCTTCCAAAACACTGCATAATCACCTTAGACCCTCGAACCTAAGGGTCATGGCGGTGAGAGCGTTGTATGTTATGTGATTTATGCTTCGCTCCATCAATAGAGAACTATATCCGCAGGTTTTGAATCTGAAGGCCGTGTTCAATGGGCTAGATTCCTCAAGTAATATATTGGAAAATGATATATATAAAAGTGATTGACTCATCAATCTGGTCTGACTTTGTTCATAGCCGGCAGCTCGTATGTTAGGTGCTGGGAAGCTTATTACTTATCTTGGCTTCTGCAGAAGAAAAACTTTCGGCTAAAGCGTGTATTAAGTGTCAGACGGTAGTAGTATGCCAAACAAACGCAGTGGCAGGAAAGTCCTCTTTCTTGTATTCTCCGTTGCTGTAATTGCGATAGTGGGTGCAGGCATCTATCTGTCGTCCCCCAAGAATACAGAGGCCAGCCCCTCTACAACCAGTTTGCCGTCAATTAACCTTACCATTTCACCTCTTAATCCAGTTTTGGGATCCAAAGGTGCAACCGTTACAATTTTTGAGTTTGGAGACTTCCAGTGTCCTTCATGCGGATATTGGTTCAAGACTCAGGAGAAACAAGTTGTGAAGAACCTGATAGACACTGGTAAGGCCAAGTTCGTATGGATAGACTTCGACTTCTACGGACCCGATTCTACCTCTGCCTCAGAGGCAGCATACGCAGCCGGGGAGCAAGCAAATTCTGGGAGTTTCACGATCTCCTATACTCGAATCAAGGTTCACCCAATGAAGGGTGGGCCAGCAGAGAAAACCTCTTGGGGTTCGCTCAACAGCTAGGTCTGAACATGACCAAATTCAGCCAAGACTTCAACAGTGACAAATATCGTCAATTTATCAAAAGTAATTTTGATTTGGGGGGCAAATTAGGTGTCGAAGGCACACCTACATTCTTTGTAGTAGGTCCAAATGGAAAGTCTATCAAAATTGTAGGTTCGCAACCTCATGAAGTCTTTGAGAGAGCTGCTAACTCGCTTATTGGAAGTTAATCAACATGACCTTACAGACGCTTCAGACTCTACTGACCCCGAAGTATGCGGTCCTGGGGATATCTATTGCTACGCTTTTCGGTTCAACTTTGCTCTATCTTGACGAGTTCTTGTTTCTAACACCGTATCTTACTTTCCATCTATCTATCGATAGAGTTGGGACTTTTGTTTTGGACATTGCTTTATTATTTTTGACTGGGATAGTCATGACTAATTCTCTACGCCAGATCAGGATTGTGGGAATTAGAAAGATCGGCAATAACAGGTTGGGATTAGCAGGTATCTTTGGTGCCTTCCTTGCTGGGGCATGCCCTTGCTACTATCTATTACCGCTATTGACACTAACAGGAGCCGCCGGCGGGGTATTGGGCGCCTTGGGGATAATGTTCTACGCATACCAGCTTCCTGTAAAACTAGCTTCTGTAGGCCTCTTGGCTTTCACGACGTTCGGTTTAGAGAGGAGTCTTAGAGTATCTTGCAGTATTCAACTAGGATTGGTATCCACTAGATTTGGGAAACAAGATAAATAACGGGGAGAACAAATGTACTTAAGAGAAAAAATGGCAATTACGATTGGCAAGAAAACGATTATTTTAGTTTTTGTTGTTGTCGCATTCGGGATCTTGGTTTCTTACTTTGCCGGTCGTAATTCTTCTGCTGGTGAAATTGTAGCAGCCCCTTCCACTACGATTAAAGTTTCCGAAGATGACGCTATGGCCAGTCAGACATACGGACATGTTCACGCTCTGGCTTACATACCTGAAACTAAGACACTTTTACTCGGTGCACATCTCGGTATATTCAAGAGTAAGGATGGGGGATCGAATTTTGTACAATTCTTGCCAAAAGGAGACTGGCCCTCTAACGATGTAATGGCTTTTGCAACTAATCCCCAGAACCATTTGATTATTTACGCTGCAGGTCATGGTGTCGGTGTTTTGAAAAGTATAGATGGTGGGGAGACTTGGGAAAAATCTGATAATGGAATTCAGGGAAGCGACATTCACGGTTTAACGATAAATCAAAGAGCGCCCGATTATTTGTACGCATTCTCGGTAGGTTATGGGTTGTTCAGAACTCAAGATGCTGGAAAGTCATGGCAAAGGATGGATGACGGGCCTCAAAATCCATCTGTCAGAGCTTTAGCATACATGGCCGTGCAAACCGATATGGACAAGAGCATGAAGTCGGACAACTGGGGACTTCTATTCGCTGGAACTGCAGATGGCGCGTATCAGTCTTTCAGTTGTTTTTGCGGCTGGGTTAAATCCTCTGGAGATATCTCGACAACAGTCTATTCGGTGGCTACACATCAGTCTGACCCGACGACAATGTATGCAGCAACAAAGGACGGGCTCTGGAAGAGTACAAACGAAGGTAAATCATGGGTAACATTAGACGGTATGACAAGTGGGCGACGATTTTCAGCAATTGCAATAGATCCCTCAGATGCAAAGCATTTGTTTGCCGCTACCGAGGATGGAGTAGTGTTTGAAAGCTACGACGCTGGCAAAACTTCCATGCTAAAATAGGACCTCGCTATTAGTTCAACACACATATTAAAGCGCGCGCAAAAACAGCTGCTCTAGAGATGATTTTGGGTAAGTGCTTTTTTATTAGGAAAATGATGACTGCTTTAGGTTGCTTGATCCGTTAAATCTAGTATTGGCTGGTGGTCAGGAGTCCTCTCGTTCTTCTCACCCTGCTGTGTGCCAATGCTACCTGCGTATATGGGTCACTTGGCAGGGGTAAGTCTTACCGAGCTTGAGCGAGGAGAAAATAAGGCTCAAAGAAAGGTCTTCTCTCATGCTCTATTGTTTGTCACTGGATTCTCAGTAATTTTTATTCTCATGGGATCTGCATTAGGTTTCTTGGGCCAACAGCTCAGCACCTTTCAGGCATGGTTTTCACGAATAGGTGGTATTGTAATCATCGGATTCGGGATGTATACTCTCAGAATTCTACCCTCTGTCCCTCTGCTCGAAGGACAACGGAGACTCTTTTCAGTTTCCGCAGGAAGTGGCTACTTCAGCTCTGCGCTGATAGGTGCTTCATTCGGAATTGGATGGACACCATGCGTAGGAGCCATCCTTGCAAGCATCTTTGTTCTTGCAAGCAGTACAGCCACCGCACTTGAAGGAGCAACATTGCTGTCTGTATTCTCTTTTGGACTTGCAATACCATTCCTCTTCTTGGGTCTCTTCACATCGAGATTCTCAAAAATAATCAAGAGAATGAACAGGAGACTTGCCCTTGTAAACATATTTTCTGGGATCTTGCTGATAGCGTTAGGGGTAATAGTATTCACGAACAACTTCGGCAGGCTTCTCAGCCTATTCTTATAGCAATATGGAAGTGTTAGAAATTGAAGATCAATCTTAGATCAGTAGTATTCGTGTTAGTGCTTGCTACGGTCATATTGAGTATATTCTATCTTCAAAGCATTACGGGACCTACCCCAGGATTCAATTCAGGTTATGAGTTCATTGGAACTGGCCAATGGATAAATTCTGAACCATTGACAATGCAATCTCTGCGAGGAAAAGTAGTATTGGTAGACTTCTGGACATATACTTGCATTAATTGTATACGCACCCTTCCATACATAGAAGCTTGGGATGCAAAATACTCTCGATACGGTCTTGTGAGAGTTGGGGTTCATTCCCCTGAATTTGCCTTCGAAAAGGACTTCAACAATGTTAAGGCCTCTGTTGAAAGATTTGGGATAAAGTACGCTGTAGCGCTAGACAATGATCATAAAACATTTGACCTCTTTGGGAATAGATACTGGCCGCACAAATATCTATTCGATGCAAAGGGAAGCCTTCGCTATGATCACATAGGAGAGGGTGCCTACGAGGAAACTGAGAGACGGATACAGAAACTATTAGCAGAGAACGGTGCAGATGTTTCTGGAATTCCAGTCGAACCGGAGAACAAGTATGCTAATTTAGCTCTTGGTTCAATTACTGCAGGGATAACGAGAGAACTATATGCTGTAAGGGACACTGTAAATGTAGATGGCATCAACGCAGAGGGAAGAAAAGCATCGTACAAGGATGACAAAAGACACGATATTGAAGGCATCTATCTAGAGGGAGAATGGCAGACTGAAAAAGACCACATGCTGAATACTGGGAAAAGCGGTTATTTCCTTATTGCATATGCAGGTAGGACTGCTTCTCCAGTAGTTGGATCGCCGACCAATGAGAAGCTAATTGGGACGGTATTTCTTGATGGAAAGGCGGTGCCAAAAGAGTTAGCAGGTTCAGATTTGAAAATGGATGAAAAAGGTATGTCGTATGTTGAGATTTCAGGAGCTCCAAGGCTCTATTCCCTAGTCAATGCACAGGTACCATTCGGAAGACATGAACTCAAAGTCGAAATAGACAACGCATTTGGCATTTGGTCTGTTACTTTTGGTGGCTAGAGTCGCAATACAGGATGCCCTGAATAGAGCCCTCGTACACCGCCTAAATAGGCATGACAGTTAGAAAATTCTCAAATTCTAAAGATTCACTAAAGGGGCTATTTAGTAGTAAGCTAGCAGAAATTTGCAGCAGGTAGGAGTATCAGGGCGGAGTTAGCAATATGACTAGAATATCGTTGGTTGCCATACAGGACTGGTTCGCAGGTCGTCTGGATAAAATCGTTGGAGAATTACTGATGCCAACAATGAGCCCTACCAAAGATGATCGCATACTTGATATCGGTGGGGGCACAGGAAGGCTTGCTAGAATTATTGCTGAGAAATGTGGAGAGGTTTGGGTCCTTGAGCCTGAGAAAAGCAGGCTTCGGTATGGCCGTGAAAAGCGGAAAAACGTGAAATTCATGGAAGGTACCGCAGAGTTGATGCCGTTCGAGAATGAATATTTCAGCAAGGCCATTGCGATAGTCTCTTTGCACCATTTTCGCGAACCTGATAAAGCTCTGAGTGAGACTCGTAGGGTTTTGAAACAAAACGGACTACTTGCAATACTCGAAATCGATCCTCGAACGATACAGGGCAACGTGGTGAACTTCTTTGAAAACACTCTGGGCAACAGTGGTTGCACGTTTTACGCCCCCTCAACGCTAAAGAGAAAAATAATGGAGCATGGTTTTGGAGAAATGGCAATTATGCAGACGCGGATTGGATATCTAGTTACAGCACGCGCCATATCAGGACCGTATGAATATACCAGTGTCAGCCTTTAAGAATTTCCTGTGATGGGATCTCTTGGATCCTGTGAAATCAAAACTATGGAGCTGGAATCGAGGTATTGATGCTAGGGTTAGCACGTTACTCGGGTCTAGTTCTCGCCGAAGTCTTTCCTAGCAAGTCTTGAGCTGTTGACGAAGCCGAAGGTTTCCTGAATTCCATGGAGAACCGCTCCCGAAATCGGAGTAATGACCCCAACTCCCGCAAAGGCGAGCCCGAGGATGTTCACCAACAGAAAGACTGCTATGTTCTGGTAGATTGCGTTTATCGCTCTCTTGGATGTTCTTATCACCTCGGGAATAACTTCAAGATTCGCCCTCGTAAGAATGATGTCCGCTACCTGACTTGCGACAGTGGCGCCATCTGGTGCTATCGCAATCGAAACATTACTCTCGGAAAGTGCAGGAGCGTCGTTGACCCCGTCTCCGATGAAAGCCACGGTGTGTCCTGCTTTCCTCAATTCCTTGACTATGCCTGCTTTCTCGTTGGGCGTTAATTCGGCCTTGAAACTAATGCCGAGCCTTCCCGCGGTTTCCAGTGCCGCAACATTCCTGTCTCCAGTTAGAAGCAACACCTCCTTGACACCTAATGCTTTCAAACCGGAAATCATCTCGACTGCCGATTGTCTTAGCTCGTCTTTCAAATAGATTAGGCCGACTGGTCTCTTCTCTTCAGTCAGCACAATCGGAATTCCCGAGTCGCTAGAGAGGTTTGACAATACAGCATCAACTTCCCCATTAAACTGGATCCCTTCTTCAATCAACCAAGGGACTTGACCGAGACGATATGTCATTCCGTTAAGCTTCGCTACCACTCCCTTCCCCACCTCTGAGCGAAACTCTTCCAGCGGATGGAGGCCAATGTTTCTTTGTCCTGCCAGATTCACAATAGCAGCCGCTATGGGGTGTGGGCTCGGGACTTCACAGGAGGCTGCCAGCGAGAGTATCTGGTCCGAGGTGAACTCCGCGAATGTCTTGACCGTTTCAACCTTCGGTTTTCCAATCGTTAACGTTCCTGTTTTGTCGAATATGATCACATCGACGTGACCAATTCGTCGAAGGACTTCACCATCCTTGATTACCACTCCCCTCCGCGCTAGCTTAGCTGACGTAGCTAGGAATGCTAGCGGCGTGGCCGCAAGAACTGCACATGGTGAGGCAATTACGAGCATTGCAACGGCTGCCGTACCACTCCCTGTAATTAGGAACACAAGGACCGTCAATCCAAGGATTAGCGGCATGAAATAGACGGCAACGGTGTCCACAAATCTCTTTGCAGGCGGACGCTCCTGAATGTTCTCCGATACCTCTCTGACCAGAGTCAGGATGTAGCTCTCGCTTGCGAGTTTCTCCACACGAATCTTCAGGTAGCCTTCAGTCACTTTGGTCCCTGCGAGTACATGCGATCCTTTCTGTTTGGTCACTGGCAGTGGCTCTCCGGTCAGTGAAGATTCAGCTATGCTCGCTAATCCCTCTTCAATGCGCCCGTCAACGGAAATTAGTTCGCCCTCCCGCACTACAACAATATCGCCGGGCATCAGGCTCTTCGCCGGCACCCGCTTCAGAGAACCATCCACGTCCCATTTATTCGCGACTGTGGGTGTGGTCTCAACGAGTGCAGTCAGGTCTCTTGCTCCCTTCTCTGTAGTAAACTCCTCAATTAGGTGGGTGGTTATGGCCATGAATGACACAATACTTGCTGCGGCGAACTGACCGAGAAGAAGTGCACCTGCTCCGCTTATCACCATCGTCAGTTCTGCGTTAATTTCTCTGTCAACGATCGCATCGTATGTAGCTCTAGCAAAGAAAGGGATGCCAGCAGCGAACCCCAACAAGCCCAAGTCGACTCCCACACCCAGGGGTTTAGCTCCAAGAAGGCTCAGCACCGTGAATACAAGCGTAGCAATAAGAAACGGTCCCTCCGAAACAATAGTCGCTCGCAAGTTTGGCCGCCCGAGAAGTTCCATTGTTCCCATTAGGTTTCACTCTTCGGCTCAGCGGATTCTGCCCACAACTTCTTTGAGTTCCAAAAGCGTTTGGTTGATAGGCTCGTTCTTTTCTGCCCGGGCGACACAGTCCTCGACCAAGTCTTCTACGATTACCTGCAACACGCTGTCAAGGGCTGATCTTACGGCCATTACCTGCTGAACAACTTCAGAGTAAGACCTTCCTGTCTCGAGCATATCTTTTATCGCATGAACATGTCCGTGAATCCGAGCTATCCTCCTAACAACTTCCTGCCTCTTGTGTTGGGCCATATCCTATCCTTGGGGATAGGATAATTTAAAACTTGCCTTACCTACAAGTGCGGCAAGTGAAGAGTAGCAGCACAGACTGATTCCGATATTCCATCCTCGCCGCCTTTGTACTGATTAGATTGCTGAAAGGTTTGCAGACAATAATCTATGCAGAATCGAACTGGTAGATGTCAGGACATTCGCAAATTAGGTAGCCTTGTTTTGCTCTGAGGCGCTAAAGTTACTCCAAGTTCCTGAGGTTGAAGATTAGAATTTGAACCTAATTACGTTCAGATCCCGTCGACCACACAAACTATATTCTAATACACCCATTAGGCAGAATTTATCTTCCAATCGATCATGTCATGCCGAGTTGAGGATTGGACTTGAACCCATTTATGCTCAAATCCGACCGGCTCCAGAAATGCCATACTTTGGCAGTTCTATCAGCTCCAATAAAAGGTGGTTATGAGTCCATTTCCACGTTTTGGTCCTTGTCAGACCGGTGGCATCCAAACTTCACTCCAATTGGAGATTAACGTATGATGTAACCTAATTTTCTGGCTTAGATTTAGATAAAGTCGTTTGATATGTCAGAAATACTATGAAACATCTTTCCCACCGCATTATGGCAAGAATACCGAATTCCAGACAGACCTCGAGCTGGATCAAACCCTATTTCCGTTTGCTATGCGGAATAATATGTAAGCATCTACCTAATGGTTATTCCTCCACTTCCGATATGAACATGCCGTGCAATGTATGATACCATGCCTCGCCTGAGTAGCCGTTTACGCTCAGCATGCCGTAATGCTTACCGTTAAGAGTGGTCATGATAGTGTAGTATCCGAAGTAGGATTTTATTTCACCAGCCTTAGTTCCAGGGTATACTACATCTAGGAAATCTTGGGCGATATTCAAGGCCTGTTCAGGCGTTGTTTTGATTTGAGTTTCTTGGGAAGCGCCCATCATGCCATACTTGCTATTCCACATCATACTTTGAGGCTCAGGCTGGAGGCTTCCACCATACCTGTCTATGATGATCTCAACGGCTCCTCTTCCCGTGCTCTTCTCGACTATCGAAACGTAGAAGTTGTGGGAGTATTCCTCGAACTCGTCTATCGCGAGATCCTTGTTGTTCAAGGATGCGAGGTAATCCTTTGCTATCCTGACAGCCTCGCTATGTGATATTGGAGTAGGAATTCCTGAATAGTATCCCATCATGCCCTTCATCGTGGGCATACCACTCATCATACCCTGTTCCATCATGCCCGAACCTATCCCAAGGTTTCTGTTCTGATATTGGCTCGGGCCCCCCATGCTGGGCGATTGAGGCATGATAATCTGTGGGATGAGAAGGATTGATGCGAATATGCCTGAAACGATCAACGTGACAGCCACTGCGGTTCTGTCCTTCAAGCTCCTCCACCCCCCGCGGCTACGGGCTGCCAAGTCAATCCCAATATGCCTCCAACGAGCATCAGCAGAGAGCCGAGCATGAACCCGAACATGGTCGGGAAGGCGATTATGGACGCTATCAGCACCAGAGTAGACCCAGCTCGAACCCTGCTCAGATCTGCAGTTTTCTTCCAGAGAACGCCTAATACACCGAGAGCCATAACGACCAACGCGAAGGCTGCCGAGAGAGGCGGCCATAAGAGTCCAGCAGACCATGGGCCTCCCATCATCATTGGTCCCATCATCATCCCCGGACCCCATGACCCAAAACCCCATCCGTAAAACATCATATATGTGAAGAATGTCGCCCTCACAGCTTGGAGGGCCAAGCCTATTATCGAGAGTGTAAAGGCTGCTGCAGGCTTCTCTTCAACCATTCTGCTCACGCGGACCATGGAATTCATGTATCAAGTCCAAATATCGGGTCATTTACACGACTACCTTTATCGTTTGTTAGTACGACTATGATAACCACTCTGCTATTCTTGATTTTTCGAATCCCTCCTTCTCCTTGCGATACTGCATGGAGGGAGGTTCGAGCTGCACACTCGGAGACGGTATAGTGTAAAAGTTCCCCGCTCCATAAGCTGCCATTCCATTTCCAACTTCCAGATAGCAATAACCTTCGCCGGTGAACTCCCCAACACCATTCTGGCCTCTAATCTCTGCAGAAATGTTTTCGGCAACTACTTTCCCTTGGTTTTCGGCGAAGATCCCGGCCTTGGGCAAGAACATTCCGTTAGCCAATCTAATAGCTGTGATATCCCCGATAGCATATAGGTTGGGGAATTTAGTTTGCAGGTTCTTAGGATCGACAGGGATCCAGCCTGTGGGGCCTAGTAATTCTGCTTCTCGAACAACACGGGGAGCAACGTGTGGCGGCACCCCCGCAATCATATCGAACTCAACCTCGTCAATCTCAAACAGTATCTTCTTTGACGGAGCGTC
>CAZXXP010000013.1:0-5610 GCA_964644785.1 uncultured Nitrosopumilales archaeon | reverse complement strand
TCCGGGAAATAGTGGATTTTTCGCTCCGAGAGCATGGTCGTAATCGCATTTCCTACATAAAGTCCTGCGACAGGCATGGGCTGCGGTTCTGGGGTGTAAAGTTTTATCTCTACATGTTCTCTAACTCCTTTCTTTCGCAGCGCTGATTCGATAAGAAATGCAGCCTCGTAGGGGGCAGCAGGACATTTGAACGGCGTCCTTATAATGAGTATAACGATAGTTCCCCCTAGGAATTGTTGCAGGGCATTTTGGAGTTTGAAGGCCCCATAAGCGTCATAAAAGTTGTAGGCAGCTTCAGAGAAACCCTTTATCTCATTCGTGGCCAGCTCTACACCGAGAGCGATAACAAGGTAGTCGGCATGCAATAGTGTCGAGGAAGTCTTGACAAGCTTTTCGGAAGGATCAATTGAAATTATCTCGTCATTAAGGTATTCGATGCCCTTCTCTTTAAGGGAATTCAGAGCGTGTTCTCCTTGGCTTGGGTGTGAGCGTTCTCCAGTAATGAGCCACAAGTTGGAGAGACCCATGGAGAATGATCTATTTTTGTCAACCAAAATGATCTTGTGCTCTGATGGCAGTCTTTTTCGTAATTCATTGGCAGTGGCAAGCCCTCCAAAACCAGCACCCAAAATGACGATGGTCTTTCCACTCATCCAAAGTTCACAACCCTGTCCGCTTCTTCAGTTAGGCGCACCAATTCGTCCATGCTTGAAACCGGGCACGAGGCACTAGGATCCATGTTCCTTATTCGTAAACATGTTCCACAACTGAGGGCCTCTCCGCTAAGCTCCTCGTAACGCTGCAGCAGTTTTTTCACGTTAAACCGCTCGTCTCCAAGCGAATCTATCTCTACTGCTGGTCCAGCCAAGAAGATCGATACTTTGTGACCCCTAGCCAACGCTGCCGAACCGAATCTAAGGGCGTTCCAGACTGTTTCTGTATCTTTTGTATTTATCACAACGGCATATTTCATCGTCTCACCTTGGTGATCGTAACTTCCTTGAGTTCCTTCCTGACCCTTTCTCTGAGCATGTCTCTGATTATGTCAAAGGCTCTCATTATCTTTGCATTAGCGAGCGAGTAATAGACGTTATTTCCATCGCGCTCGGAGTTGACGACTCCGTTACGCTTCATTATAGCCAAGTGCTGGGAAATATTGGCTTGGCCCAATCCTGTAATATTCACCAACTCTCCGACAGACTTTCTTCCATCCCTTAACGTATCCAGTATCTCTAGCCTTGCAGGGCTTGAGAGCACCTTACACAGCTCAGCATGTAACCTGTAAATCTCTTTGGTCATATTAGTCTATGCGTATATAGCTATATTATATAAATCATGCTATTATTATCAACAATCAAAAGGAGTGTTGGTTAGCGAGAAGTCTACCCGGTTTGGAATTCGAACCTAATTGAGTTTGAGAACCCTCGACCGCACAAACCATATTCTAATAGACCCATTAGACAGAATTTACCTTCCAACCTATCATGTCATGCCGAGTTGAGGATTGGACTTGAACCCATTTGTATGCAAATCCCACCAGGCCCACTATCATTTGCTAGTGGGCCTTGTTTTACGGAATCAGACCGTGACTCCGAGACTGTCATATCACTAAAGACCGCGCCTGGAAGTATAAATGCACGACTCCCCGAATGGCTAGAGGTTAGAGTCAGAGGGGAACTCAACAGCGATCGGTGCTGGAACCCTCTCCCTTCGGGTCTCGGATAGGTGAGCCGCAGAAACGATTTGTCGGACAACTCAGCGACACCAGCATCCATTGCATTCCATTAGATCCTGCCCGAAACCCCCAGTCTATCGCCTTTTTCCTTGAGCCACTTCACCTTCTCAGCGTAATCTGGCATTGCCCTTGCTACAAGCTGCCAGAAATTACCCGAGTGATTGTGTTCCCTGATATGTGCGAGCTCATGGACCATGACATAGTCAAGTACACCCTGCGGCGCGAGAAGAAGCTTGAAGTTGAGGTTTATGTTGCCGTTCGAGGAGCAGCTTCCCCACTTCGTCGACTGCTCCTTGATTGAAACCTTGCCGAACGTGAAGCCGAAGTGGCGCTCGTTGAGCTCGTCCATCCGGGCACGAACGCGTCCAGTCAATGGTTTCGCTATGACGCGCCTCGCGAGGTTCGAGATGTGGGCGGCCTCGACATCCTCCGATAATCCACTCGCCAGTTTCACGACCACCCTCTCACCATCGAGCCTCGCCGTCGACGAGTGTTTCGCCCTTCCTTTATCGACCGTTATCTTGTAGATGTTCCCTAGGACCTTCACTTCTTCGCCGTCGTAGAACTCTGTGTTTCTTGGACCCGGCATGAGAAGTCTGTCGAGCTCTTCCTCGGACATTCTTTCCAACTTCTTGAGCATGCTCGCCTTTAGGTCGGTGTACGCCCTGAAGAACTCCTCGTGGCCGAGTGGAGGAGGTATACGTATGGTTATGACCTTACCCTGAAGACGCGCATTGGCGCTCCTGCCTCTCGCCTGAAGCACCCTCACTATGAACTCTCTTCCCTTCACGACCAGCCTGGCCTCTCTTTCTGCGTCGTAACCCATTTCGTTCATGCTGCCCTCAGCAATGATATACTGGTGTAGTATAATTCAACTCACCCTTTGACCTCGTGAACGAGGCTAATGACAGGCCGACGATCGGGTTGGTTTCAACTGCGCAACCCCTACGCAGAGTCGCTCTCCGTAATAGAGTGGGACATGTCCAGTAACGTCATGCTTGCGTGAATGTTTTTACGACGGCTGGTGCACCCCCAAACAGAGAGAATCTTGCAAACCCAACTCAAGGGCAAATGCAACTTCTGTGGGGAGTCTCTTACAGCCTCGGCGATGGCCAAGCACGTTCAGGTATGCCAAGAAAGGATGAAGGACGGGGCACTGAACGCGACGTCACCAAGCACGCCAGATCTGTTACATATACAAGTCAAAGGTGATAATGGGCTCTTCACATACTGGATGCAGATGCAAGCTCCCTCCAACACGACACTGAAGGACTTGGATGCCTTCCTCAGGAAGACCTGGGTTGAGTGCTGCGGCCACATGAGCCAATTCATGATCGATGGAAAGTGCTACTCGGTTCATCCAGGTTCAAGCATGGGCAATAGGTCGATGAGACCCAAGCTGGGGGACGTCCTGAGGGAAGAGAAAGCGTTCTCTTATGAGTACGACTTCGGGACAACAACCACTCTGGGACTGAAGGTCATAGCTGCAAGGCAAACGTCAGCAGGATTAGATAGAGCCAAGAGCGGCGATAAGATCGTTGTGCTGGCCAGGAACGACCCTCCGGAGATAGCCTGCGACAGCTGCGATAAGAACAAAGCGACGCAGGTTTGCGCACAGTGCATCTTCGATGAGGATGAGGCATGGCTTTGTGAAGACTGTGCTCCAGAGCACGACTGCGTCAAGAAGGATGGCGAGGAAATCCTCCTCCCAATTGTCAACTCCCCCAGGGTCGGTATGTGTGGTTACACAGGGTAAAGCGCGCGCGGTTCGTTCAGCTGGGATGCATCCTCGTCCTACTCAGGGTTTCCAGATGAGTTCTTATCTGGTCTGGGCTACGGATACGCCCTTGAGGAACCATACATGGTGAAATATTTGTGTTCAAGATTGAAGTCATAGTTAATATAGCCTCTGCCTGAGCATTAGAGGATAGGCAACGCTATCTCTGAATCATACCAACTATTTCCCTCTTTCTACACCCTTGTAGGTAAAGATTCTAGTTGGAACGATTTCCAGCATGACTGAGTACGGAGTAATCCTCCGCTCTTTTCCGTACTTCATGAGAAAGGCTCGTCCTACATCCCCTCCAACAAATTCGCTAGTCTTGCCAGACACACTTGCTATTCCCTCTAGGATCACAGCTTTTGATCCTTCAAGAAAGGTGAGGGCTACTCGATTGTTTCGAGTGATGTTCCTATAACGGATAGATTTCATGCTAGTGTTGACGTATATCTTCCCTCTGTTGTGAACGAAAAATACGGGAACTATGTGAGGCGCTCCAGAAGGCTTTACAGTTGCAATGCTGGCAAACCTGACCCTTTCAAGGTATGCCAGCAACTCATCCACAGACATGGAGCGAGGACCGTAAATTCTCTTGGCAGATGGCCTTGCGTGTTCGATAGAATTTCTAAGAGTACTAGCAAGCTTTTCCTTCCAAGACCTTAAGCATCCCTTCTTTGCAGTTTAGTAGTTCCCAATTGGTCTGGTCGTCTCGTTTCCAGTGATATCCTATTAAGAGTATGACTTACCCTAGGTCGCGGCTGGCACTTCTTCGAAGGAAACTTCGAACATGCATGTGTGGTCGGTACAGCTGCCACAGTTCAGGGGAGTTTCTTCAGTCTCTATCACATGCTCGCAGAGGCTGCAAATATACTTCGGCATACACTTCGCAATTTGATATTGCCATCTCCTCGCATTTTAGCTCTTTGACGATTCTTGGTCTTGGTCAACGATTCAGGCTAGTAAGTAGAAATATCTATGATCGGCTTGGTACCTTGGTCAGTGGTAAATAACATCTACCAGATGAAAAATTATCATAACATGTTCGATATACACATTCACGATGATTTCTTCTTCACAACTATGTCTGCTCCCACCACTTTTACATCGAATATGGGCTCTGGAAGCAAGGGTCTAACGAACTTCCCTTGGCCAGTTTTCAGGTCCCACTGACTTCCGTGTCCCGCGCACACGATCGTCTCTCCCTCGAGTCTTCCCTCAGAGAGATCCCATCCCTTATGGGTGCATATTGCTCCAATTGCATAAAACTTTCCGCCAACATTCGCAATGACGACCTTCTCGGAGCCAACCTCCACAGTCTTTAGCTTCCCCTCTGGGATGTCTTGGACAGTCGCGACCTTGACGAACTCTTGGGACATGTTACCGTTATACGTATCTTCAAACCTATATTTATGCTGATGAACGTCAGAGGAGCATATTGAGCCTACCCCCGAGTACACGGCTTTTCCTTACTTCTTCTATTCGCGGTCCTCCCACGCCAATGATTAGAGATGTTAAGCTTAAACCCTCTCTCGATACTTGCACCTTATGACACGAGAAAGTGTTACTCCTGAGAGCTTGGGCCAGGCCCTAGAGCTTAGCCAGAAAATAGGGCAGGTAATACCTCTAGATTCTTTAGGATGTGGGCACTATTAGTTGCTATGCCGAGAAAGGGGAAGTCTGTAAAGAAAGCGTCTGTTAAGAAGAAATCGCTTGTGCAATTCAATGGCACACAAGTCCCTCCTGATACATACGAGGAGTGGCTAAGGAAGCAGGTAGTCAAACCCACTCTGGAAAAGCCCGAGGTCCAGATCCCATTAAATTCGTACGAAGAGTGGATACGCCGACAAGTCAAGGTGCGGGTCTCAGAGCCTTTATAATGGATAATCTTCTGGCCTCTTCGTAATCTAGAGCCATGTAGCGCAGTGGTCATCTTTTGTGAGTTTCCAACCTGAATCAGAAGGTATGCCAAGCGCGCGCAACTGGATTGCGTTCAAGCATCGTCGGCCGTATTTATTCCTATAAGGCAAAGATCAAGCAATAGCAGTCCATGGGAATGTGCCTAGTTGGGAATGTGTCGTATCACCTTGATTAGCCC
>CAZXXP010000012.1:8050-21204 GCA_964644785.1 uncultured Nitrosopumilales archaeon | reverse complement strand
CAATCTCTTCATGCAAATGAGACCTCGTGGAGCATAAGAGTCATCCAACACAGCAAATCTTAGCAAATATTCAAAAGCTAGGAACATTCTCAAAACGCGGTTGCGACAATGCTTAGTTTTGCTCCCATTTGTGCCGCAAATACCAGTTGTGATCAAAGAATTCGGAATAACGAAGGTGAGACTAACCAATGAAAAAGCTTTCATAATGTCAAAAACACTACCAGAAATGCGGTAAGATTTTACAATACCATAGTCTACCAAGATTCAAAAGACCTCGGCTTTATCCCTTCAAATTACATTACATTAATAGTCACATCTCCCCTTATCATAACGCAATCAACTATTCAAAACATGTTGAGAAAGGCTGCTATAGAGGAAACCAAGTAACAGACCTTGAAGAATACCTGAATGAAATGGAACAGATTTTCAGCGAAGTCTTCAGGGTAACAAAGCAGGGAGGCTACTGCGCCATAGAATAGGAAACGAGCTCGCAAATGGAGAGATAATACCTCTTCCACATCTATTGACTCAAAGATTGCTGAAGAAATGGAAGTCCCATGAAGAAATAATATGGAGCAAGGTTACAGGAGGTTCGGACAGGTTCGGAGTTACAATCCAATACCCTTATCCAACCTATTATAGGGTGAATATGACACACGAACACATACTCATATTAAGGAAAGGCCAAACCCATCACAAGAAAGACACTAGTAATTCCATATGGAACATAACACCCGTCCCTCAAATTGATTGATCATCCATATCCATTCCCCGAGGAGATCCCTTACAGGCTCATAACCCTGTATTCAAATATAAACGACATTGTTAGATCTATTTGTCGGAAGCGGCCAGACGACCAAAGTTGTGAATTATCTTAAAAGGCTCTATATTGGAGTTGATAGGATGAAACAATATGCCAAAAAATATCCAAGAAACGTCTGTCAGAAAAATCTCGCCTTAGAGAACAGTTGATAGCCAAATGGCAAAATGTTTCAATGACTCTACTGAAGGTATAAATTACCAGTGCACTTTACTACGTTAACACCCTGCTTTTTACCATATCTTCGTCTTATGCTGTACTAAAGATAGCTATACTTAGAGTTCCCCTCTACGGCGTGTATAATGCATATATGGGTCTAACATAGGCATATATGTCTCTGAAGAATAATATACAATTAACGAAAGCTCTTGACAGCTGTTGAACTGGACACAGAAACTCTTGCCAAGTACCCATTCCTACAGGAAGCTGGAGTTTACATCAGAAGTCTACAATTCGACATATCAGAACTGACAAAACCAGAAAATGCGAAGGTCGTTCAGAGAGCCAAGGAAAGAGTCCTAGAAGCGATAAAGAAGGCCAAAGTCTCTAAAGAAATAATCAACATCGAAATAGAAATTCTTTCTTTTCCACTGGCACTTGTATTCGTCAGAGCTACAGGTCTTGAGCATTTGATGTCAAGGTACGCCTTTGCTGAAGCTATGAGGGTTGAATCGCTTCTGGAGAAAGAAAAGACTTCGACAGTTGCTCTGATATTCTGCAGGGTTACAGGCGTAAATCCAGAAGTTATATATGCAAAATCATTTGAGTTCAGGATTCCCGTTACAGAGTATCTGAAAAGAGCGACATACTTCCACACACCAGAGTGGAAGCTCATCAACAGAATTGTAGAAAACGGCAACGTCCACGTAAGGAAGTCAGAACTTGTCAGGCTCATACGGGAAGAGATCAAGAACCTTATCCACAATAGATTACATGCGCTGTCTTCATTCAAGACACCGCAGGATTTTCGGCCAATTGTAGAAGAACTTGTAAGAAGTTCCCCCGCGCCTACTGACATTGCCGAAGAAATCACAGTAACTCCTGATAAATACCCTCCATGCCTTGTTCGTGCTTTAGATCTCCTTCAAACAGGCCAGAACGTTCCACATTACGGAAGGTTTCTTATGACAACAATCTTACTGAGTATAGGCAAAAGCGTTAGCGACATCATTCAATTATATCCCAAAGTTCCAGACTTTAACGAAAGGATTACGCGCTATCAGGTAGAGCACATAGCAGGGTTAAGGGGAGGGAGAACCAAGTATAGAGTGCCGAGTTGCAGGACACTCGCAACACACAACTTCTGTTTTAGGACTCAGGCTTGCGGTACAATCATAAACCCGTTACAGTTTGCAAGACAAAAACCTGAGGAAAAGAAGGTGAAAAAGAAAATTGCAAGAAAAGACCATGGCGCTTCTTAAGAACGTTTTCAAAAATTATTATTTCAAGCATAGCGACAAAGTGGATGTTCCAGACAGGATAGATGAAAGAGAGTTCGGGTACATGCCTTTTGGAGGTGGCATGATTCGTCATCTGGCAGTGAAGACAGCTGGAGAATTAAAGGCAATACTCGTAAGGGAAGCCCCATATGGAGTCTACTCATCATCATCATATTACAACGACCCAAGTCTCCCTATGGCCGAAAAGGGATGGAAGGGTGGCGATTTAGTATTTGACATCGATGCAGACGATCTTAACATGCCTTGTAAAATGGAACATGATTGGTGGATATGCAAAACCTGCGGAAATGCGGAAATCGGTCTAAGACCTCAAAAATGCCCCTCATGTTCTAACACAAAGATACTGACTTTGAATTGGGCATGCGACAAGTGCCTTAGCGCATCAAAAAATGAGGTCATAAAACTCCAGGAAATTCTTATAAGGGATTTCGGCATATCAGAGAAGGAAACCACAATTTATTTTTCGGGTAACAAAGGCTACCACATGAATGTTGTATCAACGGCTTGGTACGATATGGATCAGCGGGCAAGGAACGAAATGGCGGATTACGTTTCCGGTAAGGGCTTACGGCTTGAGACTTTCGGATTTTCTTATGATATTAGCTATACTGACATGTTACCAAGACTACCAATAATTGGCGAACCGAGCTGGAGGGGAAGGTTTGCAGAATTTATCAGGAATTATGGTGATGACAGGCACTCCGATGTTAGAATCAAAGCTGCATCGGTATTTAGCAAGACGAACCCAGAAGGTTTTCAGATTTTTGTCACATCGATAGCTAAACAATATGGATCAAAGGTTGATCCAAGTGTAACCACAGACATACACAGAATATTTAGACTTCCTGGATCTCTTCACGGAGATTCTGGGCTATCCAAAAGAAGATGTAACAACATATTCTCTTTCAACCCTACAACTGACGCGGTAGAGATTGACGATGAAGAAATTTGGGTAGATGTAAAGTTTTGTTCCAAGTTCTCCCTCAAAGAGAATACCTTTGGTCCATATGTCAAACAAAAGGTGAAGCTTCCGTTATATGCTGCGACCTACTTGATGAGCAAGGACTTGGCTGAAGTTTCACCATAGCTCAAAATTGTTAGTACCTCATGGACAGATGCATTAGGGTTATATGCTAACTTTGGAAGTGCCTGTTGGGTTATGTCTGGCGTCGGTCAATCAATTTTGGTAAAGGTCTTCGAAATTTTTGAAGATGAGAGAAAGAGCGAGCAGTTAACTCGAATCCCTCTGACACTGTATAGGGATGTTGCCAATTATGTCAAAACCACCCGTAACGGGTTTGACAACAACGGCAAGAGCGTCTATTCAAAAATCATTGGACAAGAAAGGGAGATGTTAGCAGCCATAACTCAAAGAATCCTTGAGCTCAGAGTAAAGAAGATCGTAAATGGTCTGGGCGAATTTGACGGGTTGAACATTCCTGCAGAGGAGAAATACATTGTTGAACCTCTCGTTACAGCCATGAAGAGGTTATCGAAAGTTGGTAAGGCTATTGGTCATGGGGGATGTGCATTTTTGGAAACTGTCAGCGAGAAAACCGGTCAGAAATATTCAGCTGTAAGGTTTCTGAAACCCTCTCCTTCTACTATGGGCGCCGACCTTGCCCGTTACGGTCCATTCAGAACTGAAGACATTACATTTCTACCTGTTGAAAATGTTAAGGTTCTTCTAAAACAGGGTATTGTACAGGAGCTTGACATAGAAACCTGAACCTGTCCCACTACATACAAATTATGACGAGGGTTCGTGATGAGGTGAGATGTTGATGTTGTTGATGAAATAGTGTTAACTATACTTTAACTCTACCTTTCATGCGATCATGCAATAAAATTGTTCCGGTGAGTAGAACATCCCAATATCGTGTTATTGATTTAACATAAACAAAAATCACTAACAAGAATGTCACATGAACTTTTGGAGCATACATAACTATTTTCTGAGTAGATCAGGTACGACTATTGTTAACCGCTGTGAGTAAATATCCTATAGGCGCCTTTAGAATACTAATTTCTCCATAACCCGACATGCCTAACTTTCGCTTCATTTCTGTAGGTGTGTGGAACCTGCAGTTTTTCTTGCCTAACTTATTCTCAAATAAATTTACAACCTTACCTCTAATTGTAGTTGGATCAAACTCCAGCAAAACTATTCGTCCATCAGGTTTCAACACTCGTTTGATATCTTGTAAAGCCGCATCTTGATCTGGAAAGTGATGAAAGGAGACTATTGCTGTTGCCTTGCTAAAACATCTATCAGCAAAAGGAAGAGGATATGCCGAACCTTGCATAAAATTAACACCCTTTCTCCGCTTTCTTCCAAATTCTAGCTTCCTGGCTTCAGGATCCAGAATCCAAACCTCTTTGCATATACTGGAGAAACGGTCTGCAAACCTTCCTGTTCCTCCTCCAATATCCAGCAAAACATCTTCTCTATCAGGCATCAAAGTCTCTTGTAACAGTTTCATAAGAACCTGATATGAATTATGCGAAAGCCACTCCTGAATGGCAAGGCCAATATCTAGCATTTATTTCAACGTAACCATCTACCAGCTAAGAGCATCCCAATTCCAACTACAATTAATACGAATCCTAGAGAAATGCCGACAAGTTCTAACAGGAATACAATCAATCTGATTAGAGCATCGCGAAGCAGAAAAAGTATCGCTAGCCCAAGCACAATCATGATAGCACCGATAAGAGCAAACTTCTGCATATTCTCCATAACACCTTAGATCTTAATTTCCTCTTCCATTTTCTCCATTGGTTCGCCTCCAATAGAATGTATGGCAGACCATATAACGGAAGTTACAGCCAGCATTGAAGAAGTTACGAAGATTTGAATTATTATAGGAAACTCAAAAGTTATTCTCAAACCTATAGCCTGCAGAGTCATGTAGCCATTATTAGTAATCCTCAAAAGGTAAAGCGCAGAACCTATTATCAGTGCTACTCCAGATGCAAGGCCTAGAGGATGGTTTCTGAATATTTCACGCATTATACCCAACGCCGTCAACGCTATTGCACCAGGAAGTATTACCAGCTGAGCTTCTTCAATAGGCAAATTTAACGCCCTGAATAGGAAGACTGGTAGGAAATAGGCCATTACAAAGGTGATGATAGCCCAGAACGTTGCAAACGTTAAGCGTTTTATAAATTCTTGCGTGGATAAACCGAATACCATCTATCCACCTTTGAAGGTTGTTTTTGTGCTCGCAGATATTGGTCCTGTTGCCACAGTAACTTCTACTCCATACTGTCCAGAACCTCTAACATCATTTCTTATTGGTAAAAATACTGTCTGTTCTATAGCATCATTGCTATTTATGGAAACATCAAATGTTGTTGCACCATAAACTCCCGTTGTTATTCTAGTCGGGGTCGAAACTAGAACTAGGTTCATTTTACCAGTGAAAGGTATCGGCGATCTGTTTGCGTAAGAAACTTTCAACTCCATTGAGGAATGAGTCCTATTAAACTGCGAAACACTAAGCTCTTCAATTTTGAGCCCGCTGAACACAGCGCCATAGGGACTAGTAAAGCCAGATGAAACATTGATGAATGCGAACGGTTGAAAACCTACTCTTGTAGTCATATTTACTACAACTGTAGAATCATTAAAAAGAATCTTCCTGACGAATTCTCTATCTGATATAGAGCCTTGGTGCAGAGGTATAGCAAATTCGATATCCTTAGAATCTCCGGGCTGTATAACATGAGGCCCTGAGACTACCCTACCAATCTTAATTTTATCAAGCGAAGTTTCTCCTATAAGATCCAGTTCCAGAGGGTATACTCCCTTATTGGGCAATCTGAATTTGAAGACCAGATCAACACCGTTTTCAGAAATCCTCTTTTCCGACTTAAACTGTTCTCCCGATGATAAAAGGCCTTCATACACTTGAGCTGCAGAGTAGGCTATTGTTGCGAAAATTATTATTGCAACAAGAGTAAGTGAAAACGAAACTAGCCTGAGCGCCTTACCAATTATCGGAACATCCCTTCCCATTCAGGACACTTTGTTCTCTTCCTCAATATTGGTTACAATTCCAACTCCTTTCTCAACCTTGAATGTAACTACTCCAACACCTTTGTCGACCTTCATGAAATCCACTCCCCTTACCAACAATATTGAACCCACCCAACCCATCACCCCAAGAAACATCGTTTGAATTGCAGCTCCCAACAGAAGGTTGAGCGTGGAAGTAAGGTCTGGACTCGGAGGCTTAAATGGATAGTATGACCCAAACACATTAAGAGCAGTCAAAAAAGTGAATCCCAACAGCGCTATTCCGATGACAGTTGACACTATGCCTGCAGTACCGCTGATTTTGAGCATAGTATTGCAATTACGAAGTTGCCTAATATATCCTTGTGATTCGCCTTGATATGAGGTTCAAAGATCCTATTTGCGGCATGATGGTTGACGAAAAGAAGATGAAGTTCATTTCAGAGTTTGGAGGCATAAAATTTTAGTTCCGCTCTTCATTTTGCAAGGCAACTTTCGACAAAGACCCCAAAAAATATACCAAAGTTTAGCCACTATGTAGACTCGACACAGCAATAAAATTCCCAGTAAGTTGTCCTCCCTTATTCCTCCAAAGAAAGATCCTGCAGAGATTCTTGCAACTGGCGATTTGTGAATAGTATCAGCATCTGTCTCTAATTCATCGAGCAAGCGATACTCTTGCAAAGCTCCAGATCATCATATTCCTTTAGTTTTCTCAACATGAATTCAAGATGTTTTGAAGCTTCCAGAGTTAAATCTACATGCTTACTTAGAGTGCAACACTTCCCTTTCGCTTTTGCTCAGAGTATCAAATATTCGCTCAAAGACCATACACTAGACCTTGTGCATAATTAGTGGGAGTACGAAAACCTCGAACAATTATGACGAATATAGCCGCTCACGTGCGTTTAGATGGTTCAGCCTTGCTTAGAATTGAAACGAAACGTCGAAAATCGTCAGCGATTATAATTACACACAAGGTCTACTATACTCCATTGCACAATAAAAGTGAACAAATTAAAAAAAAGCATAAAAGAGTTTAGCGTCAAGCCCCTAGTCCATAGGTTACGGGGCGGAGGGAGGATAATAATGGTTCAAACAGTCAAAATGACAATTTCAGACCTTTTCGACAGTTACTATTCCGGCAAGAGAGTATTTGTTAGGGTGGACTTCAATGTACCTATAGAAAATGGAGTTGTTGGAGAGGACTACAGAATTAGGAGGGCTCTCAACACTATAGAATATCTTTCTGACAGAAAAGCCAAAGTAATCCTTGCTTCTCACCTTGGCAGGCCAAAGGGTAAGCCGGACAAGAAATACTCTTTGAGGCCTGTCGCTGACAGGTTGTCGGAAGTTGTAAGGGCTCCCGTGCACTTCGTGGATGATTGTATCGGAGACAAAGTAACTAATGCAATCAGAAAAATGAACAATAGTGACGTTCTGCTATTAGAAAACCTTAGGTTTTATGAAGGTGAAGAGTATTGCGACGAAAAATTTTCCTCATCTCTTGCTTCTCTTGCCGAAGTTTATGTTAATGATGCGTTTGGAACATCTCACAGAAAACATGCATCTACCTATGGCATGGCCTCACACTTCAAGTTCAAGCTTTCAGGTTTCCTTGTGGATCAGGAAATCAAGTATCTTACAAAAGTTAGAGAAGAGCCTGACAGGCCTTTTACGGTCATAGTCGGAGGAGTCAAGATAAAAGACAAACTTGCTTCACTAAGGCATGTTATCGATAGAGCTGATAAAGTTCTGGTTGGAGGGGCAGTAGCATATACGTTCTTGGCATCAAAGGGAGTTTCGGTGGGTGATTCGATGGTAGAGCAGGAGGCAATGTCTTGGGCTGCCGACGTGCTTTCAAAACAGGACCATAAAATAATCCTACCAATTGATCACATCGTTTCAACAAGCGACACAGACATCGCAGGGATAAGCTTAGTTTCAGGGCAGATTCCAAAGGGACTGAAAGGGTTTGATATTGGGAGAGACACGATAAAGAGGTATTCGAGGGAGATAACCAATGATAACAAGACTGTCTTCTGGAACGGTCCCATGGGCTTTTTCGAGAAGGAGCAGTTCTCTCACGGTACTATCGACGTAGCGAAGAGTTTGGCCTTGTTATATCATAGGGATGCAACAACAATCGTTGGAGGAGGAGATACAATAGCAGCGTTAAGGGTTGCAGGAATATCTGAGAGAGAGGTCAGCCATATCTCTACGGGTGGAGGAGCTTCGCTGGAATATGTTGGGGGTGAAGAGCTCCCGGGTCTGGAAGTTTTGACTGATAAGAACACTAAATTGGTCTAGGCTCTTTTCCTTATGTAGATTGAATCCTTTTCTACCCTGATGTCGTAAAGAGGCTCAGGGTCTAAAGGTTCATCAAAATTAGCTTCTCCTGTCAATAAATTCCATTTAGCGCCGTGTCCAGCACACACTATTGATTCTCCTTCTAATTCACCCTCTGCAAGATCCCAGCCTGCATGGTTGCATGTCGCTCCAATGGCGTGAAATTTTCCATTAACATTTGCAATTGTAACATCTCCACCTTTGAAATTAATGGTCTTTAGTTTCCCTTCTTTGATATCAGAAGCTTTGGCAACCTGAGCAAAATTTTCCATGACTATGTAATAGTATAATCTGTTTTGATATAAGCGATTCAAAATTATTCAGTAGGTTTCTGCACGCCCCTACGTGCAAAAAGACGCTGTGTATCGCAGCGTAAGGCAACCTGTTAATATCTTGCTTGAAGTGGTATTAATTTTACATGAACCCATAGTGCTCTTATATGGTCAACTAATGTAATTACATATATGTTAAACACATGCATTCTAGAATAACCAACTTCGATCCATAACGAAGAAGTTGCAAGAACAGAATCAGTGTTATGCATACAAAAAGATTTAAAATATTGAAGACAAATAGGTAAACAAAAGTGATATTGTATGACATCTGATAGAATGAAGAAGTTCCTCGGTCCGAACGGGAAGAGCATTCTTCTTGCGTATGATCAAGGATTGGAGCACGGTCCAGCCGCAGACCTCGATGAAAAGAACGTTGACCCCCAATACATTGTCGATACAGGACTGAAGGGCAATTTCAGCGGCTTGGTATTCCAGAAGGGCATCGCTGAGAAGTATTACCCAGGTGGCAGATTACCTCTTATCATAAAGGTAAACGGAAAGAGCAACCTCCCTAAAGGAGAACCTGTTTCAAGGCAGGTCTGCACAGTTGAAGAGGCAATAAGCATCGGAGCGAGCGGTGTAGGCTATACAATCTATGCAGGGAGCGAGCATGAATCTATAATGCTTGCAGAGTTCGGAGCTATTGTAAGAGAGGCCCACAAACACGACATCCCTGCAATCGCTTGGATATACCCTAGAGGCGTAGCTATAAAGAACGACATAGCACCTGAAATTATTTCATACGCAGCAAGAATAGGTTTGGAAGTTGGTGCAGACGCCGTCAAGATAAAATATACAGGAGATCCGAAGACCTTCAGCTGGGCAGTAAAATGCGCAGGTAAGGCCCATGTATTCATGTCAGGAGGCCCGAAGACACCAACCGATGATGACTTTCTTAGACAGGTCAGTGGAGTTATGGAAGCAGGTGCAACTGGACTTGCTGTAGGCAGAAACGTATGGCAGCATCCAGAACCTCTCAAGATTGCTGAGCAGCTGAAAGATATAATATTCCGCGGCAAGAGACTCGCGCAGGTTCCGGCTAAGTAAAATATTACACGTGTGATAAGATGAAGATAGCGGTACTCACCGGAGGTGGCGATGCTCCTGGCCTGAACGCTGTCATAAGAGCCATTGTTAAGAATGCCGAGAATAACGACCACGAAATCATAGGAGTTCGAAGGGGGTGGGCCGGTCTCGTAAACCTCGACAGCTTCGCTCTAAAATATGAAGATGTTTGGGACATTGTGAGCAAAGGAGGCACAATACTCGGCTCCAGCAGAACCAACCCAGTAAAAATACCCGATGGAGTCAAGAAAGTTTCTGAGAATCTCAAGAAGATTGCAGACAGCCTAATAGCCATAGGTGGAGAAGACACACTTGGCGTTGCGAATGCCTTGTATAAGGCCGGAATAAAAGTTGTAGGAGTTCCGAAGACTATTGACAACGACCTATCAAACACCGATGTAACGATAGGTTTCGATACAGCGGTGAATATTACAGTGGAAGCCATAGACAGGATAAGGACTACTGGCGAATCACACTACAGAGCCATGGTGGTCGAGGTAATGGGCAGGCACGCTGGCTGGATAGCACTACACTCTGGCCTTGCGGCCGGAGCTGAACTTATCCTTTTACCCGAAGAGAAGTTCGACCTTGATGCAATATGTAAGTATGTGGCATCATGGAAGAGTAAAGGCAAAAGATCCGGCATAATTGTTGTTGCTGAAGGGGTAGAGATGAAAGAAGGCTCTTACGTAACTACAGGTGCGAAGACAGACGCATTCGGACATGTGAAACTCGGTGGAGTAGGCCAGTTCCTTGCAGATGAAATCGAAAAGAGAGCAGGTATTGAAACTAGGTCAGTTGTTCTTGGTCATCTGGTAAGAGGAGGTACGCCTTCAGCATTTGACAGATATTTTGGCACAAGACTGGGATTGGCAGCAGTGGATCTAGTGGAACAGGGAAAATGGGGTTACATGTTGAGCCTGCAGGGAACTCAACTAGTATCTATACCGCTTGAATCAGGCGTTTCGAAGTTAAAGACAGTACCACCAGAGACGATACAACTCTCAAAGACCTTCGAGAAGTAGAAAGGTTTCAAACTTATTAACGAGCGCTTTTCGACCATGCTTGTACACGACAACACCATAATGAAACTCATTTACTTCTTCGATGAAGGCAACGGAAAGGACAAGAAACTGCTGGGAGGCAAGGGCGCAGGCCTCTGCGAGATGACCCAGTTAGGCCTGCCAGTACCGCCGGGCTTTGTAATTACGACTCAGACCTGTAATTTATTCTTTGAAAGCGGGAATAAACTACCCAATGGATTAATGAATGTCGTTAGAACTTCGATAAAGAAACTTGAAAGTCTCACAGGGAAGAAGTTTGGAGACTCCTCTAACCCTCTTCTTGTTTCTGTAAGATCAGGCTCGGCAATTTCAATGCCCGGCATGATGGATACAATTCTCAATCTAGGCTTGAACGATAGTACGGTAAGAGGACTTGCATCCCTGACAAAGAATGAGAGGTTCGCTTATGATGCTCACCGACGATTCATCCAGCTGTTTAGTAAAATCGTTCTCGGCGTTGACGACGTGAAGTTTACAAGAGTACTCGAAGACGTGAAGAAAAAACTCAAGGTAGCTTATGACAGTGAAGTTGATGCCAATCACCTCAAAGAACTTGTAACCGAATTTAAGAACATAGTAAAAACATCCACTACCAAACCGTTCCCTGAGGATCCATGGGTGCAGCTTGAAAATGCGATAGCAGCAGTCTTCAACAGCTGGAATGGCAAGAGAGCAAAAGACTACAGAAGAGAGTTCAAGATTACTCCTGACATTGCAGATGGCACAGCGGTGAGCGTAGTTACCATGGCCTTTGGTAACATGGGCACCGATAGCGGTACGGGAGTGGTGTTTACACGCGATCCTAGCACAGGTGAGAAGAAACTATACGGCGATTACCTATCAAATGCACAGGGTGAGGACGTTGTTGCAGGTATACGCACTCCGATGCCCATTGACGAACTGCAAAAACAAAATCCAACCGTGTACAAGCAATTAACAAATATTGTTGAGAGGTTGGAGAAGCATTTCAAAGAACCTCAAGACATCGAATTCACGGTAGAGCATGGCAAGCTCTTCATGCTGCAAACAAGAAATGCCAAGATGAACGCTGCAGCCCAAGTAAAGACATCCGTTGATATGGGCCATGAAGGCCTGATTACCAAGGAACGTGCAATACTCAGAGTCCCACCAGACCAGCTGGAACAGCTATTGCACAAGAGAGTTGATTCAAAATCGACTGCAAAACCATTTGCAACGGGAATTTCAGCATCACCGGGGGTAGCTACGGGCAAAGTAGTTCTTGATGCTGATTATGCAGAGATGCAGGGTACTACAGGTAACAAAGTGATTCTCGTTAGAGAGGAGACGAGACCCGATGACATTCATGGTTTCTTTGCTTCTCAAGGGATACTGACTAGCAGGGGCGGTAAAACAAGCCATGCAGCTGTAGTTGCAAGAGGAATGGGCAAACCATGTGTTTGCGGAGCCTCATCATTGCGTATAGATTACACAAGAAAGAAGATCACGGTAGGCGACATTGTAATCAAAGAGGGTGAAATAATCACAATTGATGGCACTAATGGGAATGTGTATGTTGGCATGGTGCCTACTGTAGACCCACAAATGAGTGAAGAGTTAGCAGAACTTCTCTCTTGGGCTGACAGTTACAGGAAACTAGGCGTGAGGGCAAATGTAGATGATCCTGATACCGCAGCTTTAGCGAGATCGTTAGGGGCTGAAGGTATAGGACTATGCAGAACTGAACGCATGTTCAACGAATCAGACAGACTTCCGATAATGATCCAGATGGTAATGTCCGAAGATGAAAAGACGCGCAAAGGGTACCTAGCCAAGCTCAAACCATTACAAAAGCAAGATTTCAAGGAAATCCTGAAAGTCATGGACGGCTTAACTGTGACGATAAGGCTTCTTGATCCCCCACTTCACGAGTTCCTTCCAACAATCGAAACTGTGCTTTCAGAAATCCAATCACTGAAGAGGACTGAGGCTTACAAGGAAGAAATCAAGGAGAAGGAAATGATACTTGAAAAGGTCAAGAGACTTACAGAGATTAATCCAATGCTGGGTCACAGAGGA
>CAZXXP010000012.1:7759-8040 GCA_964644785.1 uncultured Nitrosopumilales archaeon | reverse complement strand
GTTAGGAATCACCTACCCAGAAATATATGAGATGCAAATAGCAGCAATCTGCGAAGCTACCGCTGAATTGCTCAAGGAAGACATGAACCCGAAGGCTCAGATCATGGTTCCACAGGTGGCATCGGAAAAGGAACTGCAGTTTGTCAAAGATATTGTACAGAAGACAAAAGCAGCCGTAGAGAAGCAGTACAATACTAAACTTCCGATAAAATTTGGGACGATGATCGAAGTCGTCAGGGGTTGCTTGGTCGCCGATAAGATTGCCGAGATTGCAGAGTTCT
>CAZXXP010000012.1:0-7749 GCA_964644785.1 uncultured Nitrosopumilales archaeon | reverse complement strand
GCAGGGGACGTTTAGCTTTAGTAGAGAGGATTCGGAGAACAAGTTCCTACCATATTACATGAAGATGGGAATAATTTCGGACAATCCGTTCCAGAGCCTTGACAAGGATGGAGTTGTAAAACTGATGCAGATAGCAATAGGGGAAGGTAGAGGCACAAACCCAAAGATCGAAATTGGAATATGTGGAGAGCATGGAGGAGATCCTCAATCCATAGAACTCTGCTCTGGTCTTGGCTTGGATTATGTAAGCTGTTCAGCCTATAGAATACCAATAGCAAAGCTTGCTGCTGCGCAGGCAGTTGTAAGGGCCAAATAAGCTAAAGTTTTATCACAAAGACACCATCATGCAAATCGTGTCAACAGGAAAAACTGTAGACCCCATAAAAGCTTCCAAGATCGGTTTTTCGTTTCTCTTTATTGGAGCTGAGAGAAAGCTTGTTAAGATGTATTATGACAAAAGAAGTTCCAAGTCTTACAACGTTTCTCTAATAGCAGACAAATCCAATAGAATTATCGCTATAGAGATTTACGAAATTATACAGACTGGGACACAAGGTGCAACAGTAGGCAGAATTCAGAATCCCCCACTGTCTGTTGCTTTAGAGATGCAGAAGGACTTGCAGGAGATAACTACAACATGAAATCACTTTAGGCCGTACCGCTCCTTCAGTTCCTTTACCTTTGCCGCAAGTTTGTCCCAATCCCATTTTGAAACACTCATTCTACATAAGTCGACCTTCCACGCGTCTTTTCTTAGCTGCCATCTGTAGAGTCTCAAATCCTTACCGAAGGTTCCCTCTACAGCAACAAGAGCAACTATCAAATTACTGCTCCTGTAAATATCATGACCTTCGAGAACCTTGAACGATTCCGAAACCGGGTATTGAACGCTCATAGACGCATATTTCTTACGCTTTGCTTTTTAAGTTTTGAATTGAGGATTAATATTGGGATATTTATACCTCGAAAATATATATCTATCAGAAGAACTTGATTACAACTGATTTAGATGACCACAAAGATGGAGAAACTTGCATTAATCATGACCGTTTTCATACTAGCAAGCTCGCTCCTAAATCCTGTTTCAATTGTGCACGCTCAGAAGAATGATGGTGATTATGTTAATTATTCATTTAATTACTCGGTAACAGGGCAATCCCAAACCAAAAAAGGAGAAGGAATATTTAGAGAGGAGATCATAGAGGATCTCGATAACGGTACAATACGAGTAAAATACTCCGGAACTGTTAACAATGCTGTCTTTATGCTTGAAAAGAATGTACCTGAAGAAAAGTTCCATTTCCCATACATTCCAGAAATGAAGGATGGAACTAAAATTTTCAAGGTAAGGAACAGCACATTTACAATTACCATCACAAGACTTCCCGCCGAAACACTACAATTCCAGGGGTCAACGTATACACTAAATGTCTCAAAGGTTGAAGTTTTCTCCGAAGTTGTCGCAAAGAGAGGAATACATACAAGCAATGTAACAGGAATTTTAAAGGTCATGAAGTCTGGTTTGCTCTACAGTTTCAGCGGAGAGTTCAAAGGCGGTTCTACAGGTGAAGTTACAATAACACTAACTGCTACAGACCTTGACCCCGAGGCTAAAGGAGAAGCAAACAGCCTCTTCACGATGGTTGCCAATATTGCTCAATCTAGAAACTTTCCAACCATAAATTCCAGAACGCAACCCACGTCAGCTTCAGATAATAGTCGATCCTACGCCTTAATTGGGGGATTAATAGCGATATTAGCAGTAATTGGAGCTGTCACACTCGGAAGAAGAAAAATTGCGGGAAGTTCTGATAAGGACGACAGGCCTCTACACTGGGTCAATTAATAGCTCTGATGGAATAAATGAGCTCAAAAGAGCTGGCATTAGAAGCCAATCAACTGGTCAAACGATATAGCAGTTCAACTTCCATAGGACCAGTCTCATTAACTGTTCAAAAAGGGGCAACATTCGGGTTTCTTGGGCCAAATGGATCTGGAAAGACCACAACCATAAGAATGATGCTAGGTCTCATAAGACCTGAAGGTGGAAGTGCAAAGATATTCGGGATTGACCCTGCAGACAATCCAAAAGAGGCGTTAAGTAGAGTTGGATACGCTCCAGAGCTGCCAACTTTCCAGACTTTCTTTACTGCGGAGCAGCTCCTGAATTTTACAGCAGGACTTTACGGCATCGATGGAGGGGCCAGAGGCAAAAAGGTTAGGGAGCTCCTGCAAGTGGTGGGAATATCAGATCATTCACAGAAGAAGATAGGTAAATTCAGCAAAGGTATGGTACAGAGGCTTGCCGTTGCTCAAGCACTAATCAACGATCCTGAACTAGTAATGATGGATGAACCTACAATAGGCATGGACCCTGCTGCGACAATATACTTCAGGGATTTATTCAAGAATATACATTCGCAGGGAAAGACGATCTTTGTTTCCTCGCATTTACTGGATGAGGTTCAGAGGCTATGTACACATGTTGGCATGATTTACCGAGGCAGAATGGTCTTTCAAGGTAGCATTTCAGAAATCTTAGCAAGATTCGGGACGGACATGACAATCGAAGCAGAACTGCGAGAATTAACTCCTTCAATTTTGGAGCATTTGAAGAAACTGCATTACGTGCAGAACCTTAGTACGGACATGAATAAGATTTTGATCACGGTCAAAGACGGAGAGGATTTTCGCTCTGAGCTTGCTGAAGAAATCATCAAAGGGGGAGGCAAACTTGTCGGCCTGTCACTAAGGAAAGCCACCCTAGAGGATGTCTTCATTGAAACTTTGAGGAGAGGTGCACAACACGAATAATTCCCAGCAGATTTTCACCATAGCTAAATACGAATGGAGGAGAGCTTTGGCAAGAAAAAAGGTCTCCCTTCTAATTATTCTTACGATAATTGCTGAATTCCTTCCGTATATAATTCTCACACAATTACCAATTCCTCGAGTAATTCAGAATGTAAAATCGCTCATGTGGTTAGTAGGCACGATCTTCCCTCACGGCCTATTACTACAATTCATAGCCATCTTCATAGCAACCAGCTCGACAGCTGAAGAGTATGAGCAGGGGACTGCTGATATAATTTTGTCAAAACCCATGAGCAGAACTGAATACCTGCTTGGGAAATTTGTTGGAGGGTACACACTCCTCGCTTTTATTGCATTCATAACTTCATCTCTCGCAATAATTCTATCTTACGCTGTCTTTGGTTCTCAGCAATATGTGGAATATTCTCCAACAATATACATCGCAATAATCTTCTCCACCCTGGCATTCTTTTCGATAGGATTCATGACTGGGGAGCTCTTCAGAGTTTCAAGCCTAGCTTATCTGGTTTCAAGCTCAGTTTTCATTTCAGCAGTTATTCTTGGGCCATTTTTGATACTTGCTTCAAATCTCACAGGAGAGCAATTCTACCTAGATGTCGTAAAATGGCTGCCAAATTGGGGCCCTACAAATCTCCCGATAATGACTGCCAAGGTTCTGTTCCTACAGAATTCCATATTACCCTTTGGACTTGGAGATTCTTTCCTTACCGTAAGCGGCACGATAATTGAGGCTGTGGTATCGATAATTGCCTATTCATCAATTCCGATAGCTATATCGTTCTTGCGTTTCTTGAGAAGCGACATCATAAATAAGAGCAGCGTCTAGGGGGTAGAATTACCTGCGTTGAGTATGTTATCGGCTAGCTTCCTTAGATCGTCCACCGCTTTGATCATGTCTGGCTGATATAATATTCCAGCACCGGAAATTACGACATCCACTCCAGCCTCTATAACGAGTGGAGCAGTTTCGAAGTTAACCCCGCCATCAACTGCAAGCTCACATTTGTATCCATGTTTGTCTATTAACTGTCTAGCTTCCTTTATTTTAGCGAGGGGACCAGGAATGAATTTCTGGCCTGTCTTTCCAGGCACTACTGTCATTATCAAAATCCTATCCATCTCTCCGACAGAGTCGACGATAGCAGAAAGCGAGGTATCAGGGTTTACGGCAAGCCCTACCATCTTTTTGCTCTTTCTTACAGCGTCTATAAAATGCCTCGGGTTAACGGCTTCAACATGTGCAGTAAACATATCCCCTCCTGCATCGATGTACTCTTTGAGTTTCTCGACGGGATGTTTTGTCATCAAATGCACATCCATTGGAAAGTCAGACGCGACGGTAATTTTTGCCAAGTCTTCAGACGGGAATGCAAATGTCCCAGTGAACGTTCCATCAAGCACATCTATGTGAAACCATTCGACACCCGCCCTTTCAAGAGTCTTTACGTCGTCAACGTATTTTTCAGGTTTTGAAGCTAACAATGAAGGAGCAATACTGATCTTTCTCATCTTACACACTTAACCGCGTCTTTGCCTGTTCGTTTCATATATAATTACTATTGACCTGCTAATAAGCAATTACGTTCCCTTGAAGTACTACAGGGTGTATTTTCCAAATGACATAATACTCTTTCAAACGATATCAGAATCTCTGATGATAAAACACACGCGCGCGCGAGATGGAAAAACCTGTAGGTAAATCAAAAATTGCAAGCGAAATCGACGTTAACTTCAGGTTGAGGACGGTATTGTCTTTGCTTGTAGGCACAGCAAATCACGGGAGGAGTACAGCAGAAGTCACGATAAACAGAACCCTCGAATACAAGAATCCCGTCGGCAAGATAGAGCAGATACCGCTTACTAGGCTCTAACCTTTTCATAACAAGACTTGCAATATGGTAGATCATCCAAGTAGAAAGTAGTCTGTTCGTCGTAGCAACGCAATTCAGTCTTACATCTGGAACATTGAGTCCACGCTTCAGTATACTGTTTCGGAAACCTATCCTCTCTTGGAAACTTCTTCTGCGGCGCCGTCATTTCTACCAGTTTTTGCATCAAAGGAAATAGTGCTTTTCCTTAAACATTACAGCATTATTTGGTACTGACAGCAGGTTTGTGATTTAGATTAAAGGAAACGATATGCCAATACTGTAAGCGTCGCTGACATTGCAAATACGATTGACCAAACTCTCTTATTCCAGACAAAAACCTTCCTTCCATCGAGTATTCCGAATGGTATCATGTTGAAAACAGCTAAGAAGCCATTCATTGCTGCGGCGCTAACCATAATTGATTTCAGGACGGAGGCATTTAAGAAGAATGACATGTTAGTTGGCATAACAATTGAAACTATCCCCAACAAAACACCAAACACAATGTTTGTGATTGGTCCCGCCAAGGCAACTCTTCCGAATGTTGATTCGCTCGCGTAGCCTGAGATTGTAACCGCTCCGGGGGCGATTATCTTGAATGGAGAAAAGATGCTGAAAAGCGTAAGTATTGCACCAAACGATGTCATTCTGAATTCAGCCCAGAGACCGTTTTTTTGTGCGGTAAATTTGTGCGACAACTCGTGAAGCAGGAATGATGCTGCGAACAGCCCTGCAGATAGAAATATTGCCCAAGCAGGAAATGATTGAAAACTGAAGTTTGGTGCTACCATCGAAAGCCCAACGAGCAGCACCAAAACCGCCCCTATTGATAGATGTTTGGCTTCTTCTGTGCCTAACCATGCAGAAAAAGACTTTCTCGGCTTAGCGTAGCTGTAGGGATATTGCAATTGTTTTCTTGGCGGAGGAGATTCAAATGAAGGAGAGTCAACGGGTCTTTTGGCCCTCCAAAGCTCAGGACACTGATGATTTTCAGGCAATCTATGATCAACACAAAAATATTTCCCACAGTAGGTGCAGTCGAAAGGCAAGCTTTCATCTACACTACAGTGATGACACTTCATTACGATCAGCTAAAATAACTTCATTTTAAAGCTTCGATGGTTGAATTTGAGAAATAACCATCAAGACTCTTCTTGAATATGTAGTTGACCTGCGCAACAGTTCTCCTGGCTTCTCTCATCCTCTTTTTGACTATCCAGAAGTATGCTTCATCTTTGGTCCCCTTCGTCATGAAAGCGATAACTCTCCCCGGCGCCTTTCTTCCTGTTCTCCCCCTCCTTTGCACGAACCTTACGGCACTAGAAACATTGTCGTAGAACACCACAAGGTTACACTCTGCAACATCCAACCCCTCCTCACCGACTTGAGTGGCTATCAGTATGTTGAACTTTCCTTTCTTCAAATCATTTAACGCCTCAACCTGCTCGTTCTGCGATTGCCCAGTATCACCGCTCTTCCCAATCAGATAACCAACTCTTAACCCAACTTGACGCGACCTTTCAAACAACTCTTCAACGGAATCTCTGTAACCAGTAAACACTATTGCCCTTTCACTCTCCTTCAGCGGTTTAAGAAGCTCTTTGAGCTTTGAAATCTTAGGGTGCTCCTCTCCAATAAGCCTGGCGCCCTTTGCTATTTCATAGGCCTCTTTCACGAATTCATTATTCATTAGTTTCTTTAGACCGATAACCCTCTCTCGTGAAGACAGTCTTTCAAAGAACTTGATGAATGTTGAGATACCCTGCGTTTCAACTAGGTCTATAGCGTGGACCAGCCTTATTGCAGTGTATAATGGCGATCTTAATTCATATCTACCATGGACTTCTATCTCTTTTCTGGCTTCTAAAAGCGTCTTTAGGCTGACCTTCGTGCCGAAAATTTTTGTATTTAACACTCCTTGTTTTAGTTGATCAACATAAGTTCCCAAACCCTTCCTTAACAAATCAAGTATCTGTTTTATGGGCTCAGAAAGTTCAACTTCAATCCAGTCTATCTTCGTTTCCTGCACATATGATCTCACATCAACACTTTCGTGATCCCTGAATTCAATGTTCTGAACTCCCAATGTCCTGAGTATCGCGAAGACCTTGTCCCTATCTGAAGGAAGCGATGCAGTCATTCCGATGACTCTAGCAGCAGGGTTGGCATTGGCAAATTTTTCTGCTATGGTACAATATGCATAATCTCCAACAGCTCTATGAGCCTCGTCAAATACTATCAGCGAGATGCTTTCTAGATTTACGAGCCCTCTTTTCAAGTCGCCGCGCATTATTTGGGGAGTTGCACAGACAACCTTCTTCGCCCATTTTTCTTCCCTTTCCCAGTTAGGATCCTGTCCTGTAATTACAACAACATCGTTGAAATCCACGTTCAAGTTCTTCAAAAAGAACTCGTAATGCTGGTGCACAAGAACTCTGGTCGGCGCTAATATCACACACCTCTTTTTTGGATACTTTTGCAACTGATCTGCTATTACGAGCAGAGATATGGCAGTCTTTCCAAGACCCGTCGGCAGAATCACCATCGAATTCACCGCAGAACACTTACTCGCTATCTCGACCTGGTAATCCCGTTTTTCCAGAGTCAATTGCTTGATTAGCGGATGTTCTAAATATGACATCAAATACGATCTTCGCTTAAATTTCCAAATAAAAAGGTACTATCTGAATGAATGTCATTCTGCCGCTCTACCATAAATATAGTCTGCAATATCTCTAAGGATCTAGTGCAAGTTCTATATCCTCCACACTTCTCAGTCTGTAGAGTTTGTGATACATCTGTTCAACCACCTTCTCCTCTTAACTTCTCTTGAAAATACCTCTAAATCCCATAAATCATACACATGTTTTAGCAAATCACCTATCTGAGCTTTCTTATACATGCGATCCTCTCCCAAAAATACCTGATAATATTTTTTCGTCAGCATTTTTTCATGGATGCGATGGTACAGGAAATCCAAAGGCTCAAACATATTCTAGACATCTTGCGTGATAGCAATCTTGGCGAAGGAGCCTGTCTTCTG
>CAZXXP010000011.1:13346-21380 GCA_964644785.1 uncultured Nitrosopumilales archaeon | reverse complement strand
CGAAATACGACTCATTTCCTCAGACAACATAGAACAAATTTACGGACTTGACTTAATAGCTACAGCTAGAGCTGAACATTAGCAACACTATGAATCACGATCTATAGTTATGATCGGGTACTTTTCCGCTCTTGTGTTCTGCTCCCCAGATGGAGTTGGCTAGTTCATCTACGATTTGAACCCACTTGTGCGCAATCAATGAGAGGATCTCGACATCATCCCTCTTTCCCCTTTTTGACTTATAATGCGCTCCGTAGGGGCGTAAATTCCATGCATAATCCAGAGAGTTCCATATTGTAGGGTCCTTTTCTTCTATGATCCCTCTGATTGCGTTGAGTTTTGATCTGAAGTTGTAGGAAACACTTCTGCCACTTAGCTCGTAAATTAGATTCACGCCTCCTTCTACTACATTGCTGAGACCAGCAATTGCGTCTGCCACAGGCCCCCCTTTGTCAAAAGCGTCCTGAGTTTCCCTGAGTCTGGACTTGAGGTCAGCGATCCAATCTCCGACCTTTAGTGGATGTCTTCCTGACAATCCCGATGCTGATAAGAAATCTCTGACAATCGCATCCCTAATACGGGACCATGAGTTGAGTAGGTCGCTTTGGACCTTAGGATCAAACCCGAAGGATAGGGGCAAGCTTTCGCAATCCGAGTACGCTACGCTCGGATTCTTTGGAAGGGAGTCTCTTGAGGCTCCCAGAAGTTCTTTATCTAGGAATATTATTAGATACTTAGAAGGTTTGGTTCCTCTGTAGTGTACAGGGTCTAAACTCTCCGCAAGATAGGAGCAATATCTACTTTGGTTAGAATGGTGTCCTGATTCTGGAAACGGCATGCTTAGCCACTTCATCGGAGGCTCGTCTCTGAACTCATACTCCTTTCCCCCAACGTTTGTTTTATGCGATTTTCCAAATAAACCTCTTGAAAATCCTACAATTTTGACTTTCATGATTTCGCAATTTGCGCCAATAAAAAAGAAGTCCCATTCAGGAGGATCGATCCCGAAGTTGCCGAGGTAGTCGGAGAGGTTGATCCAAGAGAGCCTTTCGAAAATTGGTAGACGTCCATCGTCCTGCGGCCATATAGGCCGATACGTACCTATGCTTTCCTTATTCGAACCTTTGGGGCCACTGACTAGGGTTACCCAGTATTGCTCGGGATATTTAGCATGGTCACGGAAACGATAGACACTACTAAATCTCGTCAGTCCTTCAATGTCGGTCACAAAGATACAATCTGTTTGCGGTTCCCCTTGGTCTTCCCCATCCACCGTATCACGAATGTAGCATGCATCCATGTTAGCGTAGCCCGCTCTAGAGCATACAAAATTGATGAACAAAACCAGCAAATCATCACAGAGTCGCTGAATTGCGTCGGATAGGTCCAATGCCTGATTAAGCGGAATGTTTCTTAGATTTCCCAATTCCTTTAGTTCACCGATTATCAGGGTTGAGTCGATTTTCTTTCTCAAGTCAAAGTCTGTCATGTGGGCTTGCCCTGCACTTACTCATCATACATTAGGTTTCTATGACCCAGGCTTTCAATTAAGAGTTGTGAGTCAGGATTCTGAATGCTTTTCTGTTGATCAGCTGAAGACTATCGCAAAAGCCTCTATTAATTAGGAACTTGGATGCTCTCCGATGACTCCAGGTATTGTTCTAGAGCCAAAGAACAACAATGGGGTTGTAGAAGTCTGGAGTTCGACACGTTTACCGTTTGAGCCAAAAGGGGAACTCCTGCAGCTTCGGAAGATGGTTTGTGCTGCAAATACGCAACTTAATTGTGACTCTGATCAGGTGCTTTATGGTATGTACGCTTCCTCCGTCAGGGATTATTTTGATGTTGAGAATATTCTCCTCTACAATGTTGGTCAAGGTTGCTTTTCCAGATCAGCGCAGTGGGGGATTAGATTTGAACGAGTATTCTCAGATCCACCGCCAGCACCTCGGCAGATGAGTAATGCGGACCATTACTGCCAATACAAGTTAGCTAGGAAGGAAGATGGTTTTGCACATTGGCAGGCCAGCAAACCGTTGGTTCGATGGAACGTGGAGCAGAGATCCACAGTACCTCTGAAGAGCCAAACGGTATGGTACTCGATGAAAAGTAATCAGAAAAATTTTGAGTTCGGTTCTGAGCGGACTTCATTCCAATTTGGCTTGAGCATCACAATCAGGTTTCCCCCGAGAAAGAACTATCACAACTTTGCTGGACTGGCAAAACCGATCATCGATGGAGTAGTTGCAGCCTTCAGCAATCATGATGGTTCAAATGGCAGAGAGCTTAGCAGGTTGTTGGGTTCAAGCCTTGGGAAAGACGAGGACGAGATTTACGAATATTTGCACAAAGGCAAAGCCGTTCTCGGAACAAGGAGGCTCTTATGGGCTTTCCGTGGGGGTTTCCAGTTCAACCCAGCGGACGAATATTGTGTTGCGTGCGAATTGCTGTACGGAGGGGACTCTGAAGATGACTCGTACCAACTTTCAGGCGAACTATTCGCTGTAGTGGAAAACGCTGGAAAACCTGTACATAACTCACGATAATTCAAGAGTGGACCAGGGATTTGAGCGCAAACGGAGTCAGAACTTTCTTGTTCTCCCAGAACTGCGTACTGCCAGCCCTAGCATAGTTACCCTCCAGTTTGAGAAGAGAGCTAGTTAGGACAGTCAAGAATCTTGGCCTACTCCCTAGTGCCATGCACTCGTATTCTGTTGTTTTCAATCTCGATAATTCGTTTGTCCAATTCCTTATTCAGAGGCTCCTCCAACAATCCAAGCTAGACTATCAAGGGTTGTCTTTCAAAATCCCCTCGGTCACAATAAGAGAACCTAAGTTCCTGGAGCCCTTTCCTAGTTTGATGCTCTTGTAATTTTATTACTTCGAGAAATTTCTCATAGCGGGGTTATCCCGACACATCGTCTATGTCTATTACTCGAACTTCGTCTATCACTTTCCCTTTGAATCTTCGGCCGTATTACTAGCTAAAGAGATGAGGACGGAGGTTTTCACACCGATTCTAAGTCCATCTAAGGCCGCAACTTAGTCCTACGACGATGAAATCTGACTAGTTTAGTGTACGAGAACTATGTTAGATAGTTAAACAGATTTTTATGATAGCTCAAGAAATCGTTCTCGTGCATGACAGTAAATGATAGCTATAATGGTTCATCAAGTTAAGCAGGTTCCTGTTAAGGATGTTAAGCTAGATCCTGATAATCCGAACATCACGACTAGAACCCATGCAGGGACTACGAGAATCCTTCAAGAAATTCGGTTATCTTGATCCAATAGTTGTTGATGAAAAGCTCTTGATAGCAGCGGGGGGCATAGGCTTGCGAGCGCTTCGTCAAGCCATTTGTATACCTCCATATCAACACCCTCCAGTACCTCGGCTAGCGGGTCAATTCATAGATACAGGGGCTCAAAGCCTATTTCCGTAGGACCCAAGTCTCCTAACTCAAGAGTTTCGATTCTTTAGTATTGATGTCCTTAGAACCACATTGCCTTTCTCATTCTCCAAGTAGACTATCAGATCACCTTCCTTGACTTGGAGCTTCTCTTGAACGTTCTTTACGAGAGTTACCCTGTATTTGGGACCGACCTTACTGGTCCCCAGCACTTTCTCCTCTTTGTCCACAAATATCACTCTCGTCACTTTCGCCTCGACAAGGTATTACTGATAAGATTTGGTGAGGAAAGTAGCGAAAGTGTTAAAAGTAACACAGTCAGATCGGTCTCCTACCCTTTGAGCAGAATGAAAAATATCGTTAGGCAACGTACTATGTTAAGAAGAATGGTGAATCAAGAATAGAGAGTATTGAGTACTCCATGAACAATTTAGGAGGGTGGGGAGCCTCAGGAGAAAATCACCATAATGGCAAAAGAAGGCTAGAAGGCAACATAGGTAGGCGTCTTGACTCACTATTAACTAGGTTGCCTTCGGTTCTTTTCTTGAAGGAATGTTCGGTGCCAGAGTAAAATGACAAGGGGGAGGAAGATCCTTGTTGGTGTTGGAATCTCTGTTCTGATCCTGATAATTCTCGGTGTGCTCGGGTCCGCCCCCACGGGAGATAGACAAGATCCGAAGCAGGTGGCCCCACAAGCTCCTTCGCTCGAACCTCCAAGGGGAGAACTACGGATTATGTGTAAGGGTACTGCTCGTTGCTTTACTGCAACCATCAAGAATATTGTAGATGGGGATACTCTAGATATTGGCGATTTCAGGATTCGGCTTGCTCTTGTTAACACACCTGAACGGGGTCAATCAGGTTACACTGAAGCCACCAGATTTACAACGTCTACTTGCCCTAGTGGATCTCAGGCTCTTGTAGATGAAGACGATGGGCAAAAGGAAGGAAGTTTTGATAGGATTGTCGCTCTGGTCTACTGTAGTACCAAGAACCTAAACGCTGAACTTTTGGTCAACAAACACGCAATAATTGATACCAGGTTCTGCACTAACAGTGAGTTCGGGAAGGAGAATTGGGCTATCCAAGGCGGATGTAAATCAGTCGCTATATCTCCAGTCCCAGCACAACCAGCCCCCGTGCCTGTTCCAGCACCAGCTCCTGCTATGGCGAAGCATGTTGTAATCAATGAGGTCGAGGCAAATCCATCGGGGAGGGATGAAGGAAATGAGTGGGTGGAACTGTTCAATCCACTGGCGGAAACGATAGATCTGAGCGGATGGAAAATTGTCACGACTAGAGGAACGGTAAAAACATACGTCATTCCAGAGGGGACATCATTAGCCCGAGGAGCATACTTTGTCATTCAATTTACCGCTCAATTCATTGACAACGAAAATGAGATGCTAATTTTGGTTGATCGACTTGGAAATGAGGTAGACAAAACCCTACAAATGAGTGATGGCGTGGATGACCAGCAAACATGGCAGAGGAGAACCGATGGAATGGACAACGATGCGGGGAGTGACTGGATATTCAAGACCGCCACTAGAGGATTGATGAATTAATGGTTCTGCGCTAAGTTGGTTGACTCGTTTATCTCGACACTCGTGACTCCTAGGGTGATAGAAGATTGCTTAACTAGGCTTGTAACTATCGGGAGACGCTCTAGAACTTGATTTTTGAGAGTTCTTTCTTCAAAATTTGATATTTCTCGACGAAGTTCTGGGCTTCTCGGGTGATATAATCTATTATCTTAGGGTGATCTCCAGCATCGTACCATTCGCTAACTTTCCGTCCGCTCTCTGCCTTGCCCAGAAGCCCTTGATAACCCTTGAATATACCCTTATTCATCATAACAAGTATCGGCTTAAGATCAATTACTGGCCTATTTCGATAAAAATCCGCATTGAAAGCCGTACCAAAATGATGTTTGAATCTCTCTGAAAGGACTAGGAAATCATATCCATATAGGTTAACTCCGATAGGTATGAAATCAAAATCATTGCCAGTTAAGAATATACTCCTAAATTTTGTTAGCATTGATTTCTCCGTTCCATAATTCCATTCTGTAAGAATATTCAGAGGTTCTTCTGGTTGGCCTCTTTCTGTCGAAAGTCGTTGATATTGGATCGTAATTATTTTGTCATTCATCGGGTCGGGTCTTTCGGCAGGCGAGTACGTTTCAACATCAAAATAGTATTCAGGCATATTGCTAAAGATGGAGAACTTGGCTTTATCCGTCTAGGTTAAGGGAATCTATAGTCAGGTCAAAAGACTTCAGTACCATAAGATCAGATCTCATCACCCAAAGTTACCACTTCATCACCCGAAATTACCACTAGGCTAAGATCACCCTAAAAGTTACCAGTCTCGATCAGAATGTCTTACCCGCAGAGTTCATAGAGATGTACACTTTCCTACACTGTTGAATCTTCGGGTGTTTTATTTGGGTGTTGATTTTTGGGTGGTAAATTCTCCCTTCTAGCTACATTTTTCATCTTGCTAGCTGTAGGCACCTCCGTGGAATTTCCTTGGAACGTTGTCGCAGTAATTCTTTCGTCAATTATAGTAGGTATGTTACTGATCCAGAATGTCCCTAAATTTGTCAAGAGCTATTCTGCACCTCGTCTTGATGTGTATCTATTCACTTACGGGAGCGGACGAGGGGAGCAAAAAGGTGTATTCCAAAAGGATGTTCAGGTTCGCTATGATAAGAAACTCAGCGTATTGGCAAATAGCGAAATCCAGATTGCCATAGGAATCAAACCAAAATGGAGCTATCAAATAAATTATATCGAAATTCATGGTGGTGGCAAATCACAGATAAGACTTGTGGAGATTTTTGCCAAGAAGAGATGGTGGCAAGAAAAAGGATACATAGATATGGATGGAGCATACAAATTCGCTCCTGATATTTCACTTCGGAAGAAGGACATAACCGATCCAACGATAATCGATATCAGCATTACACCTCCTCTCAAGGATGGAGAAAAAAGACAGATCACAATCCGCATTTCAACGAAAGAATCTCGTATGCCTTTCACAAAAGACTTTGAACTTATTGGTTCTGTAGAGCCTTCCTAAGTAGGCTCATCCACGTTTCTCTGTCTAACCCTGCTTTCTGAGCTGGCGTTTGTCCCTTTAGCGTTTGATGAGGCCTAATGAAATTGTAATACCGTTTTTGCCCTTTTCTGAGAGGAGTATCGTCTTTCTTCCATCCTCTCTGAACCTTATTCCTCTCTCTAATTGTGTTATGTAATCTTTCAGCCCATTCGTTAGCATGAGGAGTTCAAGCTCCGCTAACTATTCATCTATGAATTGGTTTTCCTTCTCATTAATGAAGGCCCCTTCAATAGCCATAGGATAAGAGCCTAGCTTGTCAGTTGTGATTTTCTTTGGAACTGCTTTTGCAATTGCTTTTGCTTTCTGCAATACTTTCATTCCATCCACTTCTGTCTTTGTTTCGCTGATCTCTGAAGCTAACTGAAAACGTGTTTCTTTGTCCAATACATTCCACAGCCACTTATGTTGTCCCTGTGCTTCTCCCATTGTAAAACCTCTTTTTACCCTAATCATCATCTCATCGACATTCCATTTCCCTGATAATTGCGGAGTTAGAGTAGAAACATAGGAATCCATGATAGCGACATATTTCTTGAGCCATCCATAAACAGTTGAATAGTTGACCTCCAAGCCATAGAATTGGTGTAAGTGATCGCTAATCTTTCGGAACGATATTCCTTTAAAGTATAGGTCTAATGTTAGCGTTATGATTTCAGGGTTGTATTTAGCTTTCTTGAGCAAGCTTTGCTCTCTGAATTTATGATTGCAATCCTTACACTTGAAAACTTGCTTATCTTCATATCTACCATATCTCATTACTCTAATTGAACCGCATCTATCGCATGGACAAGCATCCTGAGAGAATATCTTTGGTTTCTGCTCTTTGTTAAAGTATGTTCTGAGAGCTATCCAGAATTGCACTTCGTAAACGTGCTTGCACGTGATTGCTCTAAAGTAGTTATCGGGACAATCGCATATCCATTTACCATTTACTACGCAAACCCTATATTGAATATCACTGCTCGTCTGAGAAGGGACGGCAAAAGAGCCATCTATATTCCCAGAGATTCCAGTGTTCTGAGATATTGCCATCCCTCTCATCATCCGAGCATCCGAAAGATTCGTTTCCTGTGGGTTCAATTTTACCACACCTGATATCTAGATATCTAGGGTAACAAACCTTACTAGATATCAATATGTTTAAATATCTAGACATCAAGAATATCTCTGATAGGAATGGGAACTTTAGGGCTTAAAATCGATAATGATCTCGAAAAGCGTTTCCGTAAGGCTATATTCGAGAGCAAAGGTATGAAGAAAGGGAACATAACCAAAGCGTTAGAGGAAGCTATAGACGCTTGGATTGATGAGCAAGCTAGAAAGGCTGTCGAAGAGGCAAAGAGTGCGAAAAAGAAATGAATGAAATCAATGTAAAAGTGGTAAAAGGGAAGGATACGATTAAGGGAAAGATCGAAACATGGAAGAGCTGGCTTGACGAGATAAAGGAAATTCAGGATGCCAATAATGGATGGTATAAAGCTAGCAGAGAGTCAGAAGA